>JAWLEY010000189.1:0-5464 GCA_041685855.1 Perlabentimonas sp. | reverse complement strand
AGCCCATCCGCCTGCTCATCTGAGGTAGTTCTTTGTCCCGACATCAATATTAAAAAAGAGTTCTGAAGGGTTTTATCGTTTTTAATGCGCTGGCATACCTCTATCCCATTAATATCGGGCATCACCACATCAAGAAGTATCAGTTCAGGTTTATGTTCTTTTGCCAGGCGCAGGCACTCTTCGCCTGAAGAACCTTCAATAACATTAAATCCAGCTTTATGTAAAATACGGGAAGTCATCATCAAAATATCCGGATCATCATCCACAATAAGTATGAGCAATTTACCGTAATTATCTGTATTTTCTTGCCTATTTGGGTCTGACATTGTTGTCCTTTTTTTTACTAGATTCTATAAGTTGGTCACTTATAATGGTAAACGACGGAATATTTACAATAATCCATTTGTAAAAAGGATAAATCTCATTAAAACTATCCGCTGAGAGTAGTTCACGAACAATCTCGACACATGTATCGATATTTGCCGGCCAAAAACTTATGTTGAATCCGTGGGACCGGTAAGTTCGAAACACCCACAGAATCGTATCTACAAAGACCTCAGGTTGGTAACGCTGAAAAAGAGCGGACATAAAACGACAGAAGTTGCGGCTATTATCTTCCATCATAGCTCGATTCTCAGTATTCCCGATCAATTTTTCCAGATCAGGACGCGCATTCATCCTTTTATACAGTTCATTGGCAATCTGTTCAAGCTGTGTTTCAAACTCCTGCGAGGCCTCGCTGCTTGGCTGTTCTAGGGGTTCTGCTAATGTAATTAATTCTTCTCTCGTCATACATATCACTCCTTATGAGAAAGGGGCAACAGAATCTTAAAGCTAGTGCCAGCCCCTTCTTTGCTATCAACTCTTATTTCACCCTGATGTGCTTCGATTATCTTACGTGCAATAACTAATCCTAAACCAGTACTCTTCTCTCCTCCCGTTTTTTTGGAAGACTTCTTCTCAAAGGGATTAAAAAGTATGGGAATATCCTTTTCCGGAATCCCTACCCCATGGTCTTCTACCTCTATCCGAATTGTATCCTTTAATAGGTAAGTACGCAGGTTTATACTGCTGTGCTCATTCGAATGTTCAATGGCATTTGTTATAATGTTCCTTAACACTTGTTCAACTTTTTCAGGATCGAGTTCTACTGGTGGTATATCCTGATCCTGCTCAACATGAAGTTCAATACTCTTCTTCTTAGACTGAAGATTAGCGACACTAATAACCTGTTTTACAATTGTCGCTATGTTTCTGTGCTGCAGATTTAGTTCTATCTTACCAGATTCTATCTTTGCAACATCAAGGTAGTCGTCAACCAATTGCTTCATATAATCACAAGAGCTGTGTATTTTTTGCAGATAGTAGTTGTGCTCTTCAGAGAGCTGATCTCCCGTCTCATCAATCAAAAACTCACTGAAGGTCATTATTAAACCTAAGGGATTACGGAGATCATGGGTGGCAATACCGAGGAATTCGTTTTTCATTTTGTTTAGTCGAGCCAGTTCGGCATTACTTTTTTGAAGTTCCCGTGTTGTGTTGCCAAGCTGTTGATTGAGCTTTAATATCTGCTTCTGCACACTAGCAAACTCTTGATAATCGCTCGAACCAATTATAAGATACCCACCCTTCGAACTAAGAACCGTACACTGAAAATCCTGCGGGAGGTTGGAAGAAGTGGATACACTCATACGGTGAGAGAGAGTAGGATCTTCTGAAAGCCTTTGAATATCAACCGATTCTGTAAAATCTACAATAACCTCACGATAGTGTAAGCCCGTTGGATTTCTCCCTAATAAACTTGTGGTAAACTCATTTGTCCTAGTAATTATACCTTCAGCATCGAGTTCAATATAGAAAATTGGGGCGTTAGTTCTGATAAGTTCTATAAGTTTCAATTCCATGTATCTTTATCTCAGTAGGCTTTTATAAAAGATTCTAACTCATCAAGTGAGTGAAGGAGCTTTACGCCTTCATAACTATTTTGCAGTTCTTGGCCTCCCCAACGAAAGGCTTGCCCCCCCACCAGCAGGGGCAATTCCGGTTGATGAGACCTTATTGCTTCAATTGTCTTATAAAGCTTGGGCAAATTGAAGTACAAGGATAGGGACAATGCTGCAAAATTTGGTTTTTTTTCTTCTATCAGCTCTACTAAATCCCTCACAGGGGTATTAGCTCCGAGAAAATATGCATGCCAGCCGTTTAACTCTAGGAAATCTGCTACCATCTTGCCGCCAATTTGATGGAACTCATTCGCCACGCAACTGACGATTGCCGTATGCTCTGTATGGGGTTTAGCAAAAATAATCGGATACACAAGGGTGAGAAGGCTTTCTGTGATTGATGTAGCAAGATGTTCCGTAGCAACAGATATTTTGTTCATCTCCCACAGTTCGCCTATCTCATAAAGACTCCGTTGAAACAAGTTTTTGTAGAGCAGCTTTACATCTATGTCGTTATCCAATAAACCTGACACTATCTCTGCACAACGTCTTTGGTCCCCACTTAACAAGGCATCAAAGTAGGCTGAATATTGCTTCTCGGTAACCATGGCATCCTGCACTTTATTTTTTATATTATGAACTCCACTTCGCTATTAAAATAGGTTTATTAGCTCCCTGAGTCAAGGAAATTAAATAGGCGAGTATCCCCAGTTTTTTGTCTTTGAAGGACATCTTCAACTTGTTCTTGTGTAATTGCACCGATTTTTACGAGATTATCTCCTATTCTGTCCGCCATCTATTACTCTCCTATTTTTAGTTTAATAGAAAATATTGTTGGATATGGTCTTTTCTGTAATTCTAATGTACCGCTTATATGTTAAACAAGAGTTGAAACTTTGTACCATTATCATTTTGAATGCTATAAGTACCCTGTAATTGTTCAACAAGCATTTTAACTATGGTAAGTCCAAATCCGGGGGATTTGTTTAATTTTTTTCTCTCATCTATACCTATCCCGTTATCGTGAATAATGAGAGTAACCAAGTTTTTAGTTTTTTTTATTGAAATAAATATTGTACCGCTGTTACGATCTTTAAAAGCATATTTATAAATATTAGTAAAAAGTTCATTGATAATAATGCCGATAGGAAAGAGAATTTTGGTGCTAATAATAAAATCAGATATCTCTTTTTCTGTTATAATATCCTTTTTTTCACCGAATA
This sequence comes from Perlabentimonas sp., assembly GCA_041685855.1. GTDB lineage: Bacteria > Bacteroidota > Bacteroidia > Bacteroidales > Tenuifilaceae > Perlabentimonas. Next base: position 2,298 of record JAWLEY010000189.1, on the reverse strand, counting down.
TCTCAACTATCGAATCAATAATGCTGTCAGCGTATTCCTTAATAGATGCCTCTTCAAAACTTTTTCCCATAAGCAACTTATCGTATAGAATTCTCATACTTTGAACCCGAGATGTAGCATTATTCAATATTTTTTTTGCATCTACATTATTTGTGTCATCGGCCTGCAATGAAAGAAAACTTTCAATAGATGATATATTATTTTTAATGCGATGATGAACTTCCTTCACCATAGTTTCTTTTTCTGTTAACTGCTTAAAAATTATTTCTTCATTATTTTTGGCATCTGTTATATCTTCTAATGTCGCCACCATCCCATTAAAATTTCCATCAATATCTTTCATGGGACTGGCATTTATTGATAATAATACAACCCCTCCATCTGGCCATGTTATGCCGTGCTGCACATTGTAGGCAGTAGTCATTGTAGTTTTTACTATATTAAAAGGTTGTTTCTCATCCAGCAAAGGAGAACCGTCAAGATCAGTATGGTTCCATAATGGGGCATCATAGGTTCGTGATGTAATCTCGCCCTTCACCAGACCAAGTATCTCTTCAGCCCTTTTATTTGCATAGGTGATGTTCCCAGTTTTATCAACGGTTGTAATACCTACCGGACTTGTTTCCATAATCATTGATAACAGTGTATTTTGTGATTTAATCTCTTCCTCATTCTGTTTTTGTGTGGTGATATCCGTTGTTATGACGCCGATACCTATGACCTTTGATGCAATGCTTATAGGAAATTTGCGGGTCATGTATGTCCGCAGTAGGCCTTCCTCTGAAGGAATACCCTCTTCCCGTAAGAGAGATTCTCCTGGCTTTAATTTGAGTGCCTTAAGGTCATCAAGCATGTAGGAATGCACTGGTTCTTGATCTTCCGGAATTCCAAGGATGTCCGCATCAGTCTTTCCTACCAAATCTGAAAGGGATTCTGACATTGATGCCTGAACAAAGTTTTTATTACCTGATATTATACGGCGTTCAATATTTTTGACGATGGCGATATCGTTAGAATTCTCTACAAGAGCAGCGAGTGCAAGCTGTTCCTCTTCAATTTTTTTCCGGTTTGAAATATTATGATAATTCCCTAATAGACCCTGAATTACCTTGTCATGTAATAGATTCATCAGTGTAATTTCTATAATTGCGTATTCACCATTTTTGCATCGATATCTAAATTCAGCTGTTCCAGTAGCACCAGGCTCTTCCATAATGCCGTTAAAAAATAACTGTGCATCCCTCAAGTCATCCGGATGCACGTTGTCCCAGGTGCTTTTTCCAATAAGTTCTTCAGGCTTCCAACCAAACAATTTTGTAATATTCGGGCTTTTATACCTATTTACTCCTTTCTTATCGATGATTACAATGACATCTGAGATGTTAGCAAGCATCGTTTTCTGCTTTATTTCACTTCCAAGGATTCTACGATTTGCTTCAAAGAGCTTAAAAGCCATCTTAATCGAAGCATCAAGAACAACAATGCCGGAATTTTTCACTACATAACCATAAGAGGTAATCTTTTCTGTCTTCTCGACTACCTCCGGTTCTGTATGTGATGACAAAAAGACAACAGGAATATCTTTATGATTAAGTATCTTTTCAGCAGCCTGTGTACCATCAATACCGGAACCAAGATCGATGTCCATAAGGATCAAATCAACAGGAAGCACGTTATCAAGAATAGCTTGTACTGCTTTTTCTCCGGTAGTTACATGGTGAACAAGGTAGTCATATTTCTCAAGCTCCCTTTTTTCAGACATGGCGATAAGGGCTTCATCTTCGACTAAAAGTATTTTTTTGGACATAGGTACACATAACTCCATATAAAAGCTAACTATAGGTAGAACATTCGAGGAAGTACTTTTTATCTACCATTACCTTTATACTATAGTTTTTATAAGGATATTAGAAATGTCAAATTAATTGTACGTTTTAAGTGAATAGGTGCGGTGCACTTGTTCCCAGGCAAGGGGTGGAACCCTATAATCGCAAAAATCGTCTAAGGCCATAACAAGAATAAGTTAATCCTCTTCAATTGGAAACCCTATAGTGAATACAGTGTTTGGTTTCTTTTATAATTCTATCGTACCGTTTATTTGTTCAACAAGAGTTGAAACTAACTGCAGGTCCATCGTATGCGGGTTTTCCAATCCAACATCCTCGGGGAAAGGATTGCCGGTATTCGAAAGGATGAGTACCATGTGCTACGCTATAGGGATCAGTTAGTACGTTGAACTCTCCAAGCCCTTCTTCTTCAGACGGTAACCCAAGTAATTCTTTTTGTTTTTTATTGATC
>JAWLEY010000017.1:7252-24139 GCA_041685855.1 Perlabentimonas sp. | reverse complement strand
TAAGCTGTTTATAGTACATTGGTATAAATATTTTATGCAAATCTATCCATTTCAATTAAAATCTATCCATTTTTCTAAGTTTGATTTTACCCTATTGAAAAAGTAACTCTAATAATTATTATTCGTTTACTAAATTAGTTCAAAAATATTTTGTAGTTAACAATCAATATGTTATTTTTGTTAAACAAATAACAATAAACCTGTTTTGAAACTGAGATGTGGATTTTATTCTTAATCAAGGTTTTGCAGGTTTTTAAAAAAATCTAATCCGGAGGTATTCTGATGGAAAAGAGAGTAGGAACCGCATTAATTCAAATTGAGAGCCGCGAAAACGTTCATCTCCTGAACGATATCATCTCAAAGCATTCCCAATTTATTATCGGACGACAAGGTTTGCCCCGCAGCAACGGGCAAAGCGTTATTTCTCTAGTTCTTGAAGGTACCACGGATGAAATTGGTTCCCTTACAGGTCAGCTTGGCCGTTTAAAGGGTATTCAGGTTAAATCGGTACTTTTAAAGAACATTAGTAATGAGAAATCTTAAATTTTTAATTGCAGCTATTGCAATTGGGTTGTCCTTTACCACTTTAGGTCAGAATACGCAAATTAAAGGTATAGTTCGCGATGCCGAAACGCAGGGGCTATTGCAGGATGTTGTTGTTGAAGTGAATGTACCTGATAGTTCTAGTGAAACTATTTATACCACAACAAACTCCCGAGGAGCTTTTTCTGCAAAAGTTTCTGATAACACTATTGAACTAACCTTTAAAATTATAGGATATCAGCCACTAGTAAAAAATATAACTGTTAATAAAGAGGAGGCCTTTGAGTTCTTTCTCACTCCCCAGCCCATACCATTAGGCGAGTTGGTAGTGTCAAGCTTCAGAGTAAATAGGAGCATTAGAGAGCTGCCAACACCATTGGCTGTGGTTGAGGCTTTCGATTTTCAACAAGAATCAGCAATAACATTATCAAACGTGCTTGCCAATGAGCCTGGCGTTGCTGTTGGTGGCGATGGTGTTTGGGCTACTAATGTGAATGTAAGAGGTCTGAGTGAGAACAGGCTGGTTACACTTATTGATGGCAATAGGGTGGAAACAGCAACTGATTTAACTGCTTCGTTTAGCATGATAGATGTTAATGACGTTGAGCGAGTTGAAGTTATTAAGGGTGCTCAATCGTCGCTTTATGGTACTGGGGCAATGGGAGGAATTATTAATATTATTACTAAGGATGGCAGCTTTAAGGACAGCCCTTACCTTTCAGGTAATATTATTACAGGTTTTTCCTCAGTTAATGAGCAGTACACTGGCCATGCAAGCATAAATGCAGGAGCAGAAAAATGGTACCTAAGAGCAAGTGGAAGCTATACCGATGCTAGCAATATTAATACACCCGAAGGGGTTTTGCCCAACAGCCAGTTTACTGCCAATAACCTTTCGGCTACGCTTGGTGTAAAACCACTGAGTAACCACAAACTAAAAATCAACTTTCAGCGATACTGGGCAAATGATGTAGGGATACCCGGTGGCGATGCTTTCCCTGGTCCTGCAACTGCTACATATACAGATATTGGTCGTCAGTTAATTTCAGCAAACTACGAGATTACCGATGTGACCGATAAGCTAACCTCTTTAAAACTAAACTATTTTACACAGTACATACTGCGTGATGTGGCCCTTAGTCCCAATGTGGTAAATGAGGTGCCTATACCTGCAGGAACTCAGCGTGTAACACCAGAGTTATTCACACCAACTGGTGAGCACCTTACCCATGGAGCACAGCTACAGACTAGCTGGCATTTATCCTCTAAAAATACACTAACTGCTGGTGTTGATGTTTGGGCTCGCAAGCTAACAACATCACGCGAAAAGTATATTAGAGTTGATGTTATTAATGAGGATGATGATATTGAGGCAACAAATAATCTTGTACGTGGAGAAACGCCAATACCCGAATCAACCTTTGGAAGTGCAGGCGTTTTTGTTCAGGACGAAACCAATTTTTTTGACGATAAACTAACGCTTATTCTTGGGGGTAGGCTTGATGGTATTCTTATTCAAAACGAGCAGGGTTTTGACATTGATTATCTTATTGTAAACGGTGAAAGAAACGATACACCACCAAACCAGCGAATAACATTTGAGGAGGGTGCTGAGAATGATGTGTCGTGGAGCGCTAATACAGGCTTGCTCTACAATTTAGTTAGCGATATTGACCTTTCACTTAATCTTGCTCGCTCTTTTCGTTCACCATCGCTCGAAGAGCGTTTTAAGTATATAGACCTTGGTAACTTGGTTCGGTTGGGCGACCCATCTCTTAATCCAGAAAGTGGATATTCTGTTGATATGGGTGTAAGGGTTTGGAAACCTAGTTTATCGTTACAGGTAAATACTTTTGCCAACTGGTTAACAAACATGATAGTTGAAACCCCAGGGGAGTTTATCTACACAATAAATACTGGTCCATCGCAGGGTACAACCGATACTACCGCTGCATTAATAAATGCAAATGTAAGTAAGGCTTTACTATATGGTGCCGATTTAGGTTTTCAATACAATGTTTACTCTGGCATAGTGCTTTTTGGTTCAGGTGCTTATGTTCGAGGTAGGGACACAGAAGCGGGAGAGGACCTACCTTTAATTCCTCCCTTAAATGGTAGGCTTGGGTTGCGCTATAAGCATCCCAAAATGGGTGCTATACAGTTTGCATGGTTAGGAGCAACAAAGCAGGATAAGTTGGGAGAGGGCGAGTTGCAAACCGATGGATATTCAAGATTTGATATAGCACTCAGCTCACATAAGATAAAGGTTGGATTATCAAATGTTCAACTTTTTGCTGGTGTTGATAATGTAACTAATAGGAAGTACACAAACCATCTTTCTACAAATAGGGGGGCAATTAGCATTGAGCCGGGCCGAAACATTTACTTAAGGCTTAGACTATCATTCTAAACTGATATTATTTTCACAAACATTAAAGTTTTGTATATGAAATTTACACCAGAAAAATACAGGATACCAGATGAGCCAATGAAACCTTTCATTGATTCAGAAGAGATATGGGATTATATTAATAACTCAAAATCAACCAAAGAGAAAGTTCGCGAGGTAATTGCTAAAGCAAAAAATAAGCAAAGGCTTAATCTTGAAGATACTGCAATCCTAATTAATGCCAAAGACCCACTGCTTGTTGAGGAAATTTTGCAGGCAGCAAGAGATTTAAAGGAGAAGGTTTACGGTAATAGGATTGTGCTTTTTGCGCCACTCTACATTGGGAATTACTGCACAAATAATTGCAGTTACTGTGGTTTTAGAACCTCAAACAAAGAGGCAGAGAGGATGACCCTCTCAGATAGCGAGATTGTTAATGAAGTGGAAGCGCTGGAGGATAATGGGCAAAAGCGTTTAATACTGGTTTATGGTGAGCATCCTAAATACTCACCAAGCTATATTGCACACACGGTAAAACTGGTTTACGGAGTTAAAAAAGGAAATGGCGAAATTAGAAGGGTAAATATTAACGCTGCTCCTTTGGATATTGAGGGGTTTAGGACAGTAAAAGAATCGGGTATAGGAACCTATCAGGTTTTTCAGGAGACCTATCATCCAGAGGCTTATGCAAAATATCACCTAGGCGGTAAAAAGAGCGATTACAACTGGAGGCTTACCTCTCTCGATAGAGCGCAGGAGGCTGGGCTGGATGATGTGGGTATTGGCGCACTGTTTGGATTGTACGATTGGCGCTTCGACCTGCTGTCCATGATACGGCACACCAATCACCTTGAAGCATGCTATAATGTTGGTCCGCATACAATATCGTTCCCTCGCATTCAATCAGCCTCATCTCTCGATTCTCCTTTGGAGTACCGTGTTTCCGATGAAGATTTTGTTAAGCTTGTTGCAATTCTTAGATTGGCCGTTCCTTATACTGGGCTAATACTTACAGCGCGCGAGTCGGCTGCTATTAGGAGAGAGGTTATTCAGTTTGGCGTATCGCAGATTGATGGAGGAACTAAGATTGAACTAGGAAACTATTCAAAAACTATAAATGAGGACCAGAATCTTAACAAGGAGCAGTTTATGATAAACGATAACCGCTCGCTTGGCGAAATTATAGATGAGCTGATAGACCAAGGTAATATACCATCATTCTGCACTGCATGTTATAGGTTAGGAAGAACAGGAGAGCATTTTATGGAGTTCTCAGTGCCAGGATTTATTAAGCGATTTTGTACCCCCAACGCGCTTATTACCCTTAGCGAATATCTTGTTGATTATGCAACTCCAGAAGTTAAGGAAAAGGGATGGAAACTAATTGATAAAACTTTAGATGAGTTGAATAGCCAGGGTAATCCCAAAGAAATTAGGGAAAGGATTAATAGGGTTAAAGCGGGTGAGCGGGACTTGTATTTTTAAGTCTTTTTAAAAAAACTATAACCCTTTATTTGGAGGTAAACTACTAATTCTTCTCAAAATACCCGTAGTTATGTCCGTAAGAGTTGTAGTGGTAAGAGCGTTTCTTTAGTGGAGCATCGTTTAGCACAAGGTTTACATTCTTTATGTCTTTCTCCTTAAAGTTCTTTAGTGTATGCTGCAGATGCTTTATTGGGGTTCTGTTATGCCTTACAAGGTACATAACTACATTTACATGGTTGATTAGAATTAGAGCATCGGCCACCATTCCAGCAGGAGGAGTATCAATAATTATATAATCGTAATGCTGCTTTGCGTAATCAAAAAGTTCTTTCACTCTGGAAGAGTTAAGCAATTCAGCAGGGTTAGGTGGTATTGGACCCGAGAATGCGATGTCTAAATTCTCAACATGCGATTCTTTAACAATATCTTTTGCTGGAATGTTACTGCTTAAAAAATTGCTTAGCCCTACGCTATGTGATTTCCTAAGATATTTTGATAACTTTGGTTTGCGCATATCAAATGAAAGCAAAATGGTTTTCTTCTTCATACTTGCATACGATGCTGCGAGATTGAAACTAACGAAGGTTTTTCCCTCCTCAAAAAGAGTGGAGGTAACCATTATTACAGGCTTTTCATTTGGTGGTATTACGAATTGAGAATTTGTACGGACAGACCTGAATGATTCAGCTTGAATAGAATGTTTTTTGAATGAAATTAATTGATTGTCCTTCTCTGGATTATTAGCAATATATCCCAGTATTGGGTATAATCCAATCTTCTCAACCTCCTCGTCGGAACGTACCTTATCATTAAAAAAATCGAGTAGTATAATGGCTAGTAAGGGCAGGAGTAATCCAATAAACACAGCCATTATGTATGTCATTTTCCTTTTAGGAGATATAATTATGCTATCGGAGGCAAGGGCCGTGTCAATAATCTCGTGAACGGGGGTTAGTCCTGCTTTTGAAATCTCAATTTCAGATTTTTTAGTTTGCAGAAGAGTATATAATGCATCATGAAGTTTAAACTGCCTTTCGATATTAAATAGTTGCTTTTGCGATTGGGGTATAAGGCTAATTGTTTGTGAAACCTTTTCAATCCTTTCATCAAGGTTTGCTATTGCTAAGCTATTTGCTTGCTGAATGCTTTTTAGACTTTCCTTTATTGTCTTTTTTGTGTGTTTTATTCTGCTCTCAACATTAGAAAGAAGCGGGTTGTCCCTTTTCGAGTTAATAAGAATTTCGGAACGTTCAGCATAGAGTTGCATCAGTTGATTAATAAGCCCCGAAAGCAGTGGGTCCTCAACACCTAAGGAGGATGGGGCAATCAGTTCAGAGCCGTCGTCCTCAACTTCATCAAGGTAGTTTGTTAGGTACTCGTAATAGTTATCTTTAATAATTAATTGTGCCTTCTCCTGCTGGAGCGTCTCCATTTGCTCAAAGGTTCTCTGCGACTGAAAATCAATGTTTAGAATCTGTTCCTCCGAACGAAAATTCTCCAAACTTCCCTCTGAACGTTTTAGTAACTCAGAAACATGCGTTAGCTGCTCTTCAATGAAATCAACAGTTTTTTGAGCTCTGGTATTCTTCTTATCTAAATCTTTTTGTAAAAATTTTTGAGCATGCATATTCAAAAACACCTCGTTCTTTTTTCTGTTGTTGCCTTCAATCACCAGATTAATCATGGTTGAATTTCGAATCTCTTCAACCCGAAGTTTTTGGTGCTTTCGGGTTTGCGACTCAATATCTCTGAAAATTATTATGAAGTTATCATCTGTTTCTGGGAGGTTATTTTTATTCTCATGTATTTTAAACCTAAAAACAGGAGTTTCTATCCACTTCCCCGCTTGGGCTTGTATGGATATATCTGTGATGTTTATTTTACCCAGATTCTTTTCTGTGGAAAAGTTGTGCAGATTCCCCTCTTCAAAACTAGCAGTTACATTCCACGTGCCATCATTGTTTCTTGATAGGTTAATTGGTGCGTTAACTGCTTGTGGATAAAGTGAGTCAAATTCTACTTTAAATAATCGGTTAGGATATAATTCCCTTTTTCCAAAAGGTTTATCCTTGTAGTACTCAACAGAAAAGTTTAGTGCTTCCAATGTGGTGCGGATCAAGGTTCTGCTGGTAAGCACTCCAATCTGATTCTGAATATGAATATTTGATACCGGAAATAGGCTACTAGCTATTTGGTCTTCAAGCGTAAGTAATGAGCCCTCCTCCTTAATTAGAAGAGTAAGTTTATTTTGATAGGTATTCTCTTTGTATAGATTATAGCATGTTGCAATAACGAGTGCTAATATTAAGCTTGCTATAAACCATGGCCAAAGATGAAGATACTTCTTAATATATTTCTTCAGATCAAGCGTTTCTTCACCTATGGGCTCATCAAAATTTTGCATAAAAAATACTATGCTTTAATTGAAAAATATAGTGTAAACAAGCATTCCGGTAGAAGCAATTGATAGTAATAAAGAGTAAGGAAACTCACCGTATCTGAATGATTTTATTGGTCTTGGATCAAGATATATAATATCATTTGGCATTAAATGGTAGTGCTCTTTAGACAGCAGGTCCATTTGGCTCATGTCAATAATCTTAACAATAGAGCCGGAGGGCGTTTGGCGGATTAGTTTCACCTTATTTATGTCTGCAATATCATTTGCGCCACCGGCTAAACTAATTGCCTGAAGAACATTTGCATACTCACGGTTTATGGTAAAAGTTCCAGGTTTCTCAACTTCGCCCATCACAGATACCTGAAAATTGATAAGTTTTAAAATAACAGTTACTTCGTTAAAGTACTCATCAATAGTCTCTTGTACATGTTTTTGCGCCTCCAGGGTAGTTTTTCCCTGAACATGAACCTTGTCAATAAATGAGAATGATATGTTCCCGTTGTCATCAACAGTATAGCTGTTTAGGTAAAGGTAGTTATCATTCATAAGATTAGGCAGATCACTTTGGAAAAAGCGGCTAGTTTTTGGGTCCAGGCTGTGAACCTTAATAAATAGTTGATCGCCAGTTTGTATTTTATATGATGTTTCACGGGGGTTATCAATATTAAACTCTGTGGCTTTGCGGTTGTCTGCTTTAATCATCGTTGTTCGCTTATGATTAATACATGATGAGAAAAGGAGAAGTAACAAAAAAGAGAGGCCAACTATCTTTTTTGTGCTAAATAGTAATGCTTTTGCTTTCATATCCATATTGTTTAATGTTATGTGTTTTATCTTTAATGATTTAGATTGTTAACTAGAAACTATTTTACTTAATTCGTTTTCCGTTTTCGTATCTAACAATAAAAGCACCATCGATTCTTAATTTATTTGCTATTTCTTTGGTTTCTTCAAGGTTAGAGCCTCCGGGTATGCTATACTTAAATAGTTTGTTCTCGTACATAATGCCTACCTGACTTGGTAAAAAGCCCAATCTTTTTGCCTCCCATTCCGACATTGGGATTCTGCTAGAAGCTATCTGTATCCTGTATTGAGGGTTGGAGTCGTTATGGAACTTGCTGAATTTTGTGCTAGCGAAAATCTTCTCAACATGCCGAGCTCTGTAAGCAATTATTTTTTCACCTAAACAAAATGCAATTACAAAAGCGCCTTTAACGCCAACATGTTTCCTGGCATTTGCGGCATTGTCAAATCTGGTAAATTCGCTGATGTAGTATTTATCCCAGCCATCCTCTTTAAAGTGGTTAATGTCTTCCTTGCCAGAATATATATTCAATAGTTGATTTTCAGTTAAAGGCTTTCTGCTGGCAGCAATTTGAATGTGATATTTAATAAAATCCTGCTTGCCACTAATGCTTTTACTTTTCGAAGACGTTTTGGTATAAGTAGCAGTTTTTACATCCTCATCGGTTTTATCTTCTATTGCATCTTCCTTTGCCAAAGTGTCATTGCTAGGTGCCGGTTTACTTTCTTCTGCTAGGTGTTCTTCTTCAGAGGCTTGAACTATAGTTTTTTCTTTCTCTTCAATTGATCTTGCTTCTTGTTCAACTAGTTCAATAAATTCATTATGCTCTAACGGGTCTTCATTATGCCTAATGGCATCGCGGTATTCTTCAATAACTTGTATCCATTTCTCAGTTGATCTATATTCTGGGGTTTTAACTATTTTTTCAAATATATTTTCAGAAATGGCTCCTCTCTCCTTAAACGCTCTAAACATTTCAAGCATCTCATGATTTATTACAGTGGATGTTGTATCAGGAGCGTTGTTCTGGGTTAGTGTAAGTTCCAAATAGTTGTTTTTATAACTATTTGCATGCAAATGGCTATAGCTACATATAAGTAGGCTTACGAATATCGCAAAGGTTGCCTGTTTTATTTGAGAAAATATTTTCAACTGCAATAAATTGTTATTGATTTTTGTAGAAATATGGTATTGGTTGTTTTTAATGATGCGATAAATGTAAAGCATTTTGAAGCTTTAAGTAAAGACGTTCAACAGCTAAATTGGTTGGAATGATTTATATCATTTTAATTATTGATGTTGGTTTATTATTTCAACTTTTCAATCAAACAAGAATATTTGTTTTGGTTTTATTCTTTTTAAAATTTCATAAGCATAACATTACTTATTTGTGCGTATAAAATGCACTAAAACAAGGCTTTAGGTGATTCTTGAGATAAGGTTTGTGAAGTTTAAATTTAGTTTTTACCCAGGAGGTAATATCAACTTAAATCCAATATAACTTTATTAAAGGGTAGGAATAATTCTATATTATTGCAATTGTAGAGCAGTAAATTATTCTTTATCAGCATAATGCCTAATGGCGTTATATGTTAGTTTTACAATTTTCGCCATATTTTTGTACGATAATTTTTCTGGAACATCGGTGGGTTGATGGTAGTCAACATGCAATCCGGTAGTTAGTAGGTAGGCAGGTATGCCTTTTTTATCAAAATGATGATGGTCTGATAAGGAGAAGAGTGAAATGTCTGCTATAGATTCAGGGTCAATCACTAGGGTTGTGTCGCTATTAATATTTTTGATTGTTTTGTAAAAGTCATCTAAATCATTATTTCCCCAAACATACAGGTTGTTCCCTTTCTTTTCCTGTAGGCCCATTCGTCCTGCCATATCGAAATTTAGTACAAGTTTCATACTATCAACCGGAAAAACTGGATTGTGCGAGTAGTAATGTGAGCCAAGCAGCCCAATTTCTTCTGCAGTGAATGCGCTGAAAACAATGTTACGATTTGGTCTGTAACCCTTCTGATAATCGTTTGCAAGCAAACGAGCAACTTCAAGCAGAATCGCAATACCCGATGCATTATCATCTGCCCCCGGATACCATCTGTCTCCCTCAGGTTCAAGGTGGTCGTAATGTGCGCATACCATAACGTTTTGTTCGGTTTTTCGTTCTGAGCGGATAATGCCAATCACGTTACTTGTTGAGATGGAGTCTATTTGCTGGCTAAAGTCAAATAGTATTTTAAACTCCTTTGGTGGGCTTTTTACTTCCTCTTCATCCTTAATTTTTTTCAGTATTTTCTTTGGATTTTCGCCCAGTATATTTTCGGCTAAATCGTTTGAGATTATAACCCGAGGTATTGGCTCTCCAAAACGAGAGAAGTAACGTGTTATCGATTTCTCCTCAATACCTGCCACATCAACCTTCATTTTTTTATGCTTGCTATAGAATTGACGCGATAATGATTCAAACTGATTAAGGTCTAACGGATTTGCTGCTATAATTGCTAAACATCCCTTCTCTCTTGCTAATTCCTGAATTTTTAAACCTGCTACCCTTAGGTTGTTGGTTAGAATAAGCAGCGCTTTTCCCTTAATATCCAGCGTGTCAATATTATCGTATGAGCCAACACCCCCAAACACAACTTCAAGTTCCTTGTCGGTTTGAGGATTAGCTCCAAGACTAATAAAGTCTTTACCATATTCATAATTCTTGCCTGGAATTTCTAAAGTTCTATTTCCTTCTTTTGTAAGCGTAATAATAAAGGGTTGCAAGTATGATTTATCATTATTGGAGAATGCGGCGGTTAGACCAAAATCAAAAAAAACAGAGTCTAAATAGGCTGCTGCAAGAGTATCATGACCTGTTAGGGTGCTCCTTCCATAAAGCCTTTCCGAAGCAAGAAATTCAATGTGGCCTTCAACCTGATTTTTAACCTTTTCAAGCCCTGTATCATCTAGGTTCTGCGATAAGCCTGAAAACCAGATAAAACTAGCTAAGAATGGTAGGGAAAATTTAATTGTTTGGCCAAATAGTTTCATTAAATAAAGGGGTTAAAATGGGTGTATTATAAAGATAATCATTTTTTCAAACTCCGTGCCAGATAGCTGTGTTAAAACTATAAATATCCGAAATAATATTTTTGCTAATCTCATTCATTTCCCTTAGTTTTGCATAGTTAACTAAAGGTGATAATGTTGAGAGTCATTTCAATTCTAGCCAAAAATGTTTATCGCAACATTAAAAATCGCGATACCTTCCATTATTAATCGGTTAAGCCATTAACCGAATTATATTTCTCTACTTTTTTATTAATCTTATAATTTAAAATATTATTGCTATGGAATTACCATTTGCAGAATCGTATAAAATAAAGATGGTTGAAACCATCCGTAAAAGCACACATGAAGAGCGTGAGCGTTGGATTAAGCAAGCAAAGTACAATCTTTTTAATCTGAAGAGCGAGCAGGTGTTTATTGATTTGCTTACCGACTCAGGAACAGGTGCAATGAGTGATAGGCAGTGGAGCGCTCTTATGCTTGGCGATGAGAGCTACGCTGGAGCATCATCATACTATAAAATGAAGAGTGCCATAAAAGATATTCTTGGTTTCGATTTTTTTATGCCAACGCATCAGGGGCGTGCAGCTGAGAATGTGCTTTTCTCTGTTCTAATTAAGGAGGATGACTACATACCTGGCAACTCCCACTTTGACACAACCAAAGGACACATTGAGTTTAGAAAAGCCCATGCAGTTGACCTAACTGTTGACATTGCCAGCGATACAGAAGCTTACCATCCATTTAAAGGGAATGTTGATATTGATAAGCTTGAGAACTACATGAAGGATAATGCATCCAAAGTACCTTTTGTAATTGTTACCATCACTAATAATACTGCAGGGGGACAGCCTGTTTCAATGGAGTGCTTGCGTGAGGTAAGGCGTGTTGCCGACATGTACAGCAAACCTGTTCTGTTCGATTCTGCTCGTTTTGCAGAGAATGCTTACTTTATTAAAACCCGTGAGAGTGGTTATGAGAATAAGAGTATTAAGGATATTGTGAAGGAAATGTTTTCTTATGCTGATTTTATGACCATGAGCAGTAAAAAGGATGCCATTGTAAATATGGGTGGTTTTATTGCTATGAAATCGCAGGAAATTTGGAGACAGTGCTCTACCTACAACATCATGTTTGAAGGTTTTATTACCTACGGAGGAATGTCTGGCAGGGATATGAATGCGCTAGCCGTTGGGCTTGATGAAGGAACGGAGTTTGAGTACCTTGAAACAAGAATTAAGCAGGTGGAATACCTTGGCAACAAGCTTAAAGAGTTTGGTGTGCCTATTCAGTCGCCTCCAGGTGGGCATGCCATTTTTGTTGATGCCAATAAAATTCTACCTAATGTACCCAAAGAGCAATTCAGAGCTCAAACCCTTGGCGTTGAGCTTTACCTTGAAGCTGGTGTGAGAGGGGTAGAGATTGGTACGCTGCTGGCCGATCGCGATCCTGTTACACGTGAGAATCGTTACCCTCGTCTGGAGTTGCTAAGGCTTGCTATACCTCGCAGAACCTATACAAATAACCATATGGATGTTATTGCTGTTGCCCTTAAGAATGTTTTTGACAGGCGCGAGAGCATTACCAAGGGGCTAAATATTACATGGGAGGCTCCAATTATGAGACACTTTACGGTTGAGCTTGAGAAAGCTTAGCGGATTTTTTTTCGGTTCTGCCACAAAATTTGTGGTAGAACCGTTTCCATATTTTTTGTAATCCTTCCAATAAACCGATTGTCTATTGTTTAATTTCAGGAACACAATGAACTGAAATTACAGTTGCGTAAGCAAATGCTTTTCTAATGTATAGTTTGTTATACCCCATTTCTCCTCACATTTTAAAAAGTCAAAAAATAATTAAGTTTTGTACCTTCATTTTGCTTAAATTTGAGATATGAAAAATGAAGAAAAGAATATATTGTCGCAAATAAAAAAAATTGTAAAAGGGAAAGATCCCTCTGCAAAAATTTATTTATATGGATCCAGATCTAGAGGCACTGCAAAAAGTGATTCTGATTGGGATTTACTAATTATCTTGAAAAGGAACAAAATTTCAACAGATTTAGAAAGGGAGATTACATATCCTCTTTATGACCTTGAATTTGAAACAGGTGAAATTATTAGCCCAATGATATATACAGAGAATGAATGGAATACAAAGTATAGCGTAACCCCATTCTATAAGAATGTAATGAGTGAAGGACAATTGATATGACAGAATACAAAAAGGAAGATTACATTAGATATCGAATTGAGCGGGCGAAAGAAACCGTAGATGAAGTTAAGGTGCATATTGAGAATAAATTTTGGAATACTGCGATTAATAGATTGTACTATGCTTGTTTTTATGCAGCAGGAGCATTGTTAATGAAACATAATATAGAAGTTTCAAGCCATGCAGGAGTTCGACAAAAATTTGGACAACATTTTGTTAAAACAGAAAAATTTAACAGAGAATTAGCAAAGCATTATACCGAATTATTTGAAAAAAGGCACAAAGGAGATTACAACGATTTTTATGATTACGATGAAGAAACCGTTTTAAGACTATATCCTATTTCTAGAGAATTTATCAGTCAAATAAATAAACTCATAAACGATTAATAGTTATAGGGAATAATTTATTTTTTTAAGATAGCATACATATAATCAGGACTTTTAATCTGTTTTCAGCAAATAATATTGCTATTTACTCCTGCTCAGCCTAATTGCTTTTTGCACCCCTTTTATTTTTGTTAGCTTATATAAAAGCATCTCAAGGTGCTTGGTATCGGTAACAAAAACCTGAATCCTGCCTTCAAAAAGGCCGTTGTTTGAGTTGATGGTGAATGCGCGCATGTTCACCTTAAAATCTTTACTAATTAGCTCCGATATTTTATTTACAATGCCTAGCTCATCGTACCCAGTAACTTTTATGGTGGTTTGGAACGAGGTTTCTGCATTCGATTCTTTCCATTTTGCTTTAACTATTCTGTAGTTGTATTTACGATATAGTTGCGCTGCATTTGGACAGTTGGTTCTGTGTATTTTAATCCCCTCATTTATAGTAACAAAACCAAAAATACTATCACCAAAAATGGGGTTGCAGCATTTGGCTAACTTATAATCAATGTTTACTAACTTTTCGTCAATAACCAGAAAATCGGCTGTTTGGGTATCTGTTTGGTTTTGCTGTTTAGGTTCTTCAACGTTTTTTGGTTGTTCAACTTGAGCCACGGCTTTTTCGGGTTGGGTGAGCAGGCTCTTAATATCGCTAAGATTAATTTTTTCTTCCGATATTAACTCAAACAGTTTTGCTGAATCTTTTAGCTTGTATTTTTTTCTGATGGTTTTAACAGCCTCCTCAGTATCAGAAATTTTCCAGTTTTTGAACCTGCGAAAAAGGAGCTCTTTACCAATAGAAAGTTGCTTGTTTTTATCTTGCCGAATACATTGCTTAATTTTCGACTTAGCCTTACCTGTAACTACAATCTGTAACCAGCTATTTTTAGGGTTTTGGTTTTTTGAAGTGATTATCTCAACAACATCGCCATTGTTTAGTTCTTGCTTAATTGGAACGTTACGACCATTAATTTTTGCACCAACGCATTGGCTCCCAATATCGGAGTGAATATCGAAGGCAAAATCGAGAACCGTTGCCCCATACGGAAACTTTCGTAAATCGCCATTGGGTGTAAAAGCAAAAATTTCCTTTTGGTACAGGTTCAGCTTAAACTGGTCAACAAGGTCTTCAGGAGTAGCTGTTGTGGTTTCAATTATCTCCCGTACTTTTGATACCCATTGGTCTAACCCCTTTTCCTGCTTAATACCTTTGTATTTCCAATGTGCAGCTAGCCCACGCTCAGCAATATCGTCCATTCGTTTGGTTCGAATCTGAACTTCTATCCATTTCCCATCGGGGCCAACCACCGTGGTGTGTAACGATTCGTACCCGTTGCTTTTTGGGACTGATATCCAGTCTCGAAGTCGTTCCGGATTTGGTGTCCACGAGTCTGTAATTATTGAGTAAACCTGCCAGCAATCGGATTTTTCCCTCTCAGGGGGGCTGTCAAGAATAATCCGTATGGCAAAAACATCATAAACTTCGTTAAAACTTACACCCTGTTTCTGCATCTTTTTCCAGATGGAGTAAACAGCCTTGGGTCTGCCTTTTATTTCAAAACTAAAATCGCGGTTTTCAAGTTCCGACTCAATTGGTGCAATAAATTTCTTAATCAGCTTGTTACGCTGTGTAGTGGTGTTTCGTAATTTTTTAAGAATCTTTTTATACTCTTCCTCATTGGTATATTTCATGGCAAGGTCCTCCATCTCCGATTTTAATCGGTATAAACCAAGCCTGTGAGCCAGTGGTGCATACAAATGAAAGGTTTCCCATGAGGTTTTGAGCTGTATGTCTTTAGGCATTGAACAGAGCATCCTCATTGTCTCCATCCTGTCAGCCAGTTTAATTAAAATTACTCTTGCATCTGTTGCTAATGTGAGTATAAGTTCCCTGAAATTTTCTGCTTGTGTTTTTGGTTCTTTTAAATCCAGCTCGGAAATCCTGGTTAACCCATCAATTATTTGAGCAATGGTTTCGTTGTAATTCTTCTCTATCTCAACAAGATTAAGGAACTTGTCTTTAACTGTTTCGTGAAGGAGCGCTGCAACAATTGCTGTTCCACCTAATCCAATTTCATCAACACAAATTCGTGCAACGTTTATAAGATGAAATATATGAAGTTGTCCCGAAGGGTCACGAATATCTTTATAAAGTGCAATAGCTTCCTTAATTGCCTTCGATATAAGCTTAACATCATCAGGTTTAAGCTTGTTCTTGCTGGCCTTTAGCAGTCCTCTGTATCTGCTTACTATCTTTTTCTCCTCATTAGTTTCAGCCATATTTAAAATAATTTTCCATAAAAATAGTAAACTCTTTTGTAAACGTTAGCATATAATTTTTCTTGTATATAACATTTTAACTATTAGATGACCTTTGGTCGTTTTTATGTTGATTTTGGTCGAAATGTAATTTTTCGGAGGCTTTTGAAATAGTTTTGAAAGGTTCATTGGTAGCGAGATACGAGCATGACAGTTTTTGTTTCAGCCAACTAAGATTGGCTTCGCTGCGTTACGCTTAGTTTGTAATGTCGGAAATAATCTTTATGGACAGTCTCTTGCCCTAAATCTTTGTAATGACTCGATTCATTTTTTCTGCATATAGTTATTATATTTACTAAAATTTTTTTCGATGGCAACTGAAGATACTATTGAACGTGTAAATAAGCTTCGTGAGGAACTAAACAGGCATAATCATTTATACTACGTTAAGGCACAGCCAGAAATATCCGATTTTGAGTATGATGCTTTACTTAAGGAACTTGAATTGCTTGAGAAGGAGCACCCTGAGTTGGCTGATGAGAATTCACCAACCCAAAGGGTAGGCAGCGATATCTCACAAGGATTTAAGCAGGTTAAGCACAAGTACCCTATGCTATCGCTTGCAAATACATACTCAAAAGAAGAGATTGAAGATTTTCATACAAGAATTGGTAAATCACTAAGTCAAAGTTGGGAGTACGTTTGCGAGCTTAAGTATGACGGAACGGCCATTGGGCTTACCTATAAAAATGGCAAATTGACTCAAGCAATAACAAGAGGAGATGGCGTTCAAGGCGATGATGTTACGGCAAATGTAAAAACCATTCGTTCCATTCCTCTTACCCTAACTGGCAATGATTATCCCGATGAGTTTGAAATAAGGGGCGAGGTACTCATGCCTCATAAAGTTTTTGAACAGATTAACAAATTACGGCAAGAGCAGGGCGAAGCACCCTTTGCTAATCCTCGTAATGCCGCCGCTGGCACTTTAAAACTACTTGACCCAAAGATTGTTGCCAGAAGAAACCTTGACTGCTTCCTTTACTTTGTTTTAGGTCAGAACCTTCCGTTTACCAATCATTACCAGAACCTACAGAAGGCAAAGGATTGGGGCTTTAAAGTTCCCAATCATATAAAACTTTGTGAAAGCATAAACGATGTCTTTTCTTTTATTGAATCATGGGATGAGGGGAGGAGGGAGTTACCTTTTGATATTGATGGCGTTGTTATTAAGGTTAATAGCCACACTCAGCAGAAGCAACTTGGCTACACTGCAAAAACCCCAAGGTGGGCCATATCTTATAAGTTTAAGGCAGAGCAGGCAAAGACCAAATTGCGGTCT
>JAWLEY010000017.1:0-7152 GCA_041685855.1 Perlabentimonas sp. | reverse complement strand
CACACTCAGCAGAAGCAACTTGGCTACACTGCAAAAACCCCAAGGTGGGCCATATCTTATAAGTTTAAGGCAGAGCAGGCAAAGACCAAATTGCGGTCTGTTGATTTTCAGGTTGGTCGCACAGGTGCTATCACGCCCGTAGCCAATCTTGAACCAGTATTGCTGGCAGGTACTACCGTAAAGCGTGCGTCTTTGCATAATGCCGACCAGATGGCAAACCTTGATATTCGCTTAAATGATAATGTAATAGTTGAAAAGGGAGGGGAGATTATTCCAAAAATTGTTGCAGTAGATTTTAACGATAGAGAGTCTGATTCTTCGCCTTTGGAGTTTATTACGCATTGCCCCCAATGTGGTGCCGAACTAATTAGACCCACTGGCGAGGCAAAGCATTACTGCCCTAATCAGGCTGGTTGCCCACCGCAATTAAAGGGAAGGGTAATTCATTTTGTTAGTCGCAAAGCAATGAATATCGATGGTCTTGGTGAAGAAACCATTGAATTGCTGTTTTCCAAAGGGTTAGTTAACGATATATCCGACCTTTACTCTCTTACATATAATCAGCTGATTGAGCTTGACCGTTTTGCAGATAAATCAGCAAAAAATATAATTTCAAGCATAGAAAAATCAAAGGAAGCGCCTTTTCATAAAGTGCTTTTTGGGCTTGGAATTAGGTATATTGGCGAAACAACAGCCCGCAAGCTAGCCTCACATTTCGGCTTGCTTAATAGGCTTAAAGAAGCTACCTTTGACCAGCTGTTTGAGGTTGATGAGGTGGGTGAGAGAATTGCCCAAAGCATTATTGATTTCTTTGCCGATGAGAAGAATATTTTACTGATTGAACGATTGCAAAAGGCTGGTTTAAAATTTGAAGCACACCAATCAGCCAATGCTCAGGAGGGAGGAAAACTAAAAGGTAACTCTGTGGTTATTTCAGGTACTTTCTCCAGAGTATCGCGCGATGAGCTAAAAGAGTTGGTTATGAAGAATGGTGGCAAAGTTCTTAGCGCGGTTTCTTCAAACACGTCATTGTTAGTTGCTGGCGAAAAAATGGGCCCGGCAAAGTTAGATAAGGCAAGAAAACTCGGAGTGCAGATTATTTCTGAGGATGATTTCTTTAAAATGATTGAGTAATTTAACTACAAGTTGAATATGTTTTCAAAATTTAAATTAAAAATAGGCCACTCGAAGCTTAAAAAGCAGTACAAAAAGGTTAAACGCGATAAAAGAATCCACAATCTTGTTTCCGCAAGAAGAATTGGTGTTCTTTTCTATGTCAATTCTGAGAAAGATTTCAATTTGGCGCTTGATTTTGTCAATTTCTTATCGGAGCAAAACCTTGAGGTATGCTTGCTTGCCTACTACCCATCCAAAGAAATTCCGCAGGAGTTCTTAATGCGTAAAGGGGCC
Organism: Perlabentimonas sp.; assembly: GCA_041685855.1. Classification (GTDB taxonomy): domain Bacteria; phylum Bacteroidota; class Bacteroidia; order Bacteroidales; family Tenuifilaceae; genus Perlabentimonas. The sequence goes on along the minus strand of JAWLEY010000017.1, from coordinate 5,742 downwards.
AACCTTTTTTCAAAAAAGGAGGTTAATTGGTTTGGAAAACCTTTAGCTCCCTTTACCGAGGAGTTTGCAAAAATGGATTTTGATATACTTATCGACCTTTCAATGGAGGAGATTTTTCCGCTAAAATGGATTGCAACGCTTTCCATTGCAAAGTTTAAGGTTAGCAACCTTTCTTACCCTGATACTCCTTATGACCTTGTAATAAACGTTAAACAAACCGATAGCCTTGAGTATTATATAAGCCAGGTAAAGCATTATTTAAACCTAATAAACAACAGGTTTGCTCAGGAAGGAACGGAGACTAGTCATACAACATAAATTATTAGGCAATTATGATAAGTAAATTCAAAGGACTGGGGGTTGCTATGGTTACCCCTTTTACAGATAGCAATGAGGTTGATTTCCCGGCACTTAAGAACTTAACAGAGCACCTTATTAAAGGTGGTGTTAACTATTTGGTTCTTTTAGGAACAACTGGTGAGTCCGTTGTTTTGTCTAACGAAGAAAAGAATGAGATTGTACGCTTTGTAGTAAAACAAAATAACGGCCGAGTTCCTGTTGTGGTGGGTATGGGAGGCAATAATACTCAGGCTATTATAAATGGTTTAAAAAGTTTTGACTTTTCTGGAGTTGAGGGTATCTTGTCGGTTAACCCCTACTACAATAAACCAACGCAAAAAGGGTTGGAACTGCATTATAAGGCCATTGCTGCAGAAACGGACCTGCCCATAATACTGTACAATGTACCCGGGCGAACAGGGGTGAATATGACAGCCCAAACTACACTTAAGCTTGCGAAAGAGGTTCCAAATATTATTGCAGTAAAGGAGGCATCGGGTAATCTAAATCAGCAGACGTACATCTTACGCGACAGGCCCAAAGATTTCCTTGTTATCTCTGGCGACGATGGATTGGTGCTTCCACAAATAGGCATGGGCTTTGATGGTGCAATATCAGTTGTTGGAAATGTTTTGCCTAAAGAGTTTTCAACTCTAATTAAGTTTGCCATGGCAAATGATTACGAAAAGTCAAGAACTTTGCATTATAAGCTAATTGAGGTTATCGATAATCTATTCGTTGAGGGGAATCCCGCTGGCGTTAAGGCTGCATTGGCTATTAAAGGAATAATTTCTAACAACCTGCGTTTACCCCTAGCACCTGTAAGCGAAGGGACTTATACTACCTTATCTAAACTGTTAAAGGATTTTTAGTGTAGAACCGTATTCTGGAAAGTTTTGAATTTATAGGCTTGTAGTTGGTAAAAAAATCAGCTGCAAGCCTTTTTTATCTAAGAATTTTTGTAAATTTCAAGTTAATAAGATTTTTAAGCATTGTCACAAATATAACTTGTCGATTTTCGGTTCATAATAAGCATGGAACTAATATTAGATGTTTGGTTTAAAATAAAAACATGAATTAACGACTAACTAAAAAATAAATAACTATGACTGAGTTAACTACCACCTACATGGGGCTAACCCTCAAGAATCCCCTAATTGCAGCAAGTTCTGGTTTAACCAATAGTTTATCCGATATAAAAGAATTGGAAGCTAACGGAGCATCAGCTGTAGTGCTTAAGTCTCTTTTTGAGGAAGAGATTATTATGGAAACTCAGGATAATCTAAATAAGATGCGAGCTTCTGGTTTTATTTATCCTGAAACAATAGAATATTTCGATTTTGAAGAGATGGAGGACCCCGTAGCCAACTTCCTCAAGCTTATAAGCGATGCAAAAAGTGCCGTAAAAATCCCAATAATTGCCAGTATAAATTGCGTAACTGCCGACAAGTGGCCCGATTTTGCCAAGCGAATTGAGGATGCCGGAGCCGATGCAATTGAACTTAACATATTCTCATTACCCACCGATTTAAACAGAACAGCCGAGGAGAATGAACAGCTCTTTTTTGAAATTATTGAGAAGGTAACCCGATTAGTGACTATCCCAGTGGCAGTTAAAATAAGCCCATACAACGCTTCTTTGGCTAGTTTTATTAAACGGATAAGCAGTACTCCAATAAAGTCAATTGTAATGTTTAATCGGTTTTATAGCCCCGATTTTGATATTTACAACTACGAGTTTACAACAAGCAACGTATTTAGCTCTCCCTCAGAACTTGCCTTAACTTTACGTTGGGTTGCAATTATGGCAGAACGCGTTTCCTGTAACCTGGCAGCTTCAACAGGTATCCACGATGGTTTGGCTTTGATTAAAGTACTGCTTGCCGGTGCAGATGTAGGGCAGGTCGCTTCAACACTCTATCGTAATGGATTTGAACAGTTGCAGGTTATCCTTAAACAGCTTGAGGAGTGGATGCAAGAAAAAGGATTCAAATCAATAGACGAGTTTAGAGGTAAAATGAGCCAGGCCCGTACCTATAACCCAGCTGCATTCGAGAGGGTTCAGTTCATGAGATTTTTCAGGGAAATGGGCCGACAGTAATTGATAATCAGATTATTTAATCAAATTGCTCAATTCTTCTCGGCAGGTGTTGATATGTTTTTAGGGTTGTTAATATAATTTAAACATTCATATTCTTCATCAACACTTAATTTTAGTAAATTTGCCCCGTGAAGTAAGGATATAAATTTACTATGAGAGAAGAGAACGAATTTTTCTTTGGAGAAGAACAGACTATGGATATTGTACAAAAGTATGAAGACATGCTTAGGTACAATCGTAGTTTCTTTTTTGATGTTTCTGAATTTGAGAACATTATTGACTTCTATTTGGATTCAGACAACTCAAAAAGAGCTTCTGAAGCAATAGATATTGCCTATAGCATGCACCCGTATTCCTCAGAGATACAGTTTCGTAAGGCCGAATCGTTATTTTATGATAACAAGCATAATGAAGCGCTGAATATTCTAAATGTGCTTGAGAAGATTGAGCCTGAAAACAGCGAGATTTTATTCTTAAAAGGGAAATTACATATAGAGCAGCATGAGCTAAAAATTGCACATAGCATCTTTTGGCGAGCAGCCCAAGGCTTTAACGAAGATAAACTTGAGTTGTTGTTAAGAATAGCATCGTTATATCAGGACTACAATGAGCTAAATTACGCCTTGCGATACTTGCTGCTGGCATACAAGATTGAGGAAAACAACCTGAATGTTTTATTTGAATTAGGTTATACTTTTGAGCGTTTAGGAGAAATTCAGCAAAGTGAGAAGTTTTATAACTTATACCTTGATATCAATCCCTTCTCATCCAGTGTTTGGTATAATATGGGCATAGTTTATACCCGCATGGGTGAATTTTCTAAAGCCCTCGATGCTTATGAGTATGCACTTGCAGTTGAGCCAGCAAATTCATCGGCAATACATAATAAGGCTAACACTTTAGCAACCATAGAGAAGTATGAAGAGGCCGCTGAGGCTTTTATCGAACTGCTGGAGTTTGAACCTGACAACAAGCGGATTTACGCTTCATTAGGTGAGTGTTATGAGAAGTTAGAGGATTACCCAAGAGCAATGGAGAACTTCAATAAAGCATTGGAGATTGATGCAGCCATGTCCGATGCCTTTTATGGCATTGGCGTTGTAAACCTTAAGCTTGAGAAGTTAGATTTAGCGCTAATGAATATTGAGAAAGCCATAGCGCTTAACCCTGAGAATTACGATTACTGGTTAGGCCTGGCTAAGGTGAAGTTTGAGTTGGGTAGCGATAGTGAGGCTGAAAAAGCATACATGGAAGCCACAATGCTTAATCCCGAAGAGCCCGAAGCATATATAGGACTGGCTGAACTAAAACTTTTTAAGGAGTCGTATCAACAGGTAGAGGAACTTTACAACGAGATTAACGAAAAATTTAATGACATTCCTGCGCTAAAAATAATTTATGCTTCTGCACTTTATCTTCAGGGTAAATCAAAATTAGCTCTTGACTTGCTAAAACAGGCAAAAGAGCAGAACCCGTTTACTGTTGAAGATTTTTTGGCCGTCGTATCAGTAATTTCCGACGAAGGTTTCCTGCAGGAACTTAAGCAGATTTAGCACGCAAATTTCTATATACTTCTGTAAATTAAATCATTTTACATAATAACTATCAAAAATTAGGTTGATGAATATTAAAGATTTCCCCTTTATTCCAGAACGAACAGATAAGAATCGTAGTAATGGGTTAACAATGGTGATGGACAAGGGATTAAGCCTCCGCGAAACGGAAGATATGGTAAGTGTTGCAGGAGGTTATATTGATATGGTGAAGTTTGGTTTTGGTACAGCAATGGTAAGCCCTGCAGTTGTTAAAGAAAAAATTCGTACCCTGCAACTTTCCGGTATAAAGCCATATCTTGGTGGCACTCTATTTGAAGCATTTATTGCACGGGGCATGTTTAATGAGTACAAACAAATGGTGACTAATTTCGGACTCGATTTGGTAGAGGTGTCTGATGGTACTCTGGAGATGGTTCATGAGCAAAAATGTGAATACATTAGCGATTTGGCCAAAAATGTAACTGTAATATCCGAGGTTGGCTCAAAACTAGCAGGAGTTGAAATACCCGATGATCAGTGGGTTGAGATGATGAAAAAAGAACTCGAAGCAGGATCGTGGAAGGTGATTGCAGAAGCACGGGAAGGCGGGAATATTGGGATTTACAATCAGGATCACTCCGCTAATACTAGCCTTATTGATAGTATTATCAGCAATATCAATATTGAGGACATTTTATGGGAGGCCCCTATTAAAAATCAACAGGTGTGGTTCATAAAACTACTCGGAGCAAATGTTAATTTGGGAAATATTGCCCCAACGGAGGTTATTGCTTTGGAGGCCTTACGTGTAGGCTTGCGGGGCGATACTTTTTTTCAGTATCTTGAGAAATAGCATTTGTTAAACTTTTTAGGAGAGTTGTTGAATTATTGCTCCTTCCTTTACAATATGAACTACTAAATGGGTAATATCTTTCAAATTTATTTACTGCATGCCCTTAAGGGTGTGGGTATGGGTGCTGCAAATGTAATCCCTGGTGTATCGGGCGGAACCATTGCTCTAATTACTGGCATTTTTGAGAGAGTGATTAATGCAATAAAGTCTTTTGATGTAAATGCTGTAAGACTTCTGTTTAAGGGAAGAATTAAAGAACTTTTGCAGCATGTCGATTTCTACTTCCTACTAGCCTTAGGATCTGGCATGATTCTTAGCATTATTAGCTTAGCCAGGGTTTTAAAGTTTATGTTTGAATCGTACCCAGTTTTTATCTGGTCATTCTTCTTTGGTCTCATTGTTGCTTCGGTATATTATGTTGGAAAAACTATTGGTAAATGGAATGTAGGCGTAGTTGTTGCCCTAATTGCTGGTGCATCATTAGCGGTTTGGGTTTCGTTTATGAATCCTGCTACCCAGAACGACTCCTTTTGGTACCTTATGCTTTGTGGGGTAGTTGCAGTTTGTAGCATGATTCTTCCCGGTTTGTCTGGTTCGTTTGTACTTATTATTATGGGCAATTATGAGCTGGTGATGATTGATGCGGTGAATGAGGGTAATTTCAATGTGCTTTTGCCTGTAATCCTTGGAGGTATAGTCGGTGTTTTAGCCCTATCTCACATTTTATCATGGATTTACAAAAAGTATAAGGATCAGACCATTGCAATTTTAACTGGCTTTATACTTGGCTCGTTAAGCATCCTGTGGCCTTGGAAAAATGAAATTTATAGGGTTGATGATGCAGGTGAGCTTGTGCTCGTAAATAACGAAAAGATTGTTCAGGGGTATAGCCTTTATATACCTGAAAATTTAAC
>JAWLEY010000188.1:0-5521 GCA_041685855.1 Perlabentimonas sp. | reverse complement strand
CTTGATTAAAGCTGTTACGTAATTAATTGGTTAAAATTTTTATTATGTAGCAGTTAAGTTTTGCTTCAATTTATTTGGTAAAGAAAAGCTAAACACGCTCCCTTCCCCTAATTCACTATCAACCCAAATTTCTCCTCCATGTCTCTCCACAAAATCTTTACATAGTTTTAACCCCAAACCTGAACCCTGCTCATTACTTGTTCCAACAGAAGGAATTGTACTTGAGAAATCCCAGAGATTTTCTTTTACTTTATAGTCAATTCCCATTCCATTATCCGCCACTTTTACTGTAACAGTATTCTGGTTTTCAGTTGCTGAAATAGTAACATCGCCACCAGAGTTGCAAAATTTAATGGCATTTGAAATTAGGTTGCGTAGTATGGTTTTCAACATATTTAAATCTGCAAACAATTCTATGCCCGGGTCCACAAAGCATTTAATTTCAATTTTTTTAAAATCTGCTGAACCTTTAAAGTAATATATTATATCTAAACAAACATCAAGCAAGCCAACTCTTTGACGATCAAGTGAAATTTTACCAGATTGGCTGTTTGCCCACATCAAAATATTATCTAATAATGTGTATGTATTTTGCGCAATACTATCAATTATTTCAACCCTACTTTCAACTTTTTCAAAATCATATTTCCTAATGTTTTTTAACAATAATCCTGTATGACCAAGCATTGAGCTAATAGGGCTTCTTAAATCATGCGAGATTATCTGCATAAACTTATCCTTGTCCGAATTATTCTGCACTAATTCATTTGAATACAATTTTAATTTCCTTTCTGTTAATGCTTTCCATCGAACAATAATAAAAGCAACAAGCTGAATGGAAATAATTGAAACCATTAAAGCGAAGCCATCAACTGGCTTCATTTCTCCTACATAAAGCGTATAAAGTGTTAGAATAGTTGTTAGTATTAGGAATACAATAACGTATTTATGAGAATTTAATGAGAATGAAACTATTGATATCGCAGCAATGTAAAAGAATGTTGTGCTAAAAGAAAAATCATTCATAAAAGCAAGAAAGCAAGACCAGAGAAGAATAATTAGCAGGAGTAAATAGAAGAAAATGAAAAATTTCTTAACAATTATATTACTTAAATATGTGCCAATAAACAACAATAAGGTAAGTAAACCAATAATTACTCTGAAGGTTAATGGGTCATACATTTCATTGTCATAGTAATTAGTAAGCAACCCGATTACTGGAAACGCAATAGCAACTACCAACAGGGCAAACCTATAGGTTTTTAGAATATCTCTTGATATAGAATAATCAGTTTCAAACATACATGTTAATAATTTGTATAGCTTACTATGCGAGCGTAAACGCAGTGTCAAGATGATTTACTGCAGGTTAACCTAAAGTATAAAAGTAGTAATTCAATTTGACTTTCAAAATGTATTTTGAAAAGGAATTGATTATTGTGGATTAATCAAACTTACTGCTAACGTTTTGCAGCCAAGAAACTTGGGGTATTTCGTAGAACTCACCTTTCCACCGAAACTAAAGGTAGCCAAGTGGAACTAACCTTTCGAAAACCACGTCCGCCCCTTGTTTTCTTAAGTGCTTTTGTGGGCTGGCTAATTTGCTGGTCCTATATCATAAGGACCGTCACCGTCAAAATTTGTCAATACAATAGTGACCAACCAATTGCTATCTTTTTCCTCTTCGGTCTGACCAGTATATGAATTGTTACCATCTTCAGGTCTTGTTTTGTTAAATACTTCGTTTTCGTTTTTTAAAATTAAATATAGTTGTATCGTTTAAAGATTCAAATTTATTTTCTTTAAAACTAAGTAGCACACTAATTTCCGGAAATCCAAATGAAACTTCAAAGGAATATTTATTAGTTTCAATATTTCTTTCAATTTTTGTTATATTGAATTTTATTTGACGTTGATCAAGATAGTTTCTATTTGATGAAAGAGATTCGAAAAATGATCTAGAATAATACAAATCAATAATTTCTATTGGTTTATTTATGTCTGAAAGGATAATTGAACATAAATAATAATAATTTTCAAATATTTCAGAAGAATTTACAAATCCACTTTCTTCAAGTTTATCATTCCAATCATCTGAATCCCAGGATTGATAATTACATCCTAACCATAATGAAGAAGTGTCATCGCAATGCAAATTTTTAAATAAATCATTGTTGAATTGAATAAATAAATTGTCATCATAAAAGTTGTATAGTCTATTGTAAATTGGGCCACCACAACATTCGAAGTTTTTATGATTATAAATCAATCTATTATTACTTGCTAATAGTTCGATTCCATCTGTATTCCCAGATACGCCTTGTAAGATTTTAACAGGATAAATTGAATCTTGAGAATAATTATATAATTTATAACAATATCTATCCCTACTTCCTTCTGAATATCTATTATAGATTCTCTCAAGTTTAGTAACAATTGTTATTATTTCTTTATTGCCATTTAAATAGTAAATAGTATCTGTTCGAGTTTTTTCTTCATATTTTTTCATCTCATAAGGTAAATCAGCCCTATTATATCTGTTTAAATCCTGCTCAATTTTCTTTATAAACTCAACATTTTTCAAGTCTACATCAGAAAGTAGCTGATTCACAGAATCAACATTTGAGTAAGTTGGATTGTACCATTCAACATTTTGAAAGTATTCCATTAAGTCGTTGGATGAAAATCTATAGCCTTTTCTAGCAAAGATTTCATTCCTTAAAAAACGCAATTCATTTTTGGAAAGAAATATTAGATTATATCGATTTTCAAGAATCTCGTCTAACCTAATATACTCAAAACTATCAACATCCTTAATGGTTGAATAAATTGGTTCAATTACATCTTCGTTAGAAGTATTACAAGAGTATAAAATAAGAAATGACAATGATAAAATAAAGTATTTCATAGTAGTTTGATTTTTACAAGTCTAATTCTATAGTGCCCTATAACGGCGAGCGTATGACCAGTTGCGAGCCTGCGCCAACCCTACACGTAAAGGTACTAAAAATAATCATTCAGCGAGAAACCTTGTTAAATGCCTGTAGCGCATTTGGTTTTACGCTTTGTTGAACTAAACCCGTTTTCAACGGGAGCTTACTATCATAAAATTAAGAAAACTTCAGAAATAATCTGATTTTTCGGCTCAAACAATAAAACCAATTTAGTTATGAGTCGAAAATCGTATCTGGAACAGGCCTGCGAGGCGGTGCCTGAGTTTAAAACAGTCAGTGATCAGTTTCTGCGTAAGTATACCATTGCCGGGAAGTCTGAGTCCTGTACCCGCAACTATCTTATGCAAATCTCCAAGCTGGTGTTGCGCTTTCAGCGTTCCCCTTTAGAGCTGTCCCAAGATCAGCTGGAGGAGTATTTGTTCTACCTCCGTCAGCATGACAAGCCCAGCATGAGTTCGTTTAAACACCTGGTTTATGGTCTTCGCACCATGTTCAGTATGTTTAAAAATGAACGGTTGTTTCTGAGCCTTCCCCCTATCAGCCAGAGCAAAGCGCTACCTGCCGTATTTTCACAACAGGAGATTCGTCAGATTCTCAAAGCCCCCAAGCTACTCAAGCATCGTGTGCTGTTTGCCGTTATTTACGACTGTGGGCTTCGCATCAGCGAGGTGATTAACCTAAAAATTGCCGATGTGGATTTTGATCGGCGACAGGTCCACATTCGGGAAAGTAAATGCAAAAAAGACCGGTATGTTCCGTTTTCTCCCCTGACATCAAGGGGGATTACTTCTTACCTGGAAACCTCCTATCCCAAGGAGTGGCTGTTCAATGGCAAAGTACGTGGTCAGCAGATCAGCAGGGAGGGAATCCGTCATGCCTTCAGGGCCGTCATCCGCCGACTGGGTATCGGGAAGGAGGTTTGCATTCATACGCTGAGGCATAGCTATGCTACGCATCTGCTTGAAATGGGATTGGATATGGTGAGCGTGAAAAACCAGCTGGGACATGCCGACCTGCGTACGACCCTGATGTATCTTCATATTGCCAGGTCGAACCCACAGGCAGGTTTTGGCCCCTTGGAAAAGTTGTACCAGCATGAGCGGTAATGACGATCTGGGTGCAATAATAGATCGGTTTCTTCCTTCCTTGATGCACAAAAGAGGTCTAACCATGCATCAGCGGAAGGTTCTTGGGGCGCTATCAGCGTGCCGCACTTCCAGGCTGGGCGGCTCAGCGCTGGCATGTGTTGATTGTGGCAGCGTGTACTACGTGTTGCACAGCTGCCGAAATCGTCATTGCCCTCGTTGTCAGGGCATCGATAAGGAGCTTTGGATAGAAGACCGAAAGCAGGAGCTGCTTCCGGTCAAGTATTACCATGTGGTATTTACGGTGCCACATGACCTGCTGGAGTTGTTTCGCTTCAACCGGAAAGTGATGTGTAACCTTCTGTTCGAGAAATCGTGGGAGACCATCAGTGCTTTTGCCAAAGATCCAAAATTACTGGGAGCTCAACCGGGCGCCATCGCTGTATTGCATACCTGGGATCAGCAGCTGGGCTTTCATCCGCATGTGCATATGATAGTACCGGCTGGTGGCATAGATAAACAGGGGCAGTGGAAAAGCACCAAGCAAAAGGGCGATTTTTTGTTTGACGTGAAGCAGCTCTCCAATGTATTTAGTGCCAAATTTGCCAGCAAGCTTCGCCTCCTGAAACGACAGGGTGAAATCAGGAAATATGTTCCCCGGGATCTGATAAAAGAGCCCTGGGTGGTTTATGCCAAGCAGGCTTTTGGCAGCCCGGAAAGCGTGGTTGAATACCTGGGCAGGTATAGTCACCGGGTGGCCATATCCAATCATCGTATTCTGAAAGTCTCTGACACCCATGTTACCTTCAGCTGGCTTAATCGCGAGGCAGGCTACCGAAGAGAAACCGCAACGCTTACCGGCGTGGAATTTCTGGAGCGTTTCCTGGATCATATTGTGCCACCCTACTTTCGGCGCATCCGCCACTTGGGTTTTCTGAGCAATCGCAACAAAAAGAAAGCAATTGAAAAAATCAGAGCGCAATTGCTGACTGCTCCTATTGCGCCACCAAGGTTGTCAAGGGCAGAGGTGCTGGCCTTGCGCTTTGGAGAGCGTTCGGTATTGCAATGTGGCGAGTGTGGGGGAGCGCTTCTGCTGTTAGAGAGCTACCCAAAAGAAAGGGCGCCACCCGGGCATCGTTGCGCTTAGGGGTGCTTTGTGCGCCAAAGATAATGCGCCTCCAGCGCGCAAATGGGATAGGTATGCCCTGTTTCGTCAATAGCGCCTAAAAATAAAGAATCTGTATGCACAGCCGTCGTCAAAGAGTATCAGAAACGTGGTTTATGTAAAAATTATATGTCAAAGAGCGCGAAGAAGTGAGACAAAACTGCTCCAATTGCCTTCCCAAAAACCGATTGAAAACACTATGTGTAAATAACTGTACCATAGGTTTTTAATGTATAGGTTCAGGAAAAATGCTTAGTTCAACATAGCCTCCAATATCAAGCGTGTGCAAGCAACGCTTGATCGGAAGCTAATTGTTG
>JAWLEY010000187.1:0-5539 GCA_041685855.1 Perlabentimonas sp. | reverse complement strand
CGCGAGCTGCATACACAGAGAAACCTCCCGTGTAGCAAAAAGCATTTAAAACAGAAGCATCCTTGCAGTACTCTGCAAGTAACTTACGATTCTCACGCTGATCGATAAAGAAACCTGTTTTCTGCCCCTCTTCCCATGAAACATAGAACTTGTTATCGTTCTCAACAAGAATTGAGTCAGCGGCTTCACCAATCAGGTAGCCATCCGTAGAGGACAGTTCGGTTTTTGGCGAGAGCGTACCTGCACTCTTATCGTAAACGGAAGTTACGGCTCCATCGGTTATCTCAACAATTAGTTCCGCAATAGTGCTCTTAATTAGGCTCATACCTGTACTATGCGACTGCAGTACGGCGGTGGACCCGTATATATCAACAATCAGTCCGGGCATACCATCGCCCTCACCATGCACCAGGCGGAAAATATTGGTAGATGTACTTGGGAATAGCCCAAGACTCCTGCGTAGTTGAAGGGCACTAGTCAACTTCTCCCTCCAGAAATCCTTGTTAATTTGCCTTTGCGTAAAGGATATTACCCGAACCATAATTGAGCCAGACTGAAAATGACCCAGCGCTAAAAAGTCACCTCTATACCCATAAACTTCAACCACCTCACCTTCTTGAGGCTCGCCCTCAATTCGCTTAATTGCGCCTGAAAAAATCCAGGGATGGAATCGTTGCAAGGATTGCTCCTTCTCCGATTTAAGAATTACCCGTGTGTATGTCATTTTATTTTACTAGTGATAAGTTTAAGATAAATTTCGCGGCAAATCCAAGCATCAATGGCAGCATACTGTTGTTGCGCGTCTGTTAAAGTATTTGATTCCCAGTTTGACAGCTGCTGAGATTTTGAAACCTTTTGTCCTAATACAATGGCGGCCAACTTACGTACGCTAAGGCTCTCTATTCCATATTCGGATACAATAGACTGGAGGTCAATAAATCCATCGGGTGTAAATCCATTTAACTTTTTAAGGGACTTTATATCGTCGCGAATTGCAGCCCCAATTTTGAGAATTTTTGGATTCTCAAGTATATCAATCAGTTCGCTTGGCAAACCAACCTCCTTTAATCTGATTAGCAAAGCAATTTCATGAGTAGCCAGCTGCAAAAGCGCAATTCCGTTCAGGTGCCCCTTTTTGAAAGATGGTCTGGTTTCCGTATCAAACCCAATAACTGCCTCCTTTAGCAATACTGGAAGCCATTGATTCAACTCTTGCAAACTACTAACCACCTTGATATTACCACTATAAACAGCTTTGGGTAATTGAGCAATCTCCTCTTTTGTTATGGTGTTCTCAAACATTCCTATTAATCATTTTCCATGTCCTGCTGACGCCTGGTCATAAACCAATTACTTGTATCAACCTGTTCATCCTGATTAAGAGCATCCTCTTCGTTTGATGCATCAAGATTCGCTTCTCCATAGGCCAACTGATGTATAGCCCTGATGGCATTAGCTAATCGTATTCCCCAATAGTCCTGAAAGTTTAACCTACACTCCCAAAGGGCGTCGTTCATCTCCTCTACTTGTCCTCCCTGATAAATGATGGTAAAGTCTTTCAAATCCTGATAAACATCCGATAGATATTCGGCCAGACTCGCCGAAAACTCGTCGTCGGTTTCGGCTAACCTTGGGTCGAACACCTCAGGGAATGCATCGTGCTCACCCAGAAAAGCTTTTAGGCGAACATTAAGTTCAAGGTAATACTCCTCCGTTACATGCTTTTGGTTTCCATCCTCGTAAATTGGCTCTGTTGCTGGCAAAAGCGATGCTTTATAGTAGAGCAAGGGAAGGAGACTGCTTGCAACCTGTATAAACTGGCTGCGTTTGAAATTGGTTAAATTCTCAATAAATGCACAGTACTCCTTTGCAACTGCAGCAAACTCCACCACCTGTTTACTAAAAACTATCTCCTTTGTTTTTTCTGACATGCTTTAAAATTTATTGGTTGACAATTCAAACCTGGGTGCTACCTATGCCTCAGAATCAAAATAAAGTTTATAGAAATTAAGTCCCCTTTCGTGGTCAAACCCTTTCTCCACCCTATCGCGCCCACCGTGAATGTAAAGGTGAAAATTTTTGTCGAGCTTAATAACGCTTTTAAAAACTTTCTTGGCCTGCTTGGCGGCATCAACCGAAATGGTGAAAGAGTCTTTAAGGTTACAACCCTGCTCGGCCACGTAATTATCCTTATACTCCCTAAACTGCTCAACCACCTCGGGCTGGTGTATAACGTTCTCCTCAAAATCTTCCTGTTCAAACTTGTCGCTTTTCGAAAAATAGTCCCGGGTTTTATTGAGTAACGATACCTGTTCAGACCTGTCAATTTTGTTCTCTTCGTAAAGAACATCATTCACAAAATCTTTACAAAGATTGATGTAGCCGCTGGTCTGATAGAAATCATCCTCACGAGGTTTGATTTTAAGGAATTGCTCCTTCCAGAATCTCGCCTCGTCGTTCTTGTTGGTATTGTCAATGGCAATAACCTTGTAGCCAAAATCTTTCTCGGTATTAAAAACGAGGCAGCCCTTATCGAGTTTCCTAATGTTTATACCCTGATGATGCTCAACCTCAAAACTATCTGTTTGTTGATATACCTTTATGAAAGTATCCTTATTCTCCGATTTAAAAAGTCCAACAGCATCCACCAGCTCGCCCTCTACAACACAGTTTGATAATGTAACAACATACAACTCACCCTCCTTAATATTTGGATGATTGCTGCTGTGGTAAAGGTGCTTAGCTATGTTTATGGACTGTTCGAGTAGCTGCTGCTGATTATCGAATATTCGCTGGGTGTAGTTATACACCTCGTTCATTGCTAAATCAGTATCGTGAGCAAAACTATAGAACTCGGGCTGTTTAAAGGGCGACAAAAAGTAGTTTTTCAGCAGCTCAAGCAAGTCGGGGTCCTCAAGGTGGGTTAGGCTATGGGCTAGCTTTAACTCTCCCTCTGTGGCTCTGTTACCAACCTTATGAATTGCAATGCTATTGAGTGTTACTTCAGAAAAATCGAACATAGATATTTTTCTGCAAATGTAACAGTAAAAATTGGTAAATGGAAAAGGGAAATATTATGGATAAAACAAAATTGTTTTACAAACGATTATTGCTGCATTTTAAAGTTATTATTAAACGCCTATTCTTGTTTTAACACATCTGCTGGATTTTGATTTGATGCAATTACAGTTTTCACTAAAGTAGTAGCAAAAGCTACTGCTAACGATACGCCCGTTGCAAAAAAGAATGCCCAAATTGGCATATCAATTCTATGGGCAAAATTATCAAGCCATCTGCTCATAATAATCCAGGCTAATGGCCATGCAACAATGGTTGCAACAACAACCCACTTTGCAAAACTTAACGATAAAAGCGTAGTAATACCCGATGAGGTTGCTCCTAACACCTTGCGTATGGCAATTTCCCTTCTTCGTGTTTGTGTTATGTGTGCCGTTAAACCAAATAGCCCTGCACAAGCAATTAGTATAGCCAGTAGTGTAAAAACACCCAGTATATTACCAAATCGTGTATCCTTTGTGTACAGCTCCTCCATTTTATCCTCAATATAAAAATAGTTAAAGGGTGTATCGCCCGCAACTCTTTCCCATACAGACTTTACGCTGGCTAATGCCAATGGCGAACTATCTGTAAGTTTAATTGAAATAAACTCAAAAGAATCGTGCCATGACATCATAACAATTGGAGCAACATTTTGGTGAAGAGATTGATGACTAAAATCCTTAACAACACCAATAATCTCATTCTCCCGATGGTCGGGATTGTTGGGTAAAAATATTTTTCTACCAATGGGGTTGGTATATTCAAAATGCTTAACGAAGGCCTCATTTACAATAATTGTTCTAGCCTCATTTTCCAGAGGCTTTTTAAACGCCCTACCCTTCACCACCTCAATTCCGTAAGTATCGAAAAAATTCTCATCAATGGTAATGTAGGAAATATTCTGAGCTTCGGGGCTTCCCTCCAGAACAAAATCGCGCGCAAGAATGGTGTGCCCTAAAAGGAACGAATGAAGGCTCGCTTTTTCCACGGACATACTATTTTCCATTGAACTCTTTAATACATCCTTTTTATCATTTAACATGGGCGAATTAACTCTTAAGGCAACAAGGTTCTCGGTATCAAACCCCAAATCGGTGGTTTTAATGTGCTGTAGCTGGGCATAAACAATTATTGTGCAGATTGCAAGGGATTGCAAAATGGCAAACTGAAAAAAGGAAAGTATATTCCTCAGGAAATGCTTGCCCCCAATAGATTTTATCGAACTATTTAGTATTGATATTGGGCTATATCTGGATATGAATAGCGCAGGATACCAACCAGCACCAAGACCAGCCACTAAAACTATTGTGGGAATACCTATTAAAAAGAAGGCGGTACTTTTTGAGTATAACTCTAAATTTTTACCAGAAAATAATTCGACTAACGGTAAAACAAGTTCTGCCAAAACCAGCGCGAGTATCAGCGCCAAAGCAACCATGAGTATCGACTCTCCCAAATGCTGAATCATTAATTGCCTTCGAGTTGCACCAAACACCTTACGTACACCAACTTCACGAGCCCTAAGTAAAGATTGAGCCGTGCTCAGGTTTATAAAATTAAAGCATGCAATTATCAGTACCAGCAAAGCAGAAACGCTAAAGATTGCAATTGTTCTAACATCGCCTTTCACTCTTTGTCGCTGAGCCTTCGATTTTAAGTAAAGGTTGGGTAAGGCCTCCAAAAAAGCACCAATTGTAACGTTTATTGACTTAAAGAGTTCGTTAACATTCTCATCCATCATTACTGCAATCTTATCTTCGAGTTCAGCAGTGCTAGTTCCCTCTTTAAGTAGCAGATAGGTTTGAAAACCCATTCCATATCCCCATGAAAAACCACCAAAACTATGATTTGCTGTAGCCATAGGCTCCAGGATATTAAACTGCAGCGATGAATTCTCAGGTGGGTCCTCAACCACTCCCGTTATGGTGTAAATTGTGCTATCAGACTCAATGACCTTTCCCATGGCGCTCTCATCTCCAAAGAAATTTTTTGCAACACTTTGGGTTAGCACCAGTGTATTTGGTCTGTTTAGAGCCATTTCGGGGCTGCCTTCAAGCAACTTAAATGAGAATATTTGAAAAAAAGCACTATCCACATAGTGGATTTCTTCCATCGTAATTGTTTCGTCATTATGTTTAAACACCCTGCTCTGAGCGCGGCTAAATCGTGTCATCTGTTCCACCTCAGGAAAATTCTCTGCCACCATATGCCCAATGGGAGCATGGTGGGTTGCATGATACGATTCCTCACCCGACATGGTAAGCTTTGATGATAGGCGGTATATCCTGCTGGAGTTTGTATGAAATCTATCGTAATTCAGTTCTGAAAGAACCCAACTTGAGATAACGATAACACAGGCTAAACCTGCTGCCAAACTTAGCAGGTTTATTATTGAAAATGTTTTGTTTCGTACAAAGAAACGGATAGCAGATAAAAGATAATTGCTTAACATGTATCAAAGATATAGGTTTCAATGATA
>JAWLEY010000186.1:1755-5554 GCA_041685855.1 Perlabentimonas sp. | reverse complement strand
CGAAGCCAATTTATTGCTGCACACCCAATGGCTGGCAGCGAGCAAAGTGGACCAAGCACAGCAAGGGCAAACCTCTTCAATGGAAGAAAAGTAGTTATTTGCGAGCGCGAACTATCTTCTAAAAAATCGTTAGAAACAGCCAAACTACTTTTTGAGTTGCTTGGAATGCAAGCAATTTACCTCTCGCCCACCCAGCATGACGATGCCGTTGCCCTAGTGTCGCATATCCCCCAACTATTGGCTTACACATACGCTGGAATGAACGATTTTGACTCTTTAAATGAAGTATGCTGGGAGTCCATTGCATCGAGTGGCTTTGAATCATTTACCCGACTAGCTTCGAGTACGCCCGAGATTTGGCTCCCAATACTAAAACAGAATAGGCAAAACCTGATAAAAAGGCTACGCTATTTAAGCTTGACCCTTAATCAAGTTGCCGATGAGTTCGAAGAAGATGCGAATTACAATATTGGGGGCATAGTAAATCGTGCCAAAAGAACACGACAAGCATTTGAGAATAAACAATTTGAAATATTAAATAATACTGAATCAAACTTAACAAACTAGCCATGAGAACAGATGTTGAAGTTGAGGCTGTTGCGCAAAAACCAAGCATTAGCAACATTCTAAAAAAATCAGGCAAACTAATTATTGCTGGGCCCTGCGCTGCCGAATCGCAAGAACAGCTATTAGCTACTGCCACTGCACTAGCTGCCGACGGTAAGACCCATTTTTTAAGAGCAGGCGCATGGAAACCACGCACCAAACCAGGTAATTTTCAGGGCATGGGTGTTGAGGCGCTAAAGTGGCTAAGGGATACAAAAATTGTAACAGGTCTCCCTGTAGCAACGGAGGTTGCATCGGAAAGGCACGTTTACGAAGCACTTAAATATGGGATTGACCTTCTTTGGATTGGCGCCAGAACAGTAAGCAATCCTTTTGTTATTCAGGAAATTGCCGAGGCAATAAGGGGTGTTGATATTCCAGTGCTTGTAAAAAATCCTTTAAGCCCCGATGTTGACCTTTGGGAAGGGGCAATAACCCGCTTCTCCAAAGCAGGAGTTAAGGAGGTGGGTGCCATTCACCGGGGTTTCTCGTGGCTGAAGAAATCGAAATTCAGGAATGAGCCTCTTTGGGAAATACCTGACGAATTAAAAAATCGCATGCCCCATATTCCAATAATTTGCGACCCCAGTCACATTGCTGGTAACAGCAACTTGGTTCAAATAATTGCCCAAAGGGCAATGAAAAACAGTACAAATGGCTTAATGGTTGAGGTTCATCCAAACCCCAAGGATGCTCTAAGTGACAGCAAGCAACAACTTACTCCTATTGAATTTAATGGTCTTCTAAACAATTTGTTTTATAAAGAGCAATCGGAACAATCAATTATCAATATGCTAAACGAGCTCCGCTCCGAAGTTGATACAATTGATGAGTTACTGATTTGGGCACTCGCTAACCGCATGAAAATATCTGAAGAGATTGCCGGAATTAAAAGCAAAGGTTCTCTAGATATACTTCAAGACAATCGTTGGAACGAAGTTGTTCTGCATGTTACAAAAACTGCTTTATCCAAAGGGCTTAGCGAAAAGTTTATACAGAATATTTTCAACCGCATTCACAAAGAATCGTGCAGCGTACAGAAAAAACATTCGGATAAAGCCCTTAAAAAGTCATCAAAAGAGAGTAATTTTATCAAATAAATTATCTTTTTAATGGATACTATAAATATAAAAGGGAAGTACTCCGATTCGCAAATAGTGATTGGTGAATCACACAAGAATATTGAGACATATCTGCCTCATAACAATGTGTTTATTATTACCGACTCCAACCTAATGCAGCTGTACGGCGAGGAGATACCCGAATACCCCATATTCACCATTGAGCCTGGGGAAACTTCTAAAAACCTAGAGGTTATAAGCAATATATGTAGCTGGTTGCTCTCAGAGGGTGCCAACAGAAAATCATTTGTTCTGGGTTTTGGCGGAGGGGTTGTGTGCGATATCGCAGGTTTTGTAGCATCAATATTCATGCGGGGAATTGACTTTGGCTTTGTTTCAACATCGCTACTCTCGCAGATTGATGCCAGCGTTGGTGGTAAAAATGGAGTTGATTTGGATGGCTACAAGAACATTATTGGCACATTCACACAGCCAAAATTTGTTATTTGCGATACCGAGATGCTTAAAACGCTACCACCCATTGAACTATCCAATGGTCTTGCCGAAATGGTTAAGCATGCGCTTATTGCCGATAAGGCAAAGTTTGAACTGATGGAAAACAGCATTAGCCAACTACTAGCGTGTAATGAAGAGGTTTTAGAAAATCTGATTAGCCAATCGGTAAGAATTAAGGCAACCATTGTTGCTGCCGATGAACGTGAGGGCGGTGAACGTAAGAAGCTGAACCTGGGGCACACATGGGGACACGCCGTGGAAAAAGTTAGCGGGTTGCCACATGGGCAAAGCGTAAGCATTGGAATTGAATTTGCTGCTCTACTCTCAGTATCCAAAGGGCTACTTAGCAACAACAACTACCTGCGAATTATGAACCTACTTACTAGCCTTCAGCTCCCAATAAGTGCTGATGTAAATCCTTCGTTAATTTTCCAGGCGCTGGTAAAAGATAAGAAGAGAGTATCGGAAAGCATCGATTTTGTTTTGCTAAATAATATAGGAATCGTAACTGTTGAGAGACTAGCAATTACGGAGATTGAGGAATTCTACAAAAGCGTATATGTATAATGTTTAATCAAAAAATTTGCCTAAGCATAGGCAGCATTGGCTTTAATGAGATTCTTGAGCAGCTAAAGGCGGTAACGCTGGCTGAAATTCGCATGGATTTACTTGAGCTAACTGACGAGCAGTTCATAAGGGTATTTAGTGAGCATAGCAATCTTATTGCAACCTACAGAACGGATAGCACTAATTATGAAAAAATGGACAGGATGCTCAACTTGGCTCTCGACCATGGATGCAGATACATTGATATAGATATTGAAGTACCTGAAAAATGGCGAGCTCCTTTAGTGAAAAAAGCAAAATTGCTGGACAGGAGAGTAATTCTATCGTACCATAACTTTGAGGAGACACCTAAATCGGAAAAATTAAAAGAAGTAATACATTCCATATTCCTTAACGGAGCCCATATTGCAAAGATTGCCTGTATGGCAAAATCGGAAAGTGATTGCTCCAGGATTTCAAGGCTTTACTTTGAACATCAGAACTTGGTAGCTTTTTGTATGGGAGAGATTGGAATAACTACCCGCCTTACTGCCCCCTTTATGGGAGCACCATTTACCTACGCATCAATAAAAGGCAAAGAAACTGCCCCTGGACAGGTTGATTATGAGGAGATGGAGCTTTTTATGAAAGGAAAACTGAAGTAATAATAAGCACAGCATGCAAACACATAGTATTTTGGCCGTTTTTGGCAACCCAATTCTACATAGCAAGAGCCCACAGCTATTTAATTCAGCCATTGAAAAAGCGGGAATTCCAGCATTTTATACTCGAATAAGGCCCCAATCGGCACATGATATTATTGAAATTATAAAAACCTTCCCCTTGCTAGGGGCCAACATTACCGCTCCTTATAAAGAGGAGGTAAAAGAGCTTGTAAGCATCGCTTCGCTAGATGCAGAAACCATTGGTGCTGTAAACACCATTGTAAATAGCGGTGGCCGACTTATTGGTTACAACACCGACCATTACGGCGTTACGCAAGCCCTAAACGAAGCAGGAATAAATATTGCAAACGCAAAATGCCTTGTTCTTGGTGCAGGGGGTGCTGC
>JAWLEY010000186.1:0-1655 GCA_041685855.1 Perlabentimonas sp. | reverse complement strand
AATTCCGATGATGTTAAAGCAGCCATTAGTGTTTGCCGTGAGCTTGGCGCAACAATAGAGGAATCACACAATAAACTTACTATTAACGGAGGCATAAGCGAACCTGATAAACAGCTAAATTGTGGTGAATCAGGACTTGGAATCAGAATGTTCTCATGTATTGCTGCATCACTAAACAAACCAATTACCCTTACAGGTAATGGAACCCTTGTAAGCCGACCAATGAATATTGTTGAAGAATCGCTTCGTGCAATGGGTGCCACCTGCGAAACTCACAACAATCTGTTGCCAATTGTTGTGCAAGGTCCACTAAAAGGAGGAACTGCAAAGGTTGATGGCTCACTTAGCTCACAAGTACTAACAGGTATGCTTATGGCCGCACCGCTGGCACAAGCCAATTCAAAAATACTTGTTAGCAATTTGCAAAGCAAACCCTACATCGACCTAACCATAGAGACTATGCAGAACTTTGGGGTAGAAGTTGAAAATAAAAACTATGAGGAATTCAAAATTGAAGGACAACAAACCTATAAGCCAGCCAACGTGACCGTTGAGGGCGATTGGAGCGGAGCGGCATTTTTGTTAGTTGCAGGTGCCATTGCAGGAAGTGTTCGGGTAGAAAATCTCAAACCCATGTCAAAACAGGCCGACAGAGACATAATTGAAGCGTTAATGCAGGCTGGTGCAAGAGTTACAATACAGGATAGCATTATTGAAGTCAGCAAAAATGAGTTAAATGCTTTCCACTTTAACGCAACAAACTGCCCCGACCTATTCCCTCCTCTTGCTGCACTAGCAGCTAACTGTAACGGTGAATCAAGAATTTTAGGCGTAGGCAGATTGAGAAGCAAGGAGAGCGACCGGGCGCTTACCATACAGCAAGAATTTGCCAAAATGGGAATTATGGTTAAAATTGATGGCGATCTAATGAGAATTTTCGGTGGGAAAGTTAAATGTACTGAAGTTGAGTCTCATGGCGACCACCGAATTGCCATGACCTGTGCCATAGCAGCACTAAATGGCGATGGCAAAATGCAAATAAATGAAGCCGAAGCCGTTGGAAAATCGTACCCAAACTTTTTTGAAGATTTACAAACAATTATTTTTTAATTCTACTTTATTTCACTTTATATGAAGAAGTACAATGTAGGCATTCTTCTTTTTTCTGATATTGAAACCTTAGATTTTGCAGGCCCTTTCGAAGTGTTTTCCGTGGCATCTGAACTTAATAATTTTGAACTGTTCAATGTTTTTACCATTGCAAAAACAAACGCTCCTGTTCAATCTGTGCATGGCCTGTCCGTTAACCCATCCTACTCTTTTCTTAACCATCCTAAAATCGACATCCTGATTATTCCAGGCGGGGTTGGCACAAGAAAAGTTGTAAAGGACAATGAGATGATGGATTGGGTGCAAAAAAATTACAATCCATCCCAATTTACCCTAACTGTATGCACTGGTGCTATGGTTTTAGGTGCGCTAGGACTGCTTGATGAAAAGGAATACACAACCCACCATTTACTTTTTGATGAGATGAAAGATTTTGCACCCAAAGGCATACTGGTTAAAGGGCAACGATTTATTGATGGTGGCAAGATACTAACATCGGCGGGCATCTCAGCAGGCATTGACCTATCACTTCACCTTGTTGCCAA
>JAWLEY010000185.1:0-5559 GCA_041685855.1 Perlabentimonas sp. | reverse complement strand
TATTTACTTAATGCTGCACGCGATGGGTTTGCTGCTGTACCTCAGAGATTAGAAAAAGCAGCTCTGCTGCTAGGCGCATCTCCAGTAAGAGTTTTCTTTTCCATTTCGCTCCCTCTGGCATGGCGTAGCATAGTTTCCGGACTTGTAATGATGTTTGCCAGAGGCATGAGCGAATTTGGCGCAATTGTAATTGTTGCCTATCATCCCATGGTGGCCCCTGTACTAATTTTCGACCGGTTTAATGCATTTGGTTTGAAGTATGCCCGACCAGCAGCCGTGCTATTTATTGGCGTTAGCCTGCTTGTTTTTGTAGCCATCAGATTGCTTGCAGTTAAAAAGAAGAAGCATGCTTAATATTCAGAATTTAAATAAAGAATACGGAGAATTCTCTCTCAAAAGCATTAAACTTAATGTTAAGCAGGGCGAATACTTCATTCTACTTGGCCCATCGGGTGCGGGCAAGTCGGTTGTTCTTGAACTAATTGCAGGTTTTATTAAACCCGACTCAGGAACCATAATGCTTAACGAAAGGGATATCACCCACTTAAACATTCAGAACCGAAGTGTTGGTTTGGTTTTTCAGGATTTAGCCCTATTCCCTCACCTTTCTGTAAGGCAGAATATATCGTACCCTTTACAAAGGAAAGGTCTTAGCAAACATGAAATAAACCGAAGGGTTATTGAGCTGGCCAACAACTTATCCATATCGCATCTGTTACGTAGGTTCCCTCCAACCCTTTCGGGTGGTGAACAGCAGCGGGTTGCTCTTGCCCGTACACTCGCCCTGCAACCCAATATTCTTCTGCTTGATGAACCCCTCTCCTCCCTCGATGTGGAGCGAAAGGCAGAAATCAGAAAACTACTCAGGGAGATTAACAGGCAGGGACAGACCATAGTTCATGTTACTCACGATTATGAAGAGGCCATTGCTCTGGCAAACAGAATTGCTGTTATGCACAATGGAGAGATTGAGCAAACTGGCACACCCCAAGAGGTTTTTAGCAAACCCGCATCTTCATTTGTTGCAGGATTTGGAGGTATTCGTAACTTTTTTGAAGTAAACGTTTATCCATCAGAACACAGTGGTTTGGCTAAAGCTCAAGTTACAACAAAACTAAACATATATCTTCTAGGGAACCACATGGGTAACGGTTATGTTACATTTCCTGAGAATGCAGTAAGTATTTCAAAATCTCCATCCAATTCTAGCGCTCAAAACTGCTTTAAAGGTCAGGTTATTGACCTTTACCCGCAACGATACGGTATTGAACTTGTTGTTGATATTGGGGTAAAGGTTTACTCTCTGATAACGGATGAATCTTTACAGAAACTAGGAATCTCGATAGGAACAGAAGTATGGGTATCGTTTAAAGCTAGTAGCGTAAGATTTATAAATCGTGAGTAGTGCTGCTAAACTTTAATATTTGAGCTAAGAGCGTAAAGTTTGAAAGATAATTTCCAACTTTTGCTCCATTGTCATGTTGCCATCTATCCAATGTATATCAATGCCATTCCTCTCCATTCGCCTGAACCATGTCATCTGCCTTTTGGCAAACTGATGGATGGCCGTATTTAACCCGTTAAACATTTCAGTGTAGGATATTTCTCCAAGCACATGCTGTGTTATCCATTTGTACTCCAACCCATAGTAAATCAGATTATCCGAATCTACTCCTTTATCCAAAATTGTTTTAACCTCATCAATCATCCCTTCGTTCAAACGCTGCTTTAATCTCTCAGTAATTCTTCTCCTCTGTTGGTAACGCGGAAACCTTACACCAAAAACAATATTATTTAATTTTGGGTAATCAAACTCTTTCCTATCCACTTTCGAGTAATGCTCCTCAATTTCTATTGCCCGTATTAAGCGCTTTCGGGTATCGGTATCGGTATGGTTATGCAGTTTTTTCATTGAGGCAAGCAGACTCTCTAGCTCACTGTGGGTTTTTGTTGAAAGTCTTTCCCTAAGCTCAGGGTTTTCGGGAACTGCAATAAGTCTATAACCCTTAATGGCTGCCTCAATGTATAATCCGGAGCCACCACATAAAACGGGCGTTACACTTCTTTTACTAATATCATTAAATGCATCTAAGAAATGTTTCTGATACTCATACACATTAAACTTGTATCCAGCATCAGCAATATCAATTAAATGGTATGGAACCTGCACACCATTTACAGTATAATCTTGCAAATCTTTACCAGTTCCTAAATCCATCCCTCTGTAAACTTGCCGCGAATCGCCACTTATTACCTCACCGCCAATGGTGTAGGCTAAATTAGTGGCTACAGCCGTTTTGCCCCCTGCTGTTGGGCCTAGTATTGTAATTAAATTGTATCCTCTAGGATTCCAGTTTGCCATTACTTGCAATTGTAAGAATTTTTGTTTTAGTATAGGCAGTAAATTTAACTATTTTTGCAGTCAATTTGATTTAAACTAAGCAAACGCAACAGTAAATGTATTTAACCATACTATTATCGCCTAATAAAGGTTGGAAAAAGTTAAAGAATAGTCCGTTAGAAGTAAAGAGTACTGTTCTTTATTTTATTCTACCACTTATTCTTATAACTACAATAATTACATTTGTTGCAACCAAATACTACCAAGGAGATGAAAGCCTTGCCATGAGAAATGCTAGCTACTTCGCTTTAAAATGGTTCCTTTCAATTTTACTTTCGGGATGGGCCATAAATAAACTAATTAGTGCATTTAAAGGAAATAGGGAAATACGCCGCACCCTTATTCTTGTTGCTTTCCCTTCATCTTTCCTGTTACTGTTCTCCAGTATTGCTTTATTTTTCCCAAACGTGAACCACCTTATGGCTTTGGGTCTTGTTATTGGGCTAATATATTTCTTTATTGGTGTAAAAATTTTAGTTGTTATCCCAAAGGAACGGGTTGCTGGTTTTTTTGTAACTTCGCTCCTGCTATTTTTCATAATCACTTCGTTTTTCGAGGTGCTTTTTGCAATTATTTTCGAACTTCCAATTCAAATATAATCACCATTTATGGCTACAGCATCAAAAAGAGTATCAATAAAAAACAAGAAGGCATTTTACCAGTATGAGATTATTGAAACTTTTACTGCAGGCATAGTGCTTACAGGTACCGAAATAAAATCGATACGACTTAGCAAGGCCAGCTTAGTTGATGCATACTGCAAGTTTATTAAGGGGGAACTTTGGCTAACCGGCTTGCACGTTGCCGAGTACTCTTATGGAAACTACAATAATCACGAGCCTAAGCGCGATAGGAAATTGCTTCTGAATAGACCAGAACTTCGTAAACTATTCCGGGCCTCTAAAGAGAAAGGACAAACCATTATTGCCCTTAAGCTCTTTATTAATAACAAAGGTTTGGCTAAGGTGGATATTGGGCTTGCACGAGGTAAAAAAATGCACGATAAACGGGAAGATATTAAGCAAAAGGATGCCAAAAGAGAACTTGACCGGTTAAGGAAATTTTAATCTATTCGTGTTGAACGTTTTATGGTAAAACCAAAAACGCTGCCTTTCCCTTCCTGACTATGGAATATCATGTTACCCCCATGATACTCAACAAATTCTTTACAAAGAATAAGACCAAGCCCAGTACCCGTTTCGTTGGCAGTTCCTGGCCTATTCACTCTCGTATCAATTTTAAAGAGTTTGCTCAACTCCTCATCGGATATTCCTATCCCATTATCTTTAATCAACAAGGAAACACCATCCTCCTTCGTATCTGATGTGATAAGTATCTCATCGTCCTGATAAGAAAACTTTACGGCATTGCTAATTAGGTTACGCAAAACTGTTAATAGCATATTCTTATCGCACATAACCATTAAATTGGCATCCACTTTGTTTTGAATAGAAATATTTTTTGAAATAGCGTTCCATGATACAATTTTGATTGCCTGCTCAACAAGATTTTTCATGTTTACGTTCTGTGGATTGAATTCAAGAACACCAACTTGCGAACGGCCCCACTTAAGAAGGTTCTCAAGAAAATCAAGCATGTTCTCGGCAAGCATAGTAACCTGCTTTAAGTTCTCTTGCTGCTCTTCAATTGTCATGTCGTTAATCCTCTCTTGCAATGTATCCATAAAGCCAATGAATGCAGCCAGAGGATTTTTTAAATCATGTGCAATAATTGAGAAGAACTTATTCTTCGTAGCGTTTATTTCCTCCAGCTCAACATTTTGCTCCTCTATCTTTGCATTCTTTTCTTTTAGCTGCCTGTTGGCTTTAACTTTAATCCTGTAATTAAACAACAGAATAAGAACTATGAGAGTGGCAAGAATGCTCATTAAAACAAAGAATTTTTGAAGCAACTTATGCTCTTTCTTCTGCTTATCCAACTCATGGGAAGCCTCCATGTCGGCCAATTTGCGCTCAGTCTCCATTTCATACAAGCTATCAACTACCATGTTCTGCGAGTTTAGGTACTCATAGGCCTGCTTATAATCACCCTGCAAACTATATAATTCTGATAGCGCTTTATACGAATTACTTATTGATTGTAAAGAATTTGTTTGCTTAGCATATTGAAGGCTCTCAAGGAAAAGTTTCTCAGCCCTTTCTATACTATCAGAATCAAAATACAAGTAACCAACATTCCTGGTTATATTGGTTAAACCGTAAATATCATTATTCTCACGGTATAGCCTATATGCCTTTAGCCCATAGCGTAGGGCATCATCAATTTGGTTAAGATCCTGGTATATTATTGATAAATTTTGCGAAGCAAGGGCGATTTCAGAGGGGAGATTTGCATTCTCAAAAATACTTAGTGCTTGCTTATAATAATTGAGGGCGTTATGTAAATCATTCTGAAAATAGTATATATTACCAATGTTAATAAGCGCCATTCCATGGTTTAGGTTGTTCTCTATCTGCGAGAAGATTTTCTCAGATTTCAGATAGTTCTCTAACGCTAAATCATAATCAGCCATTTTCATGTAAATAAGGCCAATGTTGTTATAAGCAGACCCAATGCCGTGATCATCGTTTAACTCTATGGCATACTCCTGAGACAAGAGATGCGCTTCCAGGGATTTATCGAGCTCACCCTTATAATAATAGGCGTTCCCAATGTATCGATAGAGCCTGCAGATATCAGCAGTAAAATCATTCCGTTTTGCTAGATTTATAGCCTTATCATAAAATTTTATTGCAGCATTATAACGAGCAAGATGCGCATACTTATCGGCAAGTTTCTCTGCTTGTTTAATAATTAGTTTAGTATCACCCAAATCTACAGAGGCTTCATAAGAGAGCGTCTGATACTTTAAACTCAACTCTGCGGAATCATCCTTGAATGTTTTGGCCAATCTGTCAAACACCTCAACCCTCTCCTCAGGATTTAAGTCCTTTAAAGAAGCCTTTAATGTATCTATCTGCGCTTGCACCGCATTAGACTGCAATGCGAGGAATACAGTTAAGAACTGTAATAGTAAAAATTTAAATAGTCTCATTAATGAATTTAACCATTAATTATATGGGTAATTAGCCTTACAAAAGTAATTACATTATTTATGCCAAAAGGTTACATCAACACATTTATATTTTTAGATAAAG
>JAWLEY010000016.1:0-24874 GCA_041685855.1 Perlabentimonas sp. | reverse complement strand
CTTCAGCCAGTTTAACATTAAGATAGAATCCCTTCATCATCATAAGCGCAACCATAAGCACGCTGTTAAGCAGGCAGAAGCAATAATTGTTGGCGGGGGTAATACGTTCAAACTGCTAAAAACCATTCAGCAACTCGACATAATTGAAACTCTAAGATTTAAAGTGCTGGAGGGTGTTCCTTATGTAGGATGGAGTGCTGGCGCAAACGTAGCCTGCCCAACAATATGTACAACTAATGACATGCCCATTGTAGAACCCGATAATTTTAGCGCATTCAATTTGGTGCGTTTTCAAATTAACCCCCACTATTTGGATGCTAACCCAGATGGACATGCCGGCGAAACACGACAAGAGAGAATAGAGGAGTTTATAAACATGGACCCCTATTCCTACGTTGTTGGTCTTCGTGAGGGGTCAATACTCCACATTGAGGATGGTGATATAAAACTTTTAGGAAACAAACCTGCTCGTATATTTAAGTTTGAGGAAGAGCAGAGAGAATGTAATCCGGGTGATAATCTCGACTTTTTATTTGAATAGATTACAAAATAATGCCTAAAGCAACTGTTCTGCCATGATTAAAACTGTTAATCTAACCAAAGTATTTAGAACCGACGAGGTTGAAACTACCGCGCTAAACAATGTATCGCTCGAAGTGAACCACGGAGAGTTTGTAGCTATTATGGGTCCCTCGGGTTGTGGTAAATCTACATTGCTTAACCTTCTGGGATTGCTCGATAACCCTACATCGGGTAAAATGTATTTTAATGGCATTGAAGTTTCTACATTTAAGGAGAAACAGCGAACAAAGCTCAGAAAGTCAAATATTGGCTTCGTTTTCCAGAGTTTTAACCTAATTGATGAGTTAACAGTTTATGAGAATGTTGAGCTCCCTTTGCTTTACATGAAAGTATCAGCAAGCGAACGCAAGGAGAGGGTTGAGAACGTTCTGGCAAAAATGAAGATTGGCCATAGAAAAAAACATTTTCCACAGCAACTGTCAGGCGGGCAGCAACAAAGGGTTGCCATTGCTCGTGCAGTTGTTGGTAATCCAAAGCTAATTTTGGCCGATGAACCAACTGGTAATCTCGATTCTGCAAATGGCGAAGAGGTTATGAATCTCCTGGCCGACTTAAATAAGGAGGGTACAACTATTATTATGGTAACCCACTCACCTACAGATGCAGAAAAGGCTCATCGTATTATTCAGCTATTCGATGGACATATTGTTACAGAGAACATTCAAAAATTGCTGTAACCAATATTATATCAAAGAATATGAAGTTTTATTAACTAGTAAAATATTACTACTATGGTTAAAAACAAACCGGTTCCTCAAGATAAGGATGCCAACAATGATAATGAGCAAGAAAAAAAGGGTGGGAAAAGTAAATTCTGGGGCTTTATTAAGCGTAACCCTGTATTCGTAACCATTGTAGTTTCTTTGCTTATTATTGCAGGAACATACGGCTTTATGTCGATAAGAATTAATCAAATGGAAAAATCGCATAGAACCGAACTTTATAATGCGGTTAAAACTTTTAACGTAGACCACTTTAAGAATAATGTTCGCATACTCTCATGGGCAGCTCGTGGCGAACTTATTAGGGAAAATCTGGAGCAGATTGACCAATTGTTTAAAAATTACGTTAACCTTGAATTTGATGAGGCCAATGTAATTGTAATGAAGGTTATGTTGGTAAACCCAGAAACAGGAAAAATTCAGATTTCAACCAACAGCAAAGACGATGACAAAAGGATAGACGACAATCAAATAGTTAGTGCTCGTTCATTGCTGGTTATTGATGAGGGCTCAACCATTCGAATTGCAAACCCAATAAACGACCTTGATAAAACCATTGGTATAGTTGTAGTTGAATTGGAAGTTAAAGAGAAGTAAAGAGAATTTTTTTGGAAAAACTTTTTGCCTATTTACTTGCCTGCTGTTTTATGCAGGCATTTTTTTTTGATAAACCCAGCCAAGCCATTAGTTCGCAGAACTCCTAAAGACTAATCTGGGATAAAGGTGAACTCCTAAAATCTTATTCCCTATATTGAACAAAAAAGGAGCCGTTAATAGCTCCTTTTTCAATAGTACTAACATCTTGTTGTTTCTTCTAACTCTTTGTTGCGGGCTTCTTAACCGGCTTATTAATTTCAGCAATATCTTCAGAAACATTGATAATGTAATCGGCAAGCTTCTCCGATTCGGAGAACAGGTCGTTGTAAATTACACCGGCCTGATACTTATACTTAACCTCCTCTACATTCTTTATGTGCTGTTTCTTGAGTTTATTTCGGAACTGGTTTATCTTCTCCTCTGCCTCGTATGCCGGACCAAGGTTAATGTTTGAATATCCCTCTTCAAGGTTGCTAAGCATTACTTGGTAAGCCTCCTCAACCAAATCAAACATATGGTTCAAATTATCGCGTACCTCCTGATTAAACCAAATATTGGCCTTTCTCTTACGACGCATGGTACGAGCCAGGTTATAATTGCTGTCGGATATACTCTCAATATCATTTATTATGTTGAACATTGCCTGTAGCCTCCGCGAACTCTCGTCGCTTAGGTAATATGTTGATATTTTGTTCATGTACGTAGCAATCTCAACCTCAACCCTATCGCTAATCTCCTCGTACTTCTCAATCCGTTCAAAAATTGCCTTAAACTTCTTATCGTTTGTTTCAGTAAACAGATTCCTAAAGAATCCAAACATTTTATAGGTACGTTTTGCGTAGGTTGTAATCTCCTTGTTTGCCTGTAATAGGGAAAGTTCAGCGGTTGACAGCAGACCAATTCCAATATGCTGAAGTCGGAATTCTTCCTCCTCATCATCCTTCTGCTTAACCAGGCGAGTAACAATTTTAACAATAAATGGAGTAAACATTACTAGCGCCAGCGTATTAATTATATTAAATGCTGAGTGGAAAACTGATAGTGCAACGGGTACACTCTGGGCATCAACAAAAGGGTCTTTGCTACCCATATCCATTACAAAATCAGCAACCGTACCAATAAACCAATGGAAGATAAGAACCATCCATATCACACCAAAAAGGTTAAAAATTAGGTGGGCACGTGCAGTTCGCCTTGCTGAAACATTGGCCACCGCTGCAGCAATATTCGCTGTAATGGTTGTTCCAATATTTTCACCAAGCACCATGGCCGCAGCCATATCAAAACTAATCCATCCATTGTTACACATAACCAAGGTTAGCGCCATGGTAGCGCTTGACGATTGAATAACAACAGTAAGAATGGTACCTATGCTTATAAAAAGGAGTATAGAAAAGATACCGTGGTCGGTATAGCTGGCAAGGAATCTTAGTATATCGGGGCTTTCACTTATGTTTGGTACTGAATCCTTCAAAAAATCGAGACCAAGGAACAAGAGTGCAAAACCAACCATAAGCTCTCCCCATGATTTTCGGGTATTACTTTTACTGAAAACCAGCGGGAAACCAACTCCAATAAGAGGGAGGGCAATGGCGCTTATTGAGAACTTGAAACCCAGCAACGATATCATCCATGCTGTGAATGTTGTTCCAATGTTGGCCCCCATTAGAACCCCAACAGATTGTCCTAAAGTAACCAAACCTGCGTTAACAAAGCTAACCAGCATTACTGTTGTGGCGGAACTTGACTGTACCGCTACGGTTACTATAAGTCCGGTTAGTATCCCTTTAAATCGGTTGGAAGTCATTGCGGCCAGTATTGCCCGCATCCTATCACCTGCCACCTTCTGTAACGACTCGCTTAGCATTTTCATGCCAAACAGGAATAAACCTAAGGAGCCTACGAGGGTCAAAAACTGCATTACGCTATAATCCACAGCACATTTTTTTATTTATAAAACGTCATAAAAGTAGCTTTTTATGCAAAATCAGCGACAAAAATAGATATGTTTTTTTCAAAAAAAAGCTTTAATAATATGATGTTTAGCATACAACTAGCTTTAATCTTATTTATTAACTTTGTCCGATAATTTTATAGGTAATGTACAACTTAATAACTTATGGTATTTAAGCATCTTGCACGCATAATTCTAAAAAACAGGTTTCTTGTTCTAACTATGGTTGGGCTGGTTACTGCCTTTATGGCTTACAACCTTACCTCGTTAAAATTTTACGTTGAGCCCACCCCATTACTACCAAAGACGGATAGTCTTTTAATTGAACATAACGAGTTTAGTGAGATATTTGGTAAAGGTGAGAACATGATGGTTGTTGGGGTTAAAGACTCATCCTTCTTTACCCAGCCAAACTTTAAACACTGGAGAAAACTAGTAAACGACCTAAACCAGATTGATGGGGTAGAGCATGTTTTATCCATGTCAGAGATATTTAATATTGAAAGAGATACGGAATCAAGAACCTTTAAGTTTAACAAAATTTTTGAAGAGGAGTCATACAGCCAAAATGAACTTGACTCATTAGGTCAGGTGGCTCTTTCGCTCCCTTTTTACGAGGACCTTCTTTACAACAAAGATGAAAACATTTACCTCATGATGATTTCTATCAGGTACGAAATACTCGTTACCATGGAAAGGAATCAGTTTTTGAAAGAGATAGTTGATGTTTGTGAACAGTACAGCAAGAATAGCGGCAACACGTTAAGGTATTCCGGCCTGCCTTACATTCGTATTTCCCTAGCCATGCTTATTGAGAGGGAGATGTATATGTTTATTCTTTTTGCTATTCTAATTACCGCTACTATCCTGTACCTTCTGTTCCGTTCATTCCGTATTATGCTGTTCTCCCTTCTGGTTGTTGCAGTTTCTGTTGTTTGGGGATTAGGATTCATGGCTCTGGTAGATTATGATATTACGCTGCTGACAGCGGTTATCGCTCCGCTAATAATTGTTATTGGGGTACCAAATTGTGTTTATCTCTTAAATAAGTATCATCACGAGTATAGTGTTCACGGAAATAAGACAAAAGCATTACAAAGGGTTATACAAAAAATTGGTAGTGCAACATTCCTAACAAACCTTACAACCGCCGCAGGGTTTGGTACTTTTCTTTTTACCAACATTCGAATACTAAACGAGTTTGGTCTTATTGCTTCCGTTGGCATAATGGGAGTGTTCATTGTGTCTATTTTGCTTATTCCCACCATTTTCAGTCTGCTGCCTCCACCTGAGCCCCGGCATCTTCAGCATTTGGATAACCCCGGACTAAAAAACACGATAACACGTGTTATCCTAACTGGACTATACAGGCGCAAGCTGGTTTTCATTATCTCTTCAATTATTATTGTTCTTGGATTTATTGGTTTGACACGTGTACAAAGCAAAGGGTACATGGTTGATGATATCCCCAAAAAACACACAACCTACATCGATTTAAAATTTTTTGAAGAGCATTTTGGTGGAGTTATGCCTCTTGAGATTGTAATTGACACCGAACGCCCCAGAGGAATTTTGCAGCAAGGAACGCTAAGTAGAATAAATCAACTTCAAGAAAGATTAGAAAAATATCCAGAACTTTCAAGCCCTCTTTCTGTGGCCGAAGCAGCAAAGTTTGCACGGCAGGGCTACTACAACGGTAACCCAAGTCAGTACAGGCTTCCAAGAGGACCAGAGAGCTCCTTTATCATGTCCTACCTTCCAAAAGATATGGGTAATAATGAGCTGCTTGAGAGGTTTGCTGATTCAACCGGTAGGCTCACCCGGGTTCTCTACAATGTAGCCGATGCAGGTTCCATAAGAATAAAAGAGCTTCGCTCAAGCATTAATGCCGATGTTGATTCTGTTTTTAAGAATAATGCTGATAATGTAAGCGTAACGGGAGGTAGTATTATCTACGCTAAAGGGAACGATTATTTGGTTCGCAGCCTATTGATAAGTCTTGTTGCTGCCATTGGAATAATATCAATCTTTATGGCATGGATGTTCAGGAAAGGTAAAATGGTTCTGCTTTCGGTACTCCCAAACTTAATACCTCTACTTTTAACTGCTGCTGCCATGGGGTTCCTGGGCATAGCCCTTAAACCAAGTACCGTTATTGTATTTAGCATAGCATTTGGTATTTCTGTTGACAACTCCATTCATTTCTTGGCAAAATACCGGCAAGAATTAACAAAGACAAACAACAATTTAAAGGAATCGGTTGTTAATGCAATTAGCGAAACCGGAGTAAGCATGATTTACACCTCAATTGTGCTTTTCTTTGGGTTTGGAATATTTATTGCATCGCAATTTGGAGGTACAGTATCGTTAGGTATTCTTGTTTCGTTCACGCTGCTTGTTGCCTTATTTAGTAACCTGATAATACTTCCATCCATACTGCTATCAGTTTCCAGAACAAATGAGTCAGAATCAGAAAGTTTACCCGATAATGGTTAGCATGTTTTATAAGTTTTTGTAACTTTACTTAACCTGAGCAACTAAAAATCAACGGAATGTACACTACCAATCAGCTAGTTGAAATAATTGACAAAGGGATAAAGAACCTGGCAGTACCAGAAGAGCCAAGCAGGCTTTATGAACCCATAAAATATACGGTTTCATCTGGCGGGAAAAGGATAAGGCCCGTGCTTGTTCTTGCTGCCACAAACCTTTTTTCAGACTCAATAGACAAAGCATTATCGCCAGCATTAGCCATTGAGCTGTTTCACAACTTCACCCTTATCCATGATGATATTATGGATGATGCACCGCTACGTCGGAATCAGCCAACCGTTTACTCAAAATGGGGCTCCAATGTAGCTATACTCTCGGGTGATGCATTAAATATACTGGCCTACCAACTCCTGTCAAAAACCGACAAGGAGTACCTTGGTAAAGTGCTTAACATATTTAACTCCATTGCGCTGGGTGTTTGTGATGGTCAACAGCTGGATATGGACTTTGAATCGGCACAGTATGTTACCGAGGAAGAGTACATTGGTATGATAGAGCAAAAAACATCTATTCTACTAAAAGGGGCACTACAAATTGGAGGAGTAATTGGCGGTGCATCCAATGCCGATGTTATAAACCTAGGCGAATTTGGTAGAAATCTTGGTTTGGCCTTTCAGCTTCAAGACGACCTGCTGGATGCCTATGGAGATGAAAAATCTTTTGGCAAAAAGATTGGGGGAGACATCCTAGCAAATAAGAAGACGTTCCTCACCATAAAAGCTTTCTCACTAGCCAAAGGAAATTCGCTTGAAATGCTAAGCGGCTATTTTAAGGCTCAAAACATTGAGCCTAACAAAAAGATTAATGGTGTGCTTAACATCTATAATGAAGTGGGCGTTAAAGGGATTGCTGAAAGTAAAATTGAAGAATTTTACCAGAACGCGTTAAATGCTATGGAAAAGATTAATGTGTTGCCCGAAAAGAAGGAAACCCTTATTGAGATTGCACAGGCAATTATGAAAAGGGACAGGTAGCCTGTTGGTGTTCAATATCTTTTTTGCCTTTTAACTCCTATACTCTCCAGATAGCAAGTAAAACACATGCATTATTATTCATTACCTCCCCATTCATAAAAAATCAGTTTAATAGGGGGTCGTAATAATGTTTAATATGTAGGTATTAATATAATACCATCTAAATTTCAGTTTGTTACCAAAATTATAAATAAAATCGTTGGTGTTTAAATTATAATTAAAAGCTTTATACTAATTTTGCGGCTTATTTTTCATTCCGATTTTTTAAAAACATTTAGGTATGGGTTATGTATCAAAGGAGAAGCTTTTCTCTCGTGAATGGTTCAAAGTATGGAGCCTAATTACCATCGGAGCATTCATACTTGCATCCGGTTTTGTATTCTTTATCGACCCCCATCGTATTGCACCAGGCGGGGTGTACGGAATAGGAATTGTTGTTCACTACCTCACAAAAGGTATATTTAGCTGGGCGCCCGAAGGGCTGCCAATTGGAGCCGTAGGGCTTGCGCTTAACGTTCCCTTAACAATAATTGGCATAAAGCTATTAGGGCCAAGGTTTGGAGTTAAAACCGTAATTGGATTTATACTTGCATCGGTGTTTATTGATGCACTTCACTTTGTGTTTGGTTACGACCCACTGGTTGATGACCTCCTGCTTTCTTCAATTTTTGGGGGAGTACTAATTGGCTATGGGCTGGGGCTTATTTTTAAATCGAAGGCAACTAGTGGTGGCTCAGATATTATTGCCATGATAATTGCAAAATACACACGCTTGCCGCTTGGGCAATTAATGATATATGTTGACTCTGCAATTGTTCTGCTTGCTCTGGTTGCCTTTCAGGACTGGAAAATTC
This sequence comes from Perlabentimonas sp., assembly GCA_041685855.1. Lineage (GTDB taxonomy): Bacteria > Bacteroidota > Bacteroidia > Bacteroidales > Tenuifilaceae > Perlabentimonas. The sequence continues at coordinate 16,638 of JAWLEY010000016.1, read as the reverse complement.
CGCTTTACTCATGGCTGGTAATATACATTACCGGAAAGGTTATTGATATGACCATGCAGGGCGTTAGCTACGATAAAACCTTGTTTATTGTATCGGATAAGTACGAGCTCATTCGCGACAAGCTCATAAACGACATCGATAGAGGTGGTACTCTGATTAATGGAACCGGCATGTATAAAGGACAGGATAAAAAAATTATTTTCACTAACGTTAGCAGAAGGGAAGTATATATTCTCAGGGATTACATTGAGCAGATTGACCCCAGAGCCTTTATTACCGTAATTGATGCTAACGAAATTCTGGGTAATGGGTTTAAACCAATTAGGGAGGAATAGTAAAAGCATATAAGCTGATTTTTCATGAAGGGGGGCATAACAATTTACGCCCCCTTGCTTTTACCCTCTAGTTGAGAAATTTTGCTATTTTTACATGCTAAAACAGTAGCTATAATGCAGGGCAGAGTTCTAAAATCAACAGGTAGCTGGTACACCGTGATGGGTAATAATGGCGTTGAATACCGCTGCAAAACAAGAGGGAAGTTAAGGCTAGCTGCCTCTAAAACTACCAACCCCGTTACCGTTGGCGATATTGTGAATATTGATGTTGAGGGAGATAGCAATACCGGAAACATTGTAAATGTTGAGCCACGTAAAAATTATATTATTCGCAAATCATCCAATCTCTCCCGCGAAGCGCATATCATTGCAAGTAATATTGACCAGGCCATTCTGGTTATTACCGTTGAGTTTCCTGAAACTCACCTAATTTTTATTGACCGATACCTTGCTACTGCTGAAGCGTACCAAATACCAGCGGTTTTAGTTTTTAACAAGATAGACTTATACGAAGAAGATTTTTTAAAAGAGAAGCTTGACTATTACCTGTCAATTTACTCGCCCCTATATCCTTGCTACAAAGTTTCTGCAGCTAGCGGTGAGGGCATGGATAGTTTTCATGAGATGATTAAGGATAAAATCAGCTTAATTTCAGGCAATTCTGGTGTAGGCAAAAGTACGCTTATTAACACAACTGAACCTAACCTTAACCTTAAAACTGCGGATATCTCCCACTATCACCTTAAAGGGAAGCACACAACCACTTTTAGCGAGATGTTCCCATTATCTACTGGCGGATATGTTATAGATACCCCTGGAATTAAAGGGTTTGGCCTTGTTGATATGGAAAAAAGGGAAATTTTCCACTTTTTCCCAGAAATTTTTGAAGTGGCGGCAAGCTGTCAGTACAAAAACTGCACCCACGACCATGAGCCTGGGTGTGCAGTTAAAGAAGCGGTAGAAAACAATGTTATAAATCCGTCGCGTTACTACAGCTACCTTACCATTTTAGCGGACAATAAGGGAAAATACAGAACCTAAGGTTGTCTATACCATTGAGGGATTAATACACATAACAGCAATTTTCTCTGTATTTGCAATTACGTATTGCTCCTGAGCACCAAACATGTAATCGGTAAAATCAAGGTTTGGAGTAGTCATAATAAGTATTAAATCGGCCTCAATATCCACAGCAAGCTTCACTATCTCGCTGGAGAAACTTCTTCCTTTGCCAGCACTATGCACATCGTAACCAATTCCGTGTGCATCAAAATGCTTTTTGGCAAAAGCCAGATTATAGCTAATTTTCTTTTGTATTCCAGAATCGGAAACGTGAGGAAGAATTATATTAATGCGCGATTTGTACTGTACGGCCGCTTTTATAGCCCAACGGAGCCTTTCCTTCTCATTCAATCTATAGTCAAGAGGGAAAACAATGTTTTCGAAGATACGCTCTCTCTGGGGTTCATCCTGAACTACCAAAAAAGGAACATTTGATCCTGCAATAACTTTTAGCGCCCAGCTACCGGTTAACTTCTGTACACCCTTTATGCCGTGCGTACCCATTATAACAAGACTAGCCTCAATATCGAAAGCATGCTCACTTATATTATGGAATATACTACCCTCCTGAACTACAATATTTACATCAATACCGTAGGTTTCTTTAATTCGAGTAGCCTCCTCTTTTAATTTTTCAGATGCTTCCTTCTCGGTTAATTTGGTCTTTGAAAATAGTTTACCAGACTCAATAACATGAATAAGATCAATAGTAAACTCATCTGTGAAAGAACCAATCTTTACAGCATATTTTAGTGCGTTCTCCGATACGGGACTAAAATCCCAAGGCACAATTAGTTTTTGAGATTTAAGCTCCATGATTTTAGGGTTTTAAGTGATACAAAGCTTAATTTATATTATTTGAGAAGTTAAATTTATGAAAGATTATGTTATTAACATTAAAATATGGAATATTTCTTTCACAAAGTTTCAGAAAAAATTTTATTACCATTCAATAATTGGACAAAAATTGATGCTTCTTTAAACACTAATAGCTAAAATTTCTGGCACAGGAAAGGAATGATTAAATTTGGTGAGATGGGGCTGAGGCCATTGGCAAAAGTCTGGTGTTTGCCCCATGCTTTTCTCAAAACATGGATTTTCATGGCTACGAAAAACTTATATAATTAGCGTTTTATATCCTTATACCTAATACGGTAACATCGTCAATATGCACGCCTTTACCTTTCCAATTGTCGAATGTTTGCTCCAGAATATTTTTTTGCTCAGTAAATTCTTTATGAGCATTTTTTAGTATCAGGTTTTTTAAATTGGAAATACCGTACTTTTTCTGCGTTCCCTCTTCAAACTGATCGGCAAAACCATCTGTTGCCATGTATATTCTAATGTGGTTGCTGCCCAACTTTATAACATGATTAGTAAAAGGCCTAATAATTGGTGATTTTCCTATGGGCATAATATCTCCCTTCACTTCAAGCAACGAGAAGTCACCTGTTTTGATAGATTTGGGACTACTCAAATTAATTACCTCGGGCGTGTCTGTAACAATCCAGAGGGGCAACCCTGCTCCGGCAAAGTGAAGCTCCCTTGTTCGGGAGTTAAAAACGCACAGCGACATATCCATCCCATCCTTGTGAATTTGTTCTGGGTCATTCTGGCTCATGGCCTCAATAACGTTATGGCGCAGATGCCCCATAATTTCACTGGGGTTGGTTATTCTGTGGCGTGTAACAATATCGTTTAGTGCCGTTACACCTAGTATGCTCATAAATGCGCCGGGAACACCATGACCGGTGCAATCGGTCACGCAAAAAATCTGGTAATCATCAAAAGCTGTTGCCCAGAAAAAATCTCCACTAACCAACTCGCAGGGACGCATCATCACAAAAAAATCGGGGCTAACTTGCTGAAGTATTTTTTCTGATGGAAGGATAGCTGCCTGAATGCTTTGTGCATACTGTAGGCTATGTGTCATGTTGGTGTAAACCTCCTCTAATTCATGGTTTTGAGACATAACCATGTCGCGCTGAGCCTCCAGTTCATCGCGTTGTGCCAAAATTTCGGCGTTAGCCTGCTCAAGTATCGAGTTTTGCTCTGTTATAATGCCGTGAGCTTTCTTTTTGTTAATGTATCCACGGTACAGAGAAAAGGTAAGGAGCCCCAAAAGGAGAACCCCAGCAACTAGGGCATTAAATCTGAGTCGCTGTTTGCCTGCCTCCAAACGCTGTTGTTCAATTTCCTGCTCCTTCTTCTCGGTTTGATAGATTGCCTCAATTTCAGCAATAGTATGTTCTTTTTCCTGTGTTAGTAAACTATCGTTATTTTGAATTATCAACTCAGCATATTCTAATGCTAAATTATTATTGCCCATAAACTTATATGCCTCCTTAAGGGCATGGGCTGAATAATAAATAGTCTCAAATGAGTTTATTCGTTTTGATATTTTCAGAGATTTTTTGGCGTTAGCAATTGATTGGTTAAGGTATGAACTCCTTTTTGGATGGTTTTTGGGGAGGAACTCATATAGTTGAACCTGTGTTTGGGCGATATTTGCGAGGCTGGTAGCAAAATCGAATTGCTCGTTTGTCTCCTGAAAAATTGGTGCTGCTTTTTGAAAGAAGCTTAAAGCTTCCTGGTAGTATATTAGCGTGGAGTCATTCCTGCCCATCTCGTGAATAAGGGAAAGATAGTATGTTCCAATATTGTTGTATATAGCTGCTCTGTAATATTGTAAGTCTAAAATTTCGAAAGCATCGGCAGCTTTCTGATAATTCTCTATTGCTAGCTGAATATTCCCCATGTTGGCATAAGTAACCCCCATGTTATTGTAGCTTCTTGCCATGCCAAAGGTGTCGTTTAGCTCTTTGGCAATATTTAGCGATTTTTGGTAGTATTCAATTGAACTCTCATAGTTTCTAGCTTCGGAATGTACCATGCCAATGTTGTTCATTGATGCTGCCATGCCTTCTTTATGCTGGTGCTTTTCGCATAATCTAAGGGAGCGCATAAAGTACTCCATGGCCTTATCGTTGGCATTCTGGTTGTGATACACAATTCCTATGTACCTTGTGCAGGTTATAAGTAGTTCTTGATAAAACTCGTTCTCCTGAGCATGTTCCTCGGCAATGCTTAAGGCTTGTTTGTAGTAGTTTATTGCTCTGTTTGGTTCGGACGACTCTATGGCATCACCCAAATCAATTAGAGTTTGCGCTTTAACTGAATCGTTATTAGCAGTTTTTAATTTTAGGAGAAGACTGTCGGCTGGGTTTGTTGCCTGAACAAATCCAGCGCTTAAGAATAAGCATATCAGAATATATTTAAAGAAGTTTCTCAAACTTTTTAGCCGATTGAATATTTTTTTTGGTATGTATTTTTTAAAAGCAAAAGGTAGCGGATTAATATCTGCTAATTTAAAAAAATTAAACAAGCAAAATCTATATAGCCACAGTAATAATTTGATAGAACTACTCTATATATTTATGAAACATCAATTAAATATGAATTTAGTAGATGATAAATAGTTATTGAAACAGCTCAGTAATTATTGAATCGGAAATAAGAAAAGCGTCGGGGCTAATCAACAATATATTTTTGCGTTTAAGGATTGCTCCTGTAGTTAAGAAAGGGGATGCGTCCGACATTAGTTTCTTTAGAGCACTGCTACCAAATTGTTCTTCAAAGTCTATAATATTAACTCCCCAGATGGTACGAAGTGATGTGAGTAGATATTCGTTTAGCTTATCTTTTTCCGATAAGACTTCTTGCTCTGCAATAATTTTGCCGGCATTTATGGCCGTTGACCATTGCTTAGTAGATTTGGGATTCCATTCGCGTACCATACCGTTATATGAATGAGCTGAGGGGCCAAGTCCCAGATAGGGCGTTTGCTTCCAGTACGATGAGTTGTGCCTTGAGAAGTAACCCTCTCTTGCCAGGTTTGAAATTTCGTAGTGAACAAAATTGTTTTTTTTAGCCATTCTCTGAAGAATCTGAAAGTGCTTAACGCTGTCATCCTCTTCAACTGGTTTTATATTGCCTTTTGAAACTTTCTCAGAAAGTGGAGTTCCCTCCTCAATAATTAAATGGTAGCAGGAGAGATGCTGAACGGGTAGTGAGAAGGCAGTGTTTAAATTATTTTCCCATATTTCATTGCTGGAGTAGGGTAACCCATATATTAAATCGATGCTGATATTTTTAAAACCCGCTTTGTAAGCATTCTCCACGGAGGTTACTGCTTGCTTGGCATTATGCCTTCGCCCCAGTTGCAAAAGATCAGTATCGGCAAATGATTGTACCCCTATGCTTAAACGGTTTATACCAATGTCAAAGAGTCCTTTCAGGTATTCATACGAGAGGTCGTCGGGGTTGGCCTCCAGGGTAACCTCAGGGTTATGGTCAACGCTAAACTCTTTTTTAACAGCATCAATAATATGGAAGATTTGTTCTGGTTTTAAAAGGGATGGAGTTCCACCTCCGAAGTAAATTGTTTCAATGTTTTTTTGTGGCAAAAAGTTTGCGCGTAACTTTAACTCTTTCTCAATTAAATGGTGAAATATATTTGCATCGTTAAGGCTGACCTCTGAGTAAAAGTCGCAGTACTCGCATTTGTGCTTACAGTAAGGTATATGGATATAAATTCCCGACATTTTTTAAATATTAACCTTGAGGATATTCCTAAAGGGGCTATCTTTGCAAAAATAGCATTTAAAACCATGAAAACATATAGTATAGCAATTGGCAGCGATCATGCTGGTTACGAAACAAAAGAAATACTTGTATCCTACCTAAAAGAGAAGGGGTATACCGTGAAAGATTTTGGCACTCACTCAAGTCAAAGCGTTGATTACCCCGATTTTTCACATCAGGTAGCACATAGTGTTGCCAAAGGAGAAAATCAGCTGGGCATTGTGCTTTGTGGAAGTGGAAATGGGGTAAACATTACAGCCAACAAAACTACGGGCGTACGATCGGCCCTTTGCTGGATACCTGAAATAGCGAGCCTTGCAAGACAGCATAACAATGCGAATGTTTGCGCAATTCCTGCTCGATTCGTTTCTGTTGATTTAGCAAAAGAAATTGCAATGGCATACCTGAATGCGGAGTTTGAGGGAGGAAGACACGAAAGAAGAGTAGAGAAAATTGAGGAGAAGTAACGATGTTCTTACTCAACCGATCGAGTAATGAAACTTTTTGGTAGCGTAACTAGTAAACCATGCGAAATATGATTGATTCTTATTAATGCCTTGCTTTTCCCTTTATGCTTAATTAGTTCGCCTTTAAAACCCAGCATCGAACCAATAATAATCTCCACTTTATCACCAGGTTTTAAATTTTCATCCAGAAGTTCAACGTCAAGTTCTTGTCCAAGTAAAATTTTAAGGGTGTTTATTTGCTCCTCAGGTATTGGTGCTGGTTTCCCCTCAAACTTAACAAAGCGAATTAACCCGGGTGTGTTAAGTATGTTATGCTGCTCTTTATCAACTATTTTTACAAATATGTACGATGGTAGGAGAGGAACCTCTACCCACTTTTTTCTGTCGCTCCATTTACGTAGCGTTTTATGTAAAGGTAAATATACCTCTACCCCCTCAGCTTTTAATCTGTCATACACCTTTTTCTCACTTCTTGGAGTGGTGTAGGCTGCAAACCAGCGTGTTTCTTTGTTTTTGTCCAAAATGCAGTTTTTTTCAAAAATACTATCTATAAGCCATTAGCGCAAAAAGATTTATTCCAAAGTTTTAAACAAATAAACATCATCACGCAACGTTAGTCCAAAGCCATTCAAGAATAAAGTAAAAGAGAGGTAAAGAAACAATACTTAACAGGGTGGAGACAAACAGGTTTGCTCCTGCCAGCTGGTGGTCGCCACCATACCTGTGCGAGAGAACAACCACAATGGTTTGGCAGGGCATTGCTGCCTGTAGCATAAGAACAAAAAATGCATCACGGGAAATAGAAATACCCAATAGATTAAATATGAGTAAAAATAGTGTTGCTAGAATAAATGGTATAAGTAACAACTTGTTTATACTCAAAACATATATGCTCTTCTGCAGCAAAGCTCTGTGGATATTCATTGAGGCAAGCATTGCACCAATATAAACCATTGAAAGTGGACTGGTACACCTACCAAGGCTCTCAAATGAAACTTTAAGAGCGGAAGGCACAGCTATGCCTAGTCCAAGAATCAGCCCACCTAGCACCAATGCAATGGTATTGGTGTTTAATAAACTTTTCCATCCCGATTTTTCAGTGCCAGAACTCAACTTATATACCCCAAAGGTGAATGTTACCAAGTTTGAAGCGAGCTGGTAAACTGCCCCGTAAAACACACCAATACCATTTGGGAAAAGGGCGTCAAGTAAAGGAAAACCTAGAAAAACAATGTTCCCAAGCATGGTATGCAATGAGTGAACGGTGGCTTGATTAGGTTTTAATCCTAATATTTTAGATGACAAATGGCCTAACCAATAAAAAGCAAACAGGTTAACAAATGCAAGCACAAAAACCAGCAGCCCATTTCGTATTAGGTGGGGCTCATACTCAATATTAATAAATGTTGAGAGTATTAGAAAGGGAAGGGTTAGGTCAATAACAATTCGGGCCAGGTTGTTCTTTATTGTGGGAGTAATAATTTTGCGCCAGTATGCTAAAGCTCCAATAGCAATTAGAATACCGAAAATAAGAAGTTGATTTAGAATTATTTGTGTGGCCATTGTTACAAAATGTCTATGTCTAAACTGATAGTCTTATTATGATAGAATACTAAGCTTTTTCTTGCAAAATGAACAGTAATAAAGAGCGTGTGTTTCCTGTAGGTTAAAACCATTGAAAGGACAAAAGTAGAAAAACCACTGTAAAATAATTATGTTACCCTAAAACATTTTTACTTTAGATATCGTAAAAAATCATTAGTAGCACAGTGCGTTCACAATCTTACATATCACAATAAAATATTACCTGTTTTTTTAATAAATTTGCTTAAAATCAAAAAATAATTATAAAATTGCAGTATCAACGCAGTTTGTTAAATGCTGCATGTTCACGAAAAATCTTTTTTATTAACTAAACACTAATTCATTTAATTTTAACAGTTTCTGTAATGAAATCAAGGAATGAAATGAGAAAACCAGCCAAAGAGTTCTCTGCTGGTGCAGACGAGATGAGAAAAACCCGTAAGCTTAAACCGCTTAAAAAGGAGAAGAACCCTAAAAAAATCCTCTTTGATGAAATTGATGAGCTAGAGGACATTGACATGAACTTCCAGCAAGATGAGTTTGATGATGAAGATTTTTATGATGACGATTATGATGATTAATATTTCATAAAATACGATTTAAAGGGAGTCTTATGGCTCCTTTTTTTTATTTTACAAAAAGAAGCGTTCGAAAAATCTAGATGTTCCACTTTTTTTATATATTTACTGGAAACCTTAGGTTATGTACGCTTTCAAAAAAACGATATTCATAGCCCTTCTATTTGTCTCCCCATTCATTTGGACTAAAGCCTTATGTAATAGTTCTGAGTTAAACCCCGATACAATAGAGCAAATACTTAAAGATTCCAATAAGGAAGAGCGATTAGACCTTCTTTTGAAATCAACAGAAAGAATTATTCAAAAGCATCCTAAACTAGCTATTGACTATGCAGAAACAGCACTTCTACTTGCAAAGGAAGAGGGAAAGAATATTTTAGTGCCGGAGGCTCAACAACTTATTGCCAGAGGACTGTATATTATTGGAGATTACAATAAATCAATTCAATATCTCGATAAGGCTCATGATTACTACATTGATAGGCAGGATAGTGTAGGCCTGGTAAAAACTCATCAGCTTTACGGTCAGATTTATACCCGTATAGGTGATTTTAAAAAGGCGCTTGATAATACTCAGGTTGCTTTTAATCTTGCCGGAGGCCTAGAGAATCGTGAGAAGATTTCTGATTTAGCACGCGAAATTGGCAATATTTATTTTTACTTTGATGAGAAGGAAATTGCTCTGGACTTTTTTGAGAAGAGCCTAAAAATATGCAAAGAGATTAACTATTCTGGCGGAATTGCCAAGGCGCATAATAACATTGGACGGGTTTACTCTGAAATGGGAATGTTGGACCATGCACTTGAAGCATTAAAAAAATCGCTCAAACAGAAGGACAGAGACGAGGACAGGGTAAGTTATGGAAATACGCTTCTGAACATTGGTACCGTTCATATAAAAAGGAAGGAATACCAGATTGCATTAAACTTTTTAGATGAGGCTCATGGCAACTTCGCTTCGGTTAACAATTCTGAAGGTGTTGCAAATTCTCTTTACTATACCGGAGTGGCATACCATCGGTTAAGAAGGTATAATCAAGCTATAGCAACTCTGAACGAGTCCTGGCAGGAGGCTTCAAATACCGATTCAAAAAGACTCCTCGTTAATATTAGCGAAGCTTTATCCAATGTATACGCAGATATTGGTGATTTTAGAAGGGCCTATAGCCACTTTAAAACCTACAATTCTTTAAGGGATACTGTTTTTAGCAACGAAAAGGCAAAGCTGCTTATTGAGCTGGAAACTAAATATCAACTACATGCCAAGCAAAGGCAAATTGAGTTGCTTTCGAAAGAGAAAGAACTGAAAGATAGTGAGAAGCAACAATCACGTATCCTAATAGCTTTGTTGTCTATTGTAACTCTGTTTTTTATCTCTCTTACTTATTTTACATACAGTCGCTTCCGTTATAAAAGTAAGGCTAATGATGCACTTAAGAAGGAGATAAAGAATAGAATGAGCGTTGAAGCGCAGCTTAATGAGTATCAGGACCATTTAGAAAATATTGTTGAAGAGCGAACATGGGAGTTAAAGGTGGCTAAGGAAAAAGCAGAGGAGTCCGATAAACTGAAAACGGCATTCCTCACCAACATGTCGCACGAGATTAGAACCCCAATGAATGCTATTGTAGGATTCTCTCATTTGCTTACCGACCCTGAATCTACTCAGGAAGCAAAAGATGAGTACATAAAAATTATTAAGAGCAACGGGGAGGTACTGATGAACCTCATAAACGATATTCTCGACATATCAATTATTGAGGCCGGTCAGCTAAAAACTAAGTTTAAGCCAGTTCCAATAATTGACCTGCTGAACGAACTCAAAAACTTTTACTGTACTGAACTTGATAAGCAGGCGAAAGATATCACGATAAGAACAGATTACGACCCAGACTTTAAAACCCTAACAGTTATTACTGATAAGGTAAGATTGAGCCAGGTTCTTTCTAACTTACTGTCAAATGCCATAAAGTTTACGGGAGAAGGCGTAGTAACTTTGGGTTATAGGCGTTCAAGCTCTGACGAACTAATCTTTTTTGTTAAGGATACAGGTCCGGGCATTGCTCCTGAAAAGCACGATGTTATTTTTGATAGATTTAGCAAGTTCGATAAGTTTGATAATGTTAAAGAAAAGCAGCTGTACGCAGGTACCGGTCTGGGTTTAGCAATTTGTAATGAGCTGGTTCGGTTGCTAGGAGGAAAAATATGGCTCGATTCATGCCTTGAAAAGGGAACAACATTCTATTTTACAATACCCTATAAGCCCGACAAGGACGACGAAGAAAGTGGAAGTGAAAGGAAAGAGAAATTACCTAAAAATATTTTGAAGGACAAAACCATTCTTGTTGCTGAGGATGTTATAAGTAATTACCAGTTGATTAGTGCGTTCCTGTCGCAATCTGGAGTTGATATAGTTTGGGCAAAGAACGGAAAGGAAGCCGTTGATTTGTATAATAGCAATCGCCACATTGATATTGTTTTAATGGATGTTCAGATGCCCATTATGGACGGGTTGAAGGCACTTAAAAAGATTCGAACGGTTGATAAGAAGGTGCCCATTATAATAAATTCAGCCTTCTATCTAACCGATGAGATGGAGCAGAGTTTTTCTGCAGGGTGTACAGACTATATGACAAAGCCCATTCGCAAGGAGGATCTTCTGAATAAACTAATTGCACACCTTAGCGAGTAATAGTTTAGGTCAAAATTAGTCCTTCTTGTTTTTAATTAGCCATTTATCCTTCACGTAAACCTGTCGGTCAAAGGCCTGATCGAGAGATATAAATGTTTCGGTATTTTGCACACCAGGTATGTTCTGAATGGTATTAACAAGCACCTCCATCAGATGCTCGTTGTCACGGCAATGAATTTTTAAAAGCAGAGCAAAGGCACCTGTTATAAAATGGCATTCTACCACCTCCTGCATCTGTTTTAATGCATCAACAACTCCCTCGTACTGGTTTGCTGCAGCAAATTGTACGCCCACAAAGGCACAAACGTCGTAACCCAGAGCCTTGGGTCTAACTATCATTCGTGAGCCATCAATAATACCAGCCTCCTCCATTTTCCTAACCCGCTGATGAATTGCTGCTCCCGAGATACCGCACTCTCTTGCTATCTCAAGAAAAGGCATACGGGCATTTTTTACTAAGTACGAAAGAATCTTTTGGTCTATTTCATCAACCTGATAATTAACTGCCATTGTGTTACGATTTTTTGTTTTTTCGACCATAAAAATAATAAATTGTAAGTTAACAGGTTGCTTTATATTAGTTTTTCTTTTGAAAAAAAATTAAGATGTTGTATGTTTGAAAATAAAAACAATGGTGGATCTTCGTCGCCCTAATAAACCTACTCGAGGTTCGGGACTTAACATGAGGTTTATTTCCTTATTTATTGTTGCTACACTACTGCTAGTCTTTTGGGCATACATGCGTTTATTTCATGAGGGTTCAGCCCTATGGATTCTGATACTGGCCATTTTAACGGCAGTTTTGGGGTTTGGGTTAGCTTTCCAGAATATTTTTAGCGCTTGGAGAAAAAACAGGAAGCAGGAGTGATGCTTTTTCAATTAAAGCAGAAGCTGCCCGGAATAATGCCAACATCAATTGTGTCAACTACGCAACCGTTTGGGTCGTACCTGTACGCAGCACCCTCACTCATATAGTCTTTAGCATCTGACAAAAAGATGTCTCCATTATCAGGATTAATTGCTAGTGCTCTAAAGTTTCTCGAATCGCTCTGTATAAATGATTCTGCAGGAAGCGCATTGTCATCAATATGCATCTTATATATGTCCTTGTTAATATAGTAAAGCGAATCGCCGGTTGGGTTTATGGCAATTTGACCTACCATATTGTTACTAGTGGGGAAGTTAAGCCTTAGTTCAACCGTGTTTGTAGCGCTATTAATTCGCATTAGCGACGGATTCTCGTGTCCAAATGGATTCCCTGAATAACCACCATCGTTCATTACCCAAATATTGTTATTCTTGTCCTTTACCATGCTAAGTGGTTGTACTCCTACCTCAATCGAGTCAATTACAGATAAGGATTCGGTGCTAATCACCAGCACCTTGTTGTCAAAACTCCAGCAGTTGGTATACACTTTATTTCCTATCCTCACAATTTGTTCGGTAGAATGTTGATTGAATGGCAGCGACTGGCTGCCAGTTTCAATACTTCCCACCACCTCCATCTCTATTGGGTCAATAATACTAATACCTCTTGCGTAAAGGTCGCTTACCAAAGCAACCTCATTGCTTAAAAAATGAATATGTCTTGGTGAGGGTAAATCCTCAATTGTACCAATATGCTGAAGGGTGTTGGCATCAATAACATGGATATAGCTTGAGTTGTTCACAACAATATAGCCCCTTCCATTATATATTGTCATGCTGTAAGCAACATCCCCAATGGGTACTCCGTTCGATTGGGCAAATATATTGTTAATAACCTCTTTCGATTCAATATCGTAGTAGCTTAAGCTGGCGTTGCCGTATAGGTAATTACCTTCATTTACAATAAAAACTCCACGACTTCCAAAAAGATTATAGGGTGTAACAGGAATAACATCATCCTTCATACAGCTTTGAAAAATGAGCGCCAACAGGGCTAGTATTATATATCTTGTTTTAACTATCATAAATTAACCCTTAGAATAAGGTTGTAGTTTATACCTGGCATTGGTCGCCATAGAATGGTTTGGTAGTTCTCATTCAGCAGGTTATCAACACGGAGCTGCATGCCAAAGGATGTGTTAAAAAGTTTAAAGTCTTTACCAATTGCTGCGCTGCTCATGTAGTACGGGTAAAGCCTGCGAACGGAATTGGGGTTGTTGCTGGTTGTTGTATATCTTTCAGAGAAATGAGTGAAAGAGTAAACCAAATGAAACTCCCGCCATATTACATTAACAGCTAGTCCCCCAGAATGAACAGGAATAAAGGGTAGCTGCTTTCCGTGCGCTTCTGGTCTCATAATATCCCCTGCGTTTTCTATGGTTGAACGGGTAAAGCTGTAATTGCCAATTGCCTGTATGTTTGCACTGCCAACACTAAATTTACCAGAGAGTGATAGCTCTGCTCCTCGGGTTTTCACCATATCGAGGTTAACAGGCTCCCAGTATCCTTTTAAGTGTGGTAGCCACATAATCCAATTGCTAATACGCGACGAGAAAAGGTTGATGTCAACATCTAAACTCTTATCATGCTGTTTTATAGCGTGTTTTATGCCAGCCTCCCAGGAGTATCCGTTTTCTGGTTTTAAATCTTTGTTACCACCAGGCTCCCAGTACAAATCATTTAGCGACGGGTGGTTGTAATTTCTTGATATGGCACCCTTCGCAAAGAGGTTTTTATTCTCGAAAATCTTGTATTCACCCGATAAAGAGTAGCTAATTGGACTATAAACCTTGTTGTGCAGCTCTTCGGAAACCAGAAATGCAAGCTGAAGTTTCTCTACTGGTTTTGCATTTAGGCCAACCCTAAGGGCAGAGTGGAGTTGCTCCCCGTTATAGCCCGATTCCATTATGCTTTCACCAGAATTGACCCAGTGCTTATTTAACTCAAGACTACCCTGAAAGGAAAGCCAGCCTAATAAATCTTTGCCTACTCCCACTGTGTTGTACCAACTCCACGATTTGCTTTGAGCCTCAATAACTGGCAATGGATTTCCTTCTATGGATTGCTTTTCATGACTGTACTTCAGATTCATATGTGAAATACCGCTAGTAACTCTCCACGATATGTTATCACTAAACGCTCTCCACTCCAAAACTGAATGTAAAATTTGGTCGTTTTGGCGGTTATGCTCATCAACAGAGTAGCTGGACATAAGTTTGGGAATGCCTCGCTGATTATCCTGCGCCCAGGTTTTAGATGATATTATATGGTTTGAATTGGGGCGGATGTAAAACTCCTGTAGCACGCCGTATTTTAAATAATCGGCATTCTGCTGTATTTCTTTTGGTTTACCTATTTTTGCGGTATTCTGGTAAGCAAAATTGTTCTCGGATGCTTCTCTGAATGCCCTTGTTTGCGCTTTTACTTTACCCTTTCCGTATGTTACATTTGCAGCGGTGGAGTAGGTATTAAAGCTACCAACCGTTTGGTAAAACTTGGCTCCATAATTTTTGCTCCAGTCGGTTTGGCTTGCCAGATTAACCGAGCCGCCTAATCCTCCGCTTCCAAACCCCATGGATGATTGCCCGAAGTGTATGGCAACATCATCAATAAAATACAGGGGGATAAGTGAAAAATCGGCTTCGCCGCTCATTGGAGAATTTATTTTTATACCATTCCAGTAAACATTAGTATGCGAAGCACTTGTTCCTCGAAACGATGCTGTTGCCGTCGCTCCACGCCCATAGGTTTTTATAAATATTGGGCTGTTTTCAATTAGCAACTCCGATAGGCTAAGCCCTTTCTTTTCCTTAATTATTAGGGTGTCTATGCTAATTACCTTTAGTCCGGGGCGAGTTTCAGCAGCTTTTTTTGTACGATAAACTGTTATGCTTTGCAGGTCAATGGTATCGAGCATGGACTTTTGAGAGAGAGCAGGCGATGCACCGCTCACCAGCACTATTGCTATGAGAAATATTTTAAATATTTTATCGCTTCTGCTAACCATGCTCAGTAGTTTGCTATTAAAAACAGGGGCAAGGCTTTGTAAGTTATGGCAGACTTTTTCCCTTGCCACCTGAATTATAAACTCTGCCTGACGACAGACACTGGGGAAGGGTTTGGATGTGGACTGTGAGGTTCTCATCCGCGCTTTTATCCCGAAAGCGTATCTGAATTGAGGCAGTAAATGGCAGGTCTTCTGACTCTCCCGATTCCCAACACCTTCCCATCCAAAAAAATTGTGAACAGTGGTGTGTTGTTGAGAACAATAATGCCGATTGCTCGACATCGGGATTACAGCAGCGGGAACTGTTGCCGATTTACACGGCATTCCCTTTTAATCCAGCGGGATTAGAATATCCCATTTGGAACCATCTTGATGCAAAGATATGGAAAAATGGTGTCAATAGATGTTGTTGGTTTAGATTTTTTTGCTTGATATTTCGAGCGCGGGTGTTTGCAAGTTGTTTTCCTTATTGAGTTTCGCTTGTTCGGAATTACAATGGGTACTCGGAAGAGATTCCTCGTTCACTACCAATGACGGTCGTTTTTCTGTCATCGCCACATTATGCCCAAAATTTTTGGGTGGGGTCTCGGAATGACAGGTGGTGACCGTGCATGGGGAGGGGGCAACTACTATCGTTTTATTATTTAAGGTTTAATTACTACATTCGTGTTTAAGTAAAAAAAAAATTGACCATGAAAATTATAGGAGCACATGTAAGCGCGGCTGGAGGTGTTGAGAATGCCCCCATTAATGCCAATGATATTGGAGCAAAAGGGTTTGCCTTGTTTACTAAAAACCAACGGCAATGGGTTGCAGCCCCTTTAACCCAAAAAAATATAACCAGCTTTAAGAAGAACTGCGAGAAGTTTAACTACTTGCCAAAGCATATTCTTCCGCATGATAGCTACTTAATAAACCTTGGCCACCCAGAGGAGGATAAGCTTGAAAAATCGCGTGCAGCATTTCTTGATGAGATGCAAAGGTGTGAGCAGCTGGGGCTTGATAGGCTAAACTTTCATCCCGGTAGCTCCTTGGGTAAGGTTAGTGACGAGGATTGCCTTAAAACCATTGCCCAAAGCGTTAATATTGTCCTTGATAAAACGAAGGGGGTGAAGGCTGTTATTGAGAATACATCGGGGCAGGGAAATAATTTGGGATATACCTTTGAGCAGATAGCCTATATTATTGATAACATTGAGGATAAGTCGCGCGTTGGAGTTTGCATAGATACTTGCCATGCATATACTGCTGGTTACGATTTAAAATCGGAGGAAGGATATAAAAAAACCTGGGACGAATTTGATAAAATAATTGGTTTTAAGTACCTGATGGGCATGCACCT
>JAWLEY010000184.1:0-5653 GCA_041685855.1 Perlabentimonas sp. | reverse complement strand
GCCTTTTTGGCAATACATGGACCAATAAATACGGTTTTAATATCGTTACCATATTTCAATTTAACCAGCCTTGACATGGCTACCATGGGCGAAGCAATGGGTGCTAACCTCTCAACTAAATCGGGATGATAATATTTTATGTAATTTACAATTGAGGGGCAGTCGGAAGAAATATAGCCCTTATGCTGATTGTTCTCAAGCAATTTTTTATACTCTCTTGCAACCAGATCGGCACCAAAACCAACTTCAAACACATAATCAAACCCGAGCTGTCTCATCATTCCAACAAACACCTTATAATCAGATATTTCTTTGAACTCAGCGGGAAAACTTGGTGCAACAATGGCTGCCACCTTTTTATCCGATTGCAGAAGTTCTTTAACCTCAAGACGAGTTAAGAGAAAAACTTTTGCATCCTGACTGCAAACCTTAATACAATTACCGCATCCTATGCATCTTTCGGTAATAACCTCAGCCTGTCCATTAATTATTTTTATCGCTTTGGCAGGACATTCCCTTACGCAGGTATAGCAAACCCGGCAAAGTTCCTTTATTGTATATACAAGCTGCTTATGTTCTTCTGAAAATGCCATTAAAATTCCTATTTCGTTTCTTTTCAAAAATTATAACAAGACGTCCTTCTTAGTGTACTTAACGTTAAAAAGCTTCTTTGCTTTTTCGCTACCAGGATTATCCAAATATTTTTTATAAAAATCATTAATCATGGGGTTCTTATGGGAGACCCTGATACTTTCAGCCTCATCAATATCATAAATAGCCTTTGCTCGTGCCTTAACATCCTTATCCTTTGCTTTAAAGGGTTGTCCTCCTCCATTAACGCAACCACCAGGACAGGCCATAATCTCGATAAGTTGCGAGGTACTTTTCCCCTCAACAACGGTCTTTAAAAGGTCTTTAATATCGGTTAGTCCACTAGCAAGCGTTACATTCATCTTCTCCTTACCAATTTTAACTGTTGCCTCTTTTACACCTGAAAACGATCTAAAATCGTTTAATTTTGGTGAATTCATATCCTTACCAGTTCTGAGGTAATGGTATGTTCTAATGATTGCTTCGGATGTACCCCCAGCAGTAGCGAATAACTTGCCCGCAGAACTTTTGATACTAAAGAGCGGATCAGCCTGCTGAGGTTCAAGAGCCTGAATATCTATACCATATAATCTTATTAACCTGGCAAGTTCTCGGGTTGAAAGCACAAGATCAACATCGGAAAGCCCTCGGGTAGTCATCTCTGCTCTTTGGGCCTCGTATTTTTTGGCTAAGCAGGGCATAACAGAAACTGAGAATACATCGGATGAATTAAGCCCCTTCTCTTTGGTAAAAAAGTTTTTTATTAACGAGCCCATTATTTGCTGGGGCGATTTTGTTTTGGATAGAAGTGGAAGTATCTCAGGATAGTACTGCTCTGCAAACTTAACCCATGATGGACAGCAGCTGGATATCATAGGTAAATTTTCGCCTGACTCTATTCTCTGATTTAATTCCGTTGCGTTCTCCATAACTGCAATATCCGCTGCAAAGTTCGTATCGAAAACAAATTCAAAACCTATCTTTTTTAATGCAGCAACCAGCAGCCCATTTATGTCTTTACCTGGCTTTAAACCAAACTCCTCGGCCAGGGATACGGATACGGCTGGTCCATACTGAATAACAACTTTCTGATCCTTATTGTTAAGGGCATCCTGCATCTCATCGAGATTTGAGTGCTCATGCAAGGCACCGGTAGGGCAAACCATAACACATTGACCACAAGCAATACAACTTGAGAAGTTAAGTTCACGGTTCATAGTTGTGCTCACAAGCATTTTTGCCCCTCTATTAATGAACTCTAACGTAGATACTGACTGTACTTCATCGCAAGTTCTGATGCACCTTCCGCAAAGAATACATTTTGCAGGGTCTCGAACTACGCTTGGGCTAGAAAGATCCAGCTTGTGGCGTATCTTTTTACCTGAAATTTTTCTTTCCCTGATATTTAGTTCAACAGAAAGATCCTGTAATTCGCAATTTCCATTCCGCTCACAGTAAAGACAGTCATCAGGATGATTGCTCAGAAGCAATTCTATAAGTGTTTTCCTTGCTTTAACTACTCTGGGAGAGTGTGTGTGTATCTTCATTCCCTCTTGCACAGGATATGAGCACGATGTAACCAAATTCTGAAAACCTTCAACCTCAACTACACACACCCTGCAGGCTCCGGTAGGAGATAATCCTTTTAGGCTACAAAGAGTTGGAACGTTTATTCCACCCCTATTTAAAGCTGATAGGATTGTCTCACCCTTTCGTGCTTGAATTACCTTGTTATTAACTTCAATATCAAATTTCATAGTCAGCTAATTCGAATAAAACAATTTATAAAAAGCACAAAGAAAAACTTTAGGTGCTACTTTGAAAAAACGGCTGAAAATTTGCAAACCTCCTCGCAAACGCCACAGCCAATACACTTATCTTCAATAATAAAATAGGGAGATCGAGGTGTGCCAAATATTGCATTTGTTGGACATTTCTTTTCACATGCAGCACATCCTGTGCATTTCTCAACATCAATGTAGAAGGTTCTAAGGTTACGGCATACCGAAGCCCTACATTTTCTATCAAAAATATGCTCCTCGAATTCCTCACGAAAATTTTTCAATGTACTAAGTACTGGGTTTGGTGCTGTTTGCCCTAATCCGCAAAGGGAGGTATCGCGCATTACCTCGGCCAAACTCTCAAGGTGAATAACCCCTTTGAAACGTTCAAGGGTATTATGATTCTCCTCATTAACAGGACGACGGGTGATATTATCCAGTATCTCAAGCATCCTTCTTGAGCCTTCACGACAAGGAATGCATTTACCGCAACTCTCCTTCTGAATAAATTCCATGTAATACTTCACTAGATCAATCATGCAAACCGAGTCGTCAAGAACTGTTACTCCCCCCGACCCCATGGCTAGACCATTCTCCTTAAGAGTTTCAAAATCGATAGAGATACCCAAATTTTCAGATGTTGCGCAACCACCTGAGGGTCCTCCCATTTGTACCGCCTTTAACTTTCTTCCTTTGGGTACGCCACCTGCCAACTCAACTATTTTTGCAAGTGAAACCCCCAAAGGCACCTCTATTAAGCAGGTTTGGTTAATATTCCCTGAAACTGAGAATAATTTAGTGCCCTTTGATTTTTCTGTACCTAACGACTGGTACCATTCATGTCCTTTACAAATAATAAAGGGAACATTCGCTATGGTTTCAATATTATTAACAACGGTTGGTTTCCCAAAAAGTCCGCTTGTTGATGGGAATGGCGGTTTTAATGTAGGCATTCCTCTTTTCCCCTCAAGGCTTTGAATTAGGGCTGTTTCCTCGCCACATACATAAGCTCCTGGCCCTTTTCTCATCTTAATATCTAAACTGTAGCCACTATCCAAAATATTATGCCCAAGTAATCCTACATCGTACGCCTGCTTCAAGGCATTCTCTAAGCGTTCAACTGTAAAATTATACCTATTCCTAGTATAAATTATTGCTTTACTAGCTCCAATAGCATATGCAGATATAGCAATTCCCTCAAGAACAAGATGCGGGTCACTCTCCATTAGAGAACGGTCCATAAAAGCACCGGGATCACTCTCATCAGCATTGCAAATAAAATATTTTTGATCTGCTGGTGTTTCTAGTGCCCTGCGCCACTTTGATCCTGTAGGATAACCTCCGCCACCTCTTCCCCTCAGTCCACTTTTCTCTACTATTTCACAAACTTCTTCATGCGTAAATTTTCTGAGTACGTTTGCAAAGGTCTTATATCCTCCATATGCAATAGAGTCAAGAATGCTAAGAGGGCTAATAACACCACAATTTGACAGGAGCACCCTATGTTGCTCTTCAAAGAATGAAAGTTCGTCGAAATAAGGAACGTTTGACCATGGCTGATGACGTTTATTCCTGTATTGAGCCAAAACATATTCAGTAGGAAGATAATTATTGAACACACCATCGAGAATTACTGGAACCATCTCAGGGCTAACGCAATGAAACGAGACTCTTGTTTTGCCAGGCACCTGAACATCCATAATAGGTTCGTGGCTGCATAATCCGAGTGTTCCCACCTGAACACAGGTAAAATCAGTGTCACTGTCATCGGCATAGTTCTCAATTGCTTTAAATGTATCTAAAGCACCAGCAACCATTGATGAACTAGTAGTCCCAATAAAAACAACAGGCTTTGAAATGCTATTACGGCGAGCGGATGATAACCGCTCTTCATACTCCTTACTATTTTCTATATCCTGCTGCTCTATACTATCTATCAGGAAAGATTTAATAAATTCAATATTTTGTTCCATTATTATTTAGACAACTAAATTAGAACTTAGACCTATAATTTATCCTGAATCTCATTAATGAGTTCCTTTAAAGAATCAAAAGTTAAATTACCGTAGAATTTTCCGTTAACTGCAATAACTGGCGATAAACTACACGCCCCCATGCATGGTACAACCTCTAAACTATAATTCCCATTGCGAGCTGTATGACCAGCCTTTACTTTTAAGGTTTTCTCCAGATAATCAATAAGAGAAACAGCACCCTTTAGGTGGCACGAGGTGCCATGACAAACCTGAAAATGAAACTTTCCCTTTGGCTGAAACCTGAATTGATTATAGAATGTGGCTAGACCAAATATTTTACTTGTGGGTACATTTAAATGTTTACCAACCATAACTATTGCTTCTTCAGATAGATATCCTATTTCTTCCTGAATATCTTGCAATATAGGCAGCAAATTTCCACTAGATGAGTGGCTGTACCGCTCTAAAAGATCTTTGATTTTCTCGTTCATAACAGATATAATTCTGCGAAAAAATTTGAACACAAATAACAATGTTATACAAATAACATAAAGACGAAACTGATTATCACAACATTAACAACAACAATCAGGTTTTTAAGAGCTTACAATTTAACAAAAGAAATGGAATAAGACAATTTATTTAAGTAATTTTAAATCATTCTAGTTTATTAAGAGTAATAAGCAGTAAGAATTCCGTAAAATGTGAATTATTAGCGACCTTGCTTCTATCATCACTTTAATTTATTTGAAAGGTACCTAAAAGAATCTAGATATTAACTTAATACTTAATACATAAATCCTTATCTTTGAATGTTAAAAGAATAACGAATAATAATAATGAGTGGCAAAAAGGAAGTTGTAATATGCCTTGGAAGTTCCTGCTTCTCAAGAGGAAACAAGAACCTTCTAAGGGCAATTAATCAATTCATAAAGGATAATAACATTGAGGATAAGATATATTTTCACGGTGGGCACTGTTTTGGTCAATGTGCCGATGGGCCAATTCTAAAAGTAGATAATGAACTTTACACCAGCGTGGACGAACAGAAAATGATTAGCATCCTAAGCAACTCTTTCGAAATTTAAATCTTCTGTAAAATGTCGCAGCTTTTCTCCATAAGCGAGCAAGAATGTATAAACTGTTTTGCATGTGTTAGGGTATGCCCAGTTAAAGCCATTGAGGTTACAGCCGAGAAAAACTATGCTGTTATTCTTCCTAATAGATGTATTGGCTGTGGCAGCTGTTTAAATATATGTCCTGTTAATGCCATAAGCTACAAATCATCCAAAAACGAAGTAAAAA
>JAWLEY010000015.1:16777-24880 GCA_041685855.1 Perlabentimonas sp. | reverse complement strand
ACTATTTATTACGAGTTTTGGGACAATGATAATCCTGACGATAAAGTATCTGTTACTGTTAATTATAGTATTGTAGCAACAAGTGTTCAAACCAGATTTAATGAAATTACCCTAAACGCTTACCCAAACCCCGTATCAGGATCAACGGTTAGTATTAATTACGATTTTGTTTCCACTCCAAACAACGCAAAGCTGCTTGTACATAATATTCTGGGTGTTGAAATGAAAACCAGAAACCTACAGCAATCAGCTGGCAGGCTTACCCTGGATATTGATGATTTACCCAAAGGCATATACCTCTATTCCCTTGAGAATAATGGAAGAAAAATATCTACCAAGAGGTTTGTGAAAAGAGATTAGTTTCTTAATTACACATATTTTTAATAAAAGGCCCCTTTTTCAAGGGGCTTTTTTAGTTTATTTCTTTTAGTTTTATTAATTTGTTTAAAATAGTATTGTGTTCATTCCCGAACACTCCCTGTGCTTTATCGAACAAAATATATTAGACTTTAAAAATTTAATCAATCTTTAAGTTACAGAATGCTAGACAAATATGAATGTTGGCATAAAAATAGTTTAGTTTTTCTTAAAATTATTAAAAACGAGAGCCATGCTTAAGAATTATTTATTAGTAGCCATACGAAATATTTTTAGGAGCAAAGCATCCTCCTTTATAAACATTGTTGGTTTAGGGTTGGGTATTGGAGTATTCATCCTAATCTTTTTGTTTATCTCCCAAGAGTATAAGGTTGATAACTTTATAAAAGAAAAGGAGCGGATATATAGGCTTGAGTTCGGGGAGTGGGCTCTTTTGGGGCCTGGCTTTGCAACTTTTGCTGAGAAGCATTGTCCGGAAGTGGAAGAAGCTGTTTCAATAACTAATTATTTTATTGATAATGAACTTGTAAAGGTTGATGAGAAGGTGCTTCGTGTTGATGGTTATATGCCCGTTACCAATAACTTTATCAACTTTTTTGGTTTTGAAATATTGAAAGGAAAAGAAGCGAATCCCCTGGCTGGTAAATATGATATAGTTTTAACCCAGAGCGAAGCAGAAAGGTTATTTGGTGATGAAAATCCCATTGGAAAAATTGTAACCGTTTACGATAAGCATAATTTTACAGTAACAGCAGTTGTTGAAGATCCAATATTTTTTCATCTGCCTTTTAAGGCGTTATTCTCATTTGACATATTGCAGGTTATTTATGGTTGGGACGATGTTGACTCTAAGCTAGTTAATAATATGAATAACCCAACATACGTAAAGTTGGTGTCACCTGAACTGAAAGATGATGTTGCTGATCGTTTGAATAGTAAGCTTGAGGAGATAATGGGGTCAAAACCACCATTTGTAATGAACCTACGTTCTGTGTCCGACATATATTTTAATGGAGCCATATCGTTTGAAGGGAAGGTGAAGCACGGAAACCCAAAGTTTATTGGTGTTATGATTATCGTAGCAATTCTCATTCTAATACTAGCATGCGTTAATTATATTAACTTAAGTACCGCTCGTGCATCTACCAGAGCAAAAGAAATTGCCATAAGGAAAGCCGTTGGCGGAAGCCGTTTTAGCATAATTAGTCAGTTTCTTGGAGAATCCGTTTTAACTACATTTTTTGCAATGTTTATTGGAGTTACTTTAGCAGAGCTACTTGCTCCATTTTTCGGTTCTTTGGTTGAAAGAGACCTGGCTTCTGCTGCACTTATTACACCATTGTCAATACTGTATCTGATTGTTTCTGCCGTTGTAATTGGTATTGTGTCAGGTCTTTACCCTTCATTCTACCTGAGTTCTTTTTCAACTAATGCTGTTCTTAAAGGAAATTTAGCGAAGGGAGCTAAATCAGGGGTGCTTAGAAAGCTACTAATTGTTTTTCAGTTTTTTGTGTCGGTTGCATTAATAATATCTACCCTAATAATTTTTAGCCAATTAAACTATTTCACTAAGTTTGATGTGGGGTTTGATAAGGAACAGATTGTGAACCTAAAGATTCCACGTAAAACGAGCTATGGGTTCGATGTTTTTAAGGATAAGATAACACAAATTCCAGGTGTTAAGGGTGTTACTCGCTCTAACGCTAAAATGGGTAGCATTAAATGGCAGGAGAGCTACAAGGATAAGCAGGGAGATATGTACAACTACTCTTATCATCCTGTTGATCCTGACTATATTGATGTGTTGGGATTAGAAATTATTGAGGGGCGGAGCTTTGAATGGGATAGACCAGCAGATAAGAACTATGCCGTAGTTGTAAATGAAACCCTGGCATCAATGCTTGATACAGATAATCCTATTGGTTACAAACTTGAAGGAGGATGGTCAACCCGAGAAATTATTGGTGTAGTAAAAGATTTTAACTTTAACTCATTGCATAACAATATCGGCCCTCTTGTTCTTTGCTATAGAGGATCTGCATACAATACGTATAATATTAAGATTGATGTGTCGCAATTACAACAATCGCTTGATGATATAAGAATTATTTGGAATGATTATGCTGTTGAAGAACCATTTGAATACACTTTTCTGAATGAGTCGTTCGAGAGGCTTTACCGCAGCGAGATGAGGATGGGGCAGATGTTTGGCTATTTTGCTGTAATTGCCATTTTTATTGGATGTATGGGGCTTTTCGGACTCTCAGATTTTATGGTGCAGGCAAGGGTGAAAGAAATGGGAATCCGCAAAGTTCTGGGGGCTACCAGCCTTCGTATTATGGGCTTGCTAGGGCAAGAGTTTGCTCTTTTGGTTATTTTTGCAAATATATTAGCTTGGCCTGTAACATATTTTGCTATGAATACTTGGTTGCAAGATTTTCCTTACAAAACTTCAATTAATATACTGTATTTTATTGTTGCTTTATTTTTATCGCTACTTATTGCCTTTTTAACAGTATCTTATCATACCTGGCGAACAGCAAGAGCCAATCCTGTTGATGCATTAAAATATGAGTAATATAAGATGTATTTAAAATTGTATTCCTGCAAATATTAAAAACCATGATAAAAAGTTATTTGTTAATTGCGCTACGTTCCTTAAAAAGAGACATTGGATTCTCCTTAATCAACATTGTTGGTTTAGCCATAGGTATGGCTGCTGCAATTCTTATTCTCTTTTGGGTGGCCGATGAGGTGAATTATGATCGATTTCATACCAATATTGATGAGATATACAGAGTTTATGAGTATCAAACATACTCTGGAACGGACGATTTGCTTGTATATAATACACCAGGTCCTCTTGCGCCCGAGTTGCGCAACAGCTACTCAAACATTAAGAAGGTTGCACGGTTTACACCAATTTGGCAAAGAAGTATCTTTACCGTAAATAACGAGGATTCGTATGTTAATAACGGATACTTTGCAGATAAGGAGGCTTTTGATATTTTCTCATTCAAATTCATTTATGGTTCGCCTGAAACATCTTTGAACGATCCTAATTCCATAATACTAACACAGAAACTTTCTGAGCGTTTTTTTGGTGATGAGAATCCTGTGGGAAAGAGTATAGTTATTAATTCAGAGTACTCGTATAATGTAACGGGTGTAGTATATAGGCCATCGAATACACATTTAAGTTTTAGTTATTTAATTACATTTGATGAGAATATTGACCGTTACTGGGGTGAGGTGAATATTAACTGGACAAGCAATAGTTTTTACACCTATGTTCAAATAAGTGAGAGCATTGATTATAAACAAGTGGAGGAGCAGATTGCAAATGTAGTTGCCGATAATGGTCAGGATAATGTAACGCTCCATCTTGAACCCCTCAAAAGGAGTTATCTTTACAATATATGGGGCTCAGGTTCAATTACCAACGTACGAATTTTTTCTGCAATAGCATTTCTGGTTCTACTTATCGCTTGCATTAATTTCATGAATCTTGCCACTGCCCGTTCAGCTAAAAGAGCAAAAGAGGTAGGTTTACGTAAAGTTGCAGGTGGTAAGCGTATTCAGCTAATTGGACAGTTCCTGGGTGAGTCAATTCTTTTAACACTTATAGCGTTTGTTATTGCCATGATTCTTGTAGCAATATTCTTGCCCAGTTTTAACGACCTATCAGGAAAAAGCATTGCGTTTTCCTCCATGTCTAGCTGGATGTTTGGTGTAGTAGTACTCGTGGCCTTGCTAACTGGAATTATTTCTGGTAGTTATCCTGCCTTTTTCCTTTCATCATTTGTACCAATAAAAGTTCTTAAAGGAGAATTTAGTAAAGGATCAAAATTGTTCAGAACCGTGCTAGTAGTCTTTCAATTTAGTCTTTCTGTAGCTCTTATTGTTGCAACGATATTGGTTAGTAGGCAATTAGATTATATGATGAACAAAAATTTAGGTTTTCAGAAAGAGAACATCCTGTCGGTTATGTTCAATAAAGGTGGGAAAGAAAAATACGATATGCTAAAGGAGGAGTTAATAAAAATTCCTAGTGTAGAATCGGTCACTTGTTCAAATGCGTTACCTTATCAGGTTGGTAATAGCACAGGTAGCGTATCGTGGGAGGGGCAGGACCCTAACGATAATTCTCTTTTTACAACCCTTGTTGCTCACTATGACTTCCTTGATGTTTTTGGCATGGAACTAGTTAATGGTAGAGCATGGAATCCTGAAATGGCATCAGACTCAATGGGGTTAATTATTAATCAAGAGGCTGCAAGGGTTATGGGTATGGATAGCCCCGTGGGCGAACCCGTTGAACTTTGGGGATACAATTTCCAAATAATTGGAGTGGTTGAAGATTTTAATTTTCAGAGTTTAAAGCACAAGGTTCAGCCTTTATTAATGTTTGTTGCTGCTCCATATCAGAATAGGGTTTCTGTAAGAATTCACTCAGAAGATATTACAACTACTGTAAAAGAGATTGAAAACGTATGGGGTATGGTTTATCCTGGCGAACTCTTTACTTATCAGTTTTTCGATGAGTTGTTTGATAGGTTGTATCGATCTGAAATGCGTATGTCAAAATTGTTCTCCTACTTTAGCTTTTTAGCCATATTAATATCTTGTCTTGGACTTTTTGGCTTGGCTACTTTTATGGCTGAGCAGAAGTTTCGGGAGGTAGCCATAAGGAAAACATTGGGAGCATCGGAGGTAACCATTGTGGTGTTAATGGTATGGGAGTTTATTAAGTGGGTGTTAATTGCAAATGTTGTGGGATGGATACTGGCTTATTACTCCATGGAGTATTGGTTAAGAGGATATGCGTACCGAATATCAATGAGTTTTGATGTATTCCTTTTTGCAGGTTTTATTAGTGTTGCCATTGCATTACTTACGGTAAGCTATAAAGCCATAAAGGCTTCCCATACAAACCCAGTGGAGGCATTAAAGTACGAGTAAAAACAGGGTGTTCTGTATTCTCAATCCTAATCTACGTATTCCCAGAGCTATGCACCTGATAATTATTTATTAAAGGGTTGTAGGATAAATGCATTTGCTCAAATAATGACCTACATAATTTGTTTTAAATCCCAAATCAAATTAGGTTAAAACATAACCATTTACTTTTTGTCCTTGTTCGTTTCCGAACACAACCTATACGATACTGAACAATAAATGCAAAAACGCATGGTTGTTAAAACTCTAATATTGAACTGTTTGTAGTATTTGGTACGTAATATGATAAGAGTGCAGTATGATGATTAATTGCAAGCAGTATTTGTTACAACTGGCTTATATATTCGTCATGAAGGTGTAAAGTTTTTTTAACAAATTATTTACTAAAGTATAAAAGTTATGATCCTAAATTACCTGAAGGTTTCCGTCCGAAATCTAATTTCACAAAGAGGCTATACCTTAATAAATATCATTGGTTTAGCGGTTGGTATTGCCAGTGCGCTTCTAATTATTCTGTATGTTGTTGATGAATTTAGCTACGACAGAATTCATCCCAATTCAAATAATATTCAAAGAATATGCCTTGATGCAAAACTACAGGATACAGAAATGTATGCTCCCATTAGCAACATCCCCATAGGACCAACCTCAGTTGAGGAGTATCCTGATATTTTAAATTATACAAGGATTTTTAATTTTGGCGGAGATCCTGATGTACGCTATGGTGATAAAACATTTGTTGAGAAGGATATGATTTATGCCGACTCCACTTTCTTTCAGATTTTCGATGGGTTTAAACTTATTAGCGGAGATCCCGATAACATATTAAATTTAGAAAATCAGGTGGTAATGACCGAGTCCACAGCTCGTAAGTATTTTGGTGATGAGAATCCTGTGGGTAAAATTGTGAAGATGTGGCAGAACAGGGACGACTGGGAGGTAGTTGGTGTTGTTGAGGATGTGCCCTCCAATAGTCATATTCAGTTCGATATGGTTGGCTCTTTTGTTACACTTCCTGTATCGAACCAAACCAGCTGGGTGGGTAATAGCAACTATACTTACTTGCTGCTTCAGGAAGGTTTAGATCCAAAAACTGTAGATGAAAGATTTTTGGAGATGGTTGAAACGTATGCTGGCCCACAGTTTGAGCAGTTTATGGGAGTATCCTATCAGGAGATGGGTGAGGCTGGAAACCATTACGATTACTTTTTGCAACCCCTTTTAGATATCCATCTTGGTACTAAAATGCCTTTTGAAATGCAAAAGGGTGGTAGCAGAACCATGGTTTACGTGTTTCTAATTATTGCAGTGTTTATTCTGGTAATTGCAGCAATTAACTTCATGAATCTTTCTACTGCACGCTCAGCCAGGAGAGCAAAAGAGGTAGGAATAAGAAAAGTGGTTGGATCTACCAGAGGTAAACTTATTGGACAATTTTTAACTGAATCGGTACTCGTTTCAACTATTTCGCTCCTAATTGCCATTGGAATAATCTTTTTGGCTATCCCTGAATTTAACAATATAGCAGGCAAAGAAATGACACTTTCTTCCTTGCCAATTGCATTAACTGTTGGAATTCTAATTGCAACAATTCTAATTGTGGGTTTTGCAGCAGGGAGTTACCCAGCATTCTTTCTGGCCAGTTTCGAGCCACTTAAGGTGCTAAAAGGTAAGATACAGGGTGGCATGAAAAGTAGCTTGCTTAGGGGAGTTCTAGTAGTTATTCAATTTACAATTACCATAGGTTTGCTAATATCAACCTTTGTGGTTTTTTACCAAATATCGTACATGCAGGATAAAGAACTTGGATATAGCCCAGAAAATCTGTTAGTTATTAATAGACCGTATGTTGTTCCTGGGGCACAACGTGAGGCTTTTCTCGATGAATTAAGAGATGTCCCTAATGTTGAGGCAGTTTCCAGAGCATCGTCATTACCAACAACTACAATTGGTAATACAATAATGCAGAAGGAGGGAGCAGCGCAAGAAGATTTCCAAACTTTCAATTTCTTTCATGCTCACCATGATTTTGATAAAGCCATGCAGTTTAGAATGGTTGAAGGGCGCTACTTTAGCGAGGATTATGCAAGCGATTCTATGGCTATGGTAATAAACCAAGCCGCTGCCCGTAAATTTGGTTTTGACGGTTCACCAATTGGTAAGCATGTTACAATAAACACTAATGATGAACGTAGAATAGTGGGTGTAATGGAAGATTTTCATTACGAATCCTTGCATCAAAAAATTAGCCCGCTTGTTATATCGTGTCATCCTGTTTTTACTTATGTTACCATAAGAATTGGCAATAGTAATGTTCAGGAAACGATTAGAAATATTGAATCTAAGTGGAATGAGTTTGTTTCCGATCAGGCATTCGATTATTTTTTCATGGAAGAAGCTGTCGAGGATCAATATAGTGATGAGAAACGTGCAGGTATTCTGTTTACTAGTTTTAGCATTCTTGCAATCATCATTGCTTCTTTAGGTTTGCTCGGTTTATCATCGTACTCGGCCGAGCAGCGTACCCGTGAAATTGGCATACGCAAAGTTCTTGGTGCCAATATGGGGTTGGTAGTTTGGTTGTTACTTAAAGAGATTAACCGTTTGTTTATAATAGCAACCCTTATCTCATGGCCCATTGCATGGTACTTGATGAAAAACTGGTTAGATGACTTTGCTTTTAAGATAAACCTTTCGCCATGGATTTTTATTGGAGCATCAGTTTTGGCTTACCTTATTGCTGTGTTAACGGTGAGTTATCAAGCT
>JAWLEY010000015.1:2915-16677 GCA_041685855.1 Perlabentimonas sp. | reverse complement strand
CTTGCTTCTTTGGGATCGGCGTCTGTCGCTATGTAGATAATAGTTCTTGAGTCAATTATTACTGCCTGCATTTTAGTTAAATCAGGGGCCTTGCTCGCCGTTTGCTTCTTCGTATTCATCATTAGCTTCCTTTCGTTATTTGTTTAAGTGTTGAAAGGTTGCTGTTAACTCCCTCTTCACTTTACTGTTTACCAAAGATAGCAATGTATTTTGATTATTTTGCATGTTTTCTACAAATAATTGAAAATAAATGTTGTATATCCAATATTAAAGATTACTTTTGAGCCACAATTTTAAAAACAAATTATGAATAACGGAACAGTGAAATTTTTTGATGAGACGAAAGGATTCGGATTCATTAAAGACGAAAATTCAACAAAAGAGTACTTTGTACATTCTTCAGGTCTAATTGATAGTATCAGAGACAATGATGAGGTTACTTTTGAATTAGAAGAAGGTAAAAAAGGTATTAATGCGGTTAATGTTAAGCTTGCATAGTTTAAGATAAAACAACATTTGATATTTAATAGCTCCGTTTTTAACGGGGCTATTTTTTTTATCCCAGATTTGTCATTGGTACCAGCGAACTAATAACCTCAGCTCGAAATAAGGTATAGCTACCAAATTGTAGAGGCTATGCCAACACCATTTTGTTGTTTTACCTTGGATAAAATAATAAAAAAACTCTACGCTCCCTAGCCTGCCAAGTAGGGAGGTCTGTGAATTTCACCTCAACACATAATCTTTGGTGCTAAGGTTATGCCTTGCCAGTTTGGGTTAAGTAGTAGCTTATTCCAAATTTCTCTCTGTTTTATTATCTTATATCGAGTTCGGGTAAAAAGCAAATATTTAGTTTGAACGAAAGTTTAATTTACTTTCATACTTTTATAGTTTGTTAAAAAGTACTTATTATATTTACCCTGAATAAAAGCCAACTAAAATTAAACCTTATTACCTATGGAAAACAATCAAAACGATTATCATGTTAGTTTTTTTAAACCCGTATCAACTCGGGCTAGGAAGAACAGAAACATGACCGTGTGGCTTGTAGCTATTTGGGCTGTTGCTATTTTTGGTTTTCAGATATTGCTGAAAATCATCGGCAAGCCCACTCCCGAGCCTGCACATACCGAGTTTATTCAAGTTTGGGACAATGTTCAATCAGGTAATGCTGATAATCAGGATATGAAAGTGTTCTCAAATTCTGTTTTGCAGGTACTTGCCAAAGTTTATATTAAGGCCGAACACAAAGCAGCATTAGAGAATGCATTCTCGTGGTCAATTTTTCAAATGGTTGAAGAAGAGGATGAGCAGCTTTTGGGGTATGTTCAAGATTTTGAGCGAGTAATGAATCAGAATTTAAGTATTCTCGATAGCGAGTATCTTTCTGCAAAGTTAGCATTAGAAGTTAATGTTGCTTCTTTGCTCGATATAGCAGCAGAAGATGTCCGAAGAGCTGCCATCCCTTTCTCCATAAAAAACCAAGCAATAGGGCAATTTACCGACGAAAATAAAGCGACTGTTGCAAGCGCTATGGATTTATATCTTATCCACAACCGCTCAGTCCTAACTGATACCAGATTCTTAGGATTTCCCTTTCACTATTTCTATACAGCAGTATTTCTACTCTGTTTATTTATTGGTTTATGCTGGATATACTGCGTTAGAACCGATAAAATAGAAATGGAACATTTAATGTCCTAAAACAAAATAAACTGAAATCAAATATGAAAAGGATATTTTTTCTCATCATAATGCTTGTTGCCTCGTTTGCCACTCAGGCAGCTGCAACCGCCACCGAATTAGAAGGGAGTTTTAAGGTTGGTCCCGCCGTAATTCTTATTTTTATTTTGGTAATCTTTGTAATGGTAGGAATACTTTTCCGCGCAAAGGATACTACCGATTACTATGCTGCCGGAAGAAGCATCTCGCGTGTTGGCTCCGGAATGGCCATCGCTTCAAACTGGATGAGCGCAGCAAGCGTTCTGGGAATGGCAGCATTAATGTTTGGCTCAGGTTACCATGGTCTTGCCTACGTTGTAGGGTGGACTGGTGGTTACGTACTGCTGCTTATTCTTATGGCTGGGCAGATTAGGAAGTACGGGAAATATACAGCTCCCGATTTTATTGGCGATAGATACTACTCCCGCAGCCTTAGAATTGTAGCAGCCCTTATTGCAATTCTTATTTCCATATCTTACGCTGTAGCACAATTTGGTGGCATTGGTTTAATGTTTAAGTGGATACTTGGCATCGACTACGTATGGGCAGTTCTTCTAGGTGGAGGAGTTGTACTATCATACACACTTATTTCGGGTATGCTTGGTGTTACTAAGAATATGCAAATTCAATATGTAATCATTGCTATTTCTTTTGTAATTCCGCTTTTCGTGTTACTATTTAAGTTCGATTACTTCTGGCTGATGCCACCACTTGGCTATGGCTCGGTTGTTTCCGATATCGTTTCGGGTATTCCCCTTGGTGAAGCTAAGGACCTATTTAATACCTATGGACATTCCTTTGCCATTGTTGCTTCTCCAGAGTATGCAATGCCCTGGTCTGTTGCTTCCGGTGGAACCTTCTTTCAATGGATGGCTATTGTTTTTGCGCTGATGATTGGTACTGCTGGATTACCACACGTTATCCAGCGTTTCTATGTTGTTCCAAATCCTAGAGATGCTCGCTGGTCTGTGGTTTGGGGATTGTTCTTCATTTGTATTGTTTACTGGACAGCTCCTATTTATGCAGCCTTTGGTAAAATACTTGCAGCTCACCCAGAGGTGGGTACCCTCGCGCCCGATGCAATTGTGGTTTACACCGCACAGTTGGGTAATATCCATCCCTTAATTGTTGGTCTTCTTGCAGCGGGTGCTGTGTCGGCAGCCTTCTCTACTACATCTGGATTGCTTGTTGCTGGAGCATCTGCCTTCTCGCACGACCTTTACGTGAAGGTTATCAATCCTGAGGCAACATCAACTATGCAACTTCGAATTGCTAGAGTGGGCACCATCCTAATGGCAATTATCGTTGCCTTTATTGCTATGCTCGAACTTGCTCTTATTGCACAACTAGTAGCTCTTGCATTCTCAATTGCTGCATGTACAATCTTCCCGCTATTCCTTTTAGGAATATGGTGGAGCGGTTCAAACAGAGCGGGAGCAAAAGCAGGGTTAATTGCAGGTGGATTGATAAGTGTAATATCAATTACATACTTTGTCGCTGGCAAATTAGGTACAGTACTTCCATATCAAGATTTTATTAACTATTACCTGGGAGCATGGTATTTTGCTTGGTTTGGAGCACCTTTGGCAATTCTTACTAATATTATTGTTTCTAAGTTAACCAAACCAACTCCTATTGAAATCCGTAAGTTCTTAGTTGAACAGGTACACGAATAGATATGATATTTAAAATGAATAAAACCACAGGAGTACTCATTCTAGTAATGAGTACTCTTGTGATTCTCACTTTTTTTGGAGTTTCCTACTACTATAAGTACGATAACCAATCAATCGACCCAAGGGTTGTTAGGGCCAATGAACTTTATGAACAGTATAATGAGCTGGCAAGGTCATCTAACTATCAAGGGGTTTTACTGCTAATGGATAGTATAGAGAATATTTACTCGAACTACCCTCATTACAAAGAATCCTTCGAAGTTGGAATTTTGTATAACAACAGAGCAGCCACTTACCTTGCAATGGCTCTTAAACAAAAAGAATCAAAGGAAACAAAGGATTCCCTGCTAAATCTGTCCAAAATAAATGTGCACAGAAGCATTGAGATATATACAAATTGGCTTTCTGCTTGGGAGCACAAAAATTCCGAAGAAATTAAGTTAAATCTAACTCCCCATTTTAGCCCAAACGATAGCGCATTTCATGGGGAGAATGTAAGCAGATATGTTAATAAACGAGTAAAGGATGTTGTTGAAGCCCAAATCGAAACCAATCGTCGTTTATCCGTAAGCCACACTAACCTTGGGATGGTTTATAGACACAAAGAACAATATGATAATGCTGTAAAAGAATACTTTAAGGCTTTGGAGTACTGGCCCGATAACTTAACGGCAGAGAATAATCTCAATATCATTCTAAATCAACCTCTAAAAAAGCCAAGTGTTATCCGAAGGCTCTTCCCAAAGGAAAGGTTATCGCGATAGTCAATTAGACCAATGTGTCTTTCTAAAGAAGCAGTTGAGTCCGCATACTGTGATAATATGTAGAACTAAAATTGACTTTACTCAAAAAGTTCTTTTCTTTTTCGTAAATTTGGTTATTCACTCTTATAACCATGCGAATAGCTATCATCACTGATATTCATGAAGACTTTGAGATGCTTGAGAAGGCTTTTGGTGTTCTTAGGACAGTTGGTTATGATATGTTAGTTTGCTTGGGCGATATTACTGGATTCGCTCCAGAGTACTACAGCCACACTCCAGATGCCAATTCATGTATCGATTTTTTAAGGGAGCATGCTGATATTGTTCTGGCTGGCAATCACGATCTTTTTAGCGCTCAAAGGCTACCAACATACCACCTTGAAAAGAATATTCCTTTAAATTGGTATGAGCTTACGCTGAATGAGCGTTACGCCCTGTCAAATAATACACTTTGGCTTTACCAAGAGGAGGTAGTACCGAAACTTTCTCACACAAACGAAGCGTTTCTGGCCAAGTTACATGAGACCATGATTATTGATAATGGCCGGAGCCAAATTCTACTCTCGCATTTTCTCCAACCCGATTTAGCAGGAGTTGGCCAGTGGTTCCCCTATAGAGTAGGAGAGTTGCGCCCACATTTTCAGTTTATGAAAGAGCGTGGGGCCAAACTAGCATTTGTTGGGCATTGCCATACTCAGGGGCCAACCATTCTTAGCAAACTATTCTGGTCTGCACCATGTTATAATAAAACTAAGGTAAGCCAAAAGTCCAGAATAGTTCTTTGCCCTGCCATTGTGCGAAATGCAAAACCAAGCGCAGCAGTAATATTCGATACCAGTACGTACGAGCTAATACCAATATTCATCAAACCAAATTTAATCCATGTTTAAAACTCAATCAACTAATTTTACGCTGAGTAAAGCGATGAAGTGAGTTAGTCGCACTTTTGAAGAGCAACTCAATAACAAAATAACATAGTTAACTCAATCAACTCAACCAAATAACATGCATCCAAATACTCGATTCTTCTCCCGCATACTGCTTCCCTCAATGGTAGCTGTGCTAATGTTCTTGGTAGCAATATATCTTTTTGTTATTCCCAACTACCGCGAAAGCCTAATGGACAAAAAACGTGAAACCATCCGCGAGCTAACCAATATAGCATGGAGTGTCATGCATAAGCTTAATATTATGGTTGATGATAATTTTACCCATGAACAGGCAAAGAAAGAGGCTGCTTTAATTATCTCGGATATGCGCTGGGGCGATGAGCTTAAGGATTATTTCTGGATTACCGATACGCTACCCCGCATGGTAATGCATCCATACCTACCATCGTTAAACGGGATGGATTTATCCCGTTATGAGGATTTAGGTGGGAAAAGGCTTTTTGTTGAGATGGTAGATGTTGTTCAGGAGCACGACCATGGCTATGTTGATTATAAATGGCAATGGAAGGATGATAGTACCAGGGTGGTTCCTAAACTATCCTACGTTAAAGAGTTTGAGCCTTGGGGCTGGATAGTGGGCACGGGCATTTACATTGAGGATGTGAAAACTGAAATTACCAGAATAACTAGCAGTTTACTTTGGATATCCATACTCATAACCATTCTAATAGGAGCGTTTATCACGTATTTGGCTCGGCGTAACTACGTGGCGGAAAAGGACCGCCAAATGGCGCAGGAGCGCCTTCGCGATTCCATGGAGCGCTACAAAAAGTTGGTTGAAGCATCAACCGATGGGGTGTTAATGATGATGGGAAACGAAATTGTTTACTGCAACCCATACCTGCTAAACCTACTAGGATATACACAGGATGAATTTGACCAAAAAGATCCGCTTTTTTTTAAAACCCTTAAAAGTTTTATACAGATTGATACTAATGATGATAGTCAGGCAAAGGGAACGGAGAACACCGAGATATCAACCGAGCAGAAGGTTAAAAAGAAGAATGGGGTAATGGTAGATGTAGTGGTAAACCGTTCAACCTTCGAGATTGAGGGCAAGCAAGGAATTATTTACGCTGTTAAGGATGTATCGAAACATAAGGACGTTGAGCGTGAACTTGACCTAAGCATGGAGAAGTTCAAATCTATCGCAGGGCTAATGAACCTAGGAGTTTTCCGTTGTACATTAGGACGACAGTCGCGATTCATAGAGATGAACCCTAAGGCGCTAAATTTACTAGGTTATACCTCGGAAAACGAGCTGCGCGATACGCATGTACAGGAGCTCTTCGATGTAACACAGGAGAAGAAGGATGTGGTTCGTGCCATGAACGAAGGAACTCACATAAGGGATAGGCTTATTAGGCTCAAGCGTACTGACGGCACCATCCTGCCCGCATTGGTTTCGCTCTTTCCCGTTAATGATGCCCATGGGAAAACAGTTTACTGCGATGGAATAATTATTGATGCATACGACCACCTAACCCGTGATATAAGTTTTGAGAAAAGTTCATCAACCACTCAACTCACCGCCAATATACTTTTACAGCCTATTAAGAATTTTCTTTTACCTGCACCCCAGTGCGATAAGAACACATCGGTTAGCGCAGCAGCAAAGCTGCTAACAAAGGTAAACTCAGACATTCTTCTGGTTATGGATAACGATTCCTCAATATTGGGTTTGGTTACCCATCGGGATATAAGCAGGAGGGTGGTTGCCCAGGGGGGCGATAGCTCAATCAGAGTATCAGAGATAATGAGCGCACCCGTAATATCTGTTTCGGATGAGGATATGGTGATGGATGCATTTTCGTTAATGGTTTTGCATCGAATATCGTATGTAGTGGTAAAATCGATGGATAAGGTTAAACCGTCTTACATCAGCTTGCTTAAACTCTCCCAACTCCGAAAGGATACCCCTGAATACATTGTGAATTCAATTCAGAATGCTGCTTCTGTTTACGAGATAATTAGTGAGATGGAACGCCTCCCCAATATTATTCGCAATCTTGTGGAGTCTGGAACTGGTGCCTCAACAACGGGAAAGCTTATTAGCAAAATTTCCGATACCATTTCAGAAAAACTTATTACCGAGACTGTGTCTGAAATTGGGCAACCACCTGTTCCTTTCGTGTTTTTGGCTCTAGGGAGCGAAGGGAGAAAGG
The DNA here is from genome assembly GCA_041685855.1 of Perlabentimonas sp. Taxonomy (GTDB): domain Bacteria; phylum Bacteroidota; class Bacteroidia; order Bacteroidales; family Tenuifilaceae; genus Perlabentimonas. Next base: position 9,400 of record JAWLEY010000015.1, on the reverse strand, counting down.
AGCAAACCTTGGCAACAGATCAGGATAACGCTATCGTTTTCCAGTCGGTTAATCCGGAGAAGGATATTCAGCACAGGGAGTACTTTCTTAAGCTGGGCAGTAAGGTTTGCAACCTGTTGAATAAGGCAGGATATCCGCTTTGCAAAGGCGGGGTAATGGCAATGAACGAGGAGTGGTGTATGGATTTTGAGAGCTGGCAAAAAACAATCTCAGGCTGGGTAAAAATTCCCAATCCAAAGGAAATTCTAAATATTTCTATCTTTTTCGACTTCCGACCCGTGTATGGCGATTTTGAACTCGCAAATGAGATGCATAAATTCTGTCGGAAATTGCTAAAGGATAAAAGTGTGTTCTTCTACAACCTTGCCCAAAGCACCATCAACCTTAAGCCGCCAGCCATCGATAGTTTTAAGGAGAAGGATGAGTACGATATAAAATTACCAATACTTGCAATTACAAGCATAGTTAGATTATGGTCCCTGAAATATGGTGTTGGCGAGCGGAATACCATTGAAAGGATGTTTGCCCTTGAAACAGCTAGCATTTTCAATTCAGAACTACGTGTTGAATTTGAGCATGCTTATCGTTTCCTGATGCTTATGCGATTAAAGAACCAGCTTAAGCAAATTGAGAATAGTCTGGAAGTGAATAACTACATCAACCCTAAAATGCTCTCTGAGATTGAGAAGTTAACCCTAAAAAAGGCAATAAATACCATAACCAATCATCAAAATCTTATGGGTATGGAGTTTAGGGTTGGTTAATCAGATAGACTGTAAATAACTATGCATTCATCAGTATCTCAAATGGTTATTTAGTGATTTGATGATGTGTAGATTAATAGTACAGGCATAATTAATCCTCTAATGATTTTGCTAAGTCTGTTGTTAATGAGAGAAAAAGATGCTTAACTAACTTATTTCCTGCAATTCCCCGCATAATAGCATGTTGTGTGTTTGACAAAGGTTTGCAGTGGTATTTTTATATACCTTTAATTTAGTTGTTATATTTTTCTAATCGGACTTTCTTAGCCTTAGAAAAGCAGGGCGTAGGAAACACCCAGTACGCCAATGGTAGCAAGTATGTATACGATTTTTGTGGGCATTATTCCATTATTTTCAGCTGTTTTTCCAAAAATACCAAATACAAGAGGGTGAACAAGGAATGGCATGGCAAAAACAAATGCAATAAGGCCTGCAGCCTGTTCGCCAAACATTCCTTCTTGAATAGCAGCAAAAAGTCCAAAATGCGATATTGCCGATGCATTGGCCATTACGGAGTCGTTTAGGCTCATGCCTCCCATGTAGAGGATTAGTAATCCTCCAAAAACTGCTACCAGCTGCCATCCTAGGGAGAAAATCATGAGGCCACGAATCTCTTTTGATTCTTGTCCGTTGGCTTTTCTGAGGATATTTAGTGCTAGGTATGTAAGTGCTAACCCAATACCAACAATTATTAATGTATATGGTAGTAGTAACTTGTCAGCTGCAGTACTGGCGGCTAAAATTGAAAATACAAATATGTGACCAATAAATGGGATATTAATCATTATTGGTGCGCGAACCTGTGCTTCATTACCTAAATCGCCAGCAGTACATGCACCGGTAAGTCCAGAGTGGGAGAGTGAACCAGCCATACCTGGGGCTAAGTTTCTGATATGGTTAGCTTTACCTAAAAGGATAAGAATTGCTAGCCCGCCAAACATCCAAAGCAGCTGGCCAAAAAAGCCGAATGATAGTACAGCATTCATTCCAGTGAGAGCGAATGATTCAGCAATTCTTGATCCACCCACCATGAAATTTGCTGCCAGCACAACGGGTATTCCTGCAAATAGTAATGAGCGTATTGTTGGGCCAAATTTCCAACGAGAGAAAACCATGCCTAGCGTAACGGAAAGTATCATGGCAAAGAAAATTTCAGGCAGGGCGATGTGTGGGCGAATCACTTTAGATATATGCCATGCAATAATTAGTACAACCAGCATTGCTGCTGTTTCAATAATTCCTTTCCTTATGTAAACGGATTTGTTCTTAATTTTTGCCCTATAATCAATTAGTATAATTGATCCTACTAAACCTAAATATCCTATTAACGGGTAAAAATTATCAAGTGCTTCTCCATCGTGAAACCCAATAATTACTCTTTTCATTGATTCAATGCCAATGAGTATAAAGAAAGCACGAATAAGAAACATAAATTGGGTGAAAGTGGTACCTAAAAAAATCTCTTCAGAAGAGGGGACTACAATATCTTCTTTATCGATTTTCTGATTGGTAAAAATCTTTCTAATTTCCTGCCCACCAACAAAAAAGGATGCGCTTAGCGCAGTTATGGTAACTTTACTGGTAAAATCGAGTATTGGGAATTCACTAAGGCCTGGGGTTCCCATGCCCGTGCTTACTAATACATATCCCATTATTAACCCAAAAACAACTATAATAAGAATTGGAGAGTATCTGGTTCCGGCAACAAATGTTCGCGATACCAATACCATTGTAATTACAAGCAAAAAGGTGAGCCAAATCTGATTCAGAATGTGCATATTGGCCAGCTGGTCGGTTAAATACTCCATAATCTTATATTTGTTTTTGTGGGAAACTGCACAAAAATAATTTTTTTTGCAGTAGATATCTATAATGGTTTAATAAAAGCATAAAAAAAGATGCCTCAAATAGCTGAGGCATCTTTAATGGGTTGATTTTGTTTGTAAAAGTTTCTAAACTACTTCTTTTTAAGAATACTCTTAAGCACCTTGTCCTTATCAAGTTTTTTGGTGCAGAAGAACCAGTCGTAGCAATGAGTATCCTCATCTTTGCTCTCCATACGTTCTTTTGCAACACCGCAAGAGCCTGCTGTGGGAACAATTACTTCGTCGCCTGGCTGCCAGTCGGCAGGTGTGGCAATTTTAAACTCATCGGCTGTTTGAAGAGCGATAACAATACGGTAGAGCTCTTCGAAATTACGACCAAGGCTTAATGGGTAATATAGTACTGTTCTTACAATACCTTCAGGATCAATCACAAATACAGCCCTAACTGCTTTTGTGTTACTTTCTCCTGGCATCATCATACCGTACTTTGTGGCTACCTCCATGGTGATATCCTCAATAAGTGGGAACTTCACTTCAATGTTCTTCATTCCTTTGTACTCAATCTTTTCCTTGATGGTACGTAGCCACGCAATATGGCTATACAAACCGTCAACAGAAAGACCTACCAGTTTTGTGTTTGCCTCGGCAAACTTATCTTCCATGTTGGCAAAGGTCATGAACTCCGATGTACACACAGGCGTAAAGTCAGCTGGGTGACTAAAAAGTATTACCCAGCTACCCTTGTAATCAGCGGGAAAATTAATATCACCTTGTGTGGTTACTGCCTTAAATTCAGGTGCTTTATCGCCAATACGTGGCATGGCGAAAGCTTTTTCTTGTTCTTTGTTCTCTTCCATTGTTTTAATTATTTAGTTATTATGTTAATTGATATTAATGAATGATTTACGTTTGCTAGTGATTGTTTCAATTACCAACCACCGCCACATATAGCTAGTCAAAAATTTTATTCTTTATGAGTGAGAGCAGCAGTTGAAGTAATTAATCCTTCAAATCAAACCGGTCTGCATCCATTACTTTTACCCAAGCGTTCACAAAATCCTTTACAAATTTTTCTTTGTTGTCATCTTGTGCATAAAATTCTGCATAAGCTCTTAGTACGGAGTTGGAACCAAACACTAAGTCAACTCTGGTTGCTGTCCATTTCACTTGATTTGTATTTCTGTCAACAACATGATACAAATTATTGGAAACTGGCTTCCAGGAATAGCTCATGTCGGTAAGATTTACAAAGAAATCATTAGTCAGCGTACCCTCTTTGTTGGTAAATACGCCGTGTTTTGTTCCTCCGTGATTTGTTCCTAATACGCGCATTCCGCCAACCAAAACAGTCATCTCAGGGGCTGTAAGTCCCATAAGTTGAGTTCTATCAAGAAGCATCTCCTCTGGCTGTACAGCATAGTCTTTCTTTTGCCAATTTCTGTAACCATCGTGTAAAGGCTCTAAAGCCAAGAAGGATTCCTCTTCTGTCATATCTGCTGTTGCGTCCCCTCTTCCTGGGCTGAATGGAACTTTGATGTTTACACCAGCGTCCTGTGCAGCTTTTTCTATGGCTGCACTTCCACCTAAAACAATCAAATCGGCAATGCTTACCTTTTTGTTTAAACCTGCTTGGATTTCAGTAAGTTTTCTCAAAACCTTTTCCAGTCGTTTAGGTTCATTGCCCTCCCAGTCTTTTTGGGGTGAAAGACGAATTCTTGCTCCATTAGCTCCACCCCTGTAATCGGAGCATCGGAATGTTCTGGCGCTGTCCCAAGCTGTATTTATAAGCTCAGTAGGAGTTAAGCCGCAGTTCAGGAGTTTTCCTTTCAATTCTTCTGTTTCCGATTCTGAAAGGGTATAATCAACCGAAGGAATTGGGTCTTGCCAAATAAAATCTTCCTTTGGAACATCACTGCCAATGTAGCGACTTTTGGGTCCTAAATCGCGGTGCGTTAATTTGAACCAGGCTTTTGCAAATACTTTTTTAAAATATTCAGGATCCTTATAGAAACGTTCAGAAATTTTCCGATACTCAGGATCCATTTTTAGAGCCATGTCGGCATCGGTCATCATGGGATTTTTGCGAACACCAGGAATATGTGCGTCAAAGGGCTTATCCTCCTCCTTAATGTTGATTGGTTCCCATTGCCATGCTCCGGCGGGACTCTTTTTCAGCTCCCAATCGTAGGTAAATAACAAATAAAAATATGTATTATTCCATTTATCGGGGTGTGTTGTCCACGCACCTTCCAGTCCACTTGAAACAGTATCTTCAGCATTTCCTTTCCCTTTCGGATTCATCCAGCCAAAACCTTGCTCTTCTACTGGTGCTTCTTCAGGGTCGGGGCCTAAAACAGATGCATCGCCATTGCCATGGGTTTTTCCAACCGTATGCCCTCCGGCGGTTAAAGCGACAGTTTCCTCATCGTTCATTGCCATACGTTCAAATGTAACCCGCATGGCATTTGCTGTTTTTAGTGGGTCGGGATTTCCATCAACACCTTCGGGGTTCACATAAATCAGTCCCATTTGAACTGCAGCTAAAGGATTCTCGAGCGTTTCTTCATCCGATTTATCGGAATACCGATCCTTTCCCAGCCATTCCTTTTCTGCTCCCCAATAAATATCTTTCTCAGGATGCCAAATGTCCTCACGTCCTCCGCCAAAACCAATGGTTTTAAACCCCATTGACTCGTATGCCATATTACCTGCAAGGATAAACAGATCGGCCCAAGATAATTTGTTGCCGTATTTTTTCTTTATTGGCCAAAGTAATCTGCGTGCCTTATCTAGATTAACGTTATCGGGCCAGCTGTTAAGTGGGGCAAACCTTTGATTACCGGTATTGCTTCCTCCTCGTCCATCGGCAGTACGGTAGGTGCCGGCACTATGCCAGGCCATGCGAATCATTAAGCCACCGTAGTGTCCCCAGTCGGCAGGCCACCAATCCTGGCTGTCAGTCATAAATTTTTTGAGGTCGTTTTTCACTGCTTCTAAATCGAGCTTTTTAAATTCTTCCCGATAGTTGAAGCCCACCCCAAGAGGATTTGTCTTTGTGTCGTGCTGATGCAGAATGTCTAAGTTTAGTGCGTTTGGCCACCAACTCATTACAGAACTACTAGTGTCTGTATTTGCACCATGCATTACAGGACATTTTCCTTTTTGAGAATTGTCCATAATTATAGTTTTATGTTAGATTTAAACATCTTATTGCCATAATATATTATTGGCAATTACTCCGATGGTTGTCCACCAGCAATATTCTTACTCCGCTCAATTGATTGAAGAGCAAGGTAGTTCTCTCCAAATTTCTTAAGGTTCTCCATTTCATCGTCAAATTGCTCAAAATGGCGCTCCTCATCTTCAACTAAGCGTTCAAAAAGTTTCTTTGAAGCGGAATCGTTATTTTTTGAGCATTCGTTTGCCCATATATTATAGTCGTTGGCACTTTGCTCTTCCATTTCAGCTGCTAGCTTAAGAATCTCTTTGGCATCATGTATCTTTTTAACAGGATGAGCTACTTCCATTTCAACTTCGCCTCCAAGGAACAGTATCCTTTCGGCAAGGTCCTCAACATGAAGCATTTCGTCAATAGCAGTGCGCTTAAATAGGCTTGCTAATAAATCGTAGCCTTGGTCATCAAGATGAAAATGGAAGTACATGTACTGATGTACAGCGGTTAACTCATCGCCTATGGCTTTGTTTAGTAATTCGATACTTTTCTCTTTCATGATAAATAATTTTTAGTTTGGGTTTAAAAATTTTATCTATCTGTAAATTTACCAGATAATTGAATTTTTATCTCGTTAATGTTAAAATTGGGTATCTTTTTGTTTTTAAAATAGTTTTCAAGTAATCTGTTTAGCTCTTTATCGTGATAGTCCTCAATTCTATT
>JAWLEY010000015.1:0-2815 GCA_041685855.1 Perlabentimonas sp. | reverse complement strand
ATTAGTCTTATAATTTGATCGGCAGGACCTTTGCCGGGCACAGAGGTTTCGGTAAAGTTGTTAAGCATTTCTGTTGCTTTGCTTAGGGTAAGAATTCCTTCCGTAACAAGGTCTGCTCCGTCCATATGTGATATGGGGGGTAGATCAGGGTCGGAGAAATCAAAAGTATCCTCAATATCCAGGTTTAATTCTCTGGAGATTATATCGCCTGTGGTTGCTCCACTAACAATTTTTCTCCCATCAAACTTCTTGAAGATATTTGCTAGTTTCTTGTCGTTCTCTTTCTCGTAGGGTGGACCAGTGCATATTAACAGTTTCCTTGGCTCTCTAAAATAAATGGTGGCTGTGCTAATGTCATCTTTTGGATGGTAGTTGTCGTTTTGAAAAGCCATGTTTACAACTTTTGTGCTAAGCTTCCGGGCTGAAATTCCTGACTCGTTCTTTACAAGCCTCAATACAAAGTCCTGAGCGTTTTCAAGTCCCCAGCCAAATGGATAATCGTCGCTGCCCATACCCGATTGCGTAATGCCATCGCCCCAAATAACAATTCTATCCTCCTTTTGTGGTGTGAAAGTACAGTAGCGAAGCTCTTTGCCAGCATTGGTTTCGCTTTGTAGTATAACGCATTGCCATCCCGGGTCAACTTTTTCTGAACCTCTAAGAATAACACATTCAGGGTTGTCGTACTCAAGAATTCTAGTAGGGCCATTATGGTCGATATCAAGTATGGTGAATGTGGCGTAGCTCATTTGCCTGACAGAGCAAACAGGCAGAGTGTTCATTATTATTTCTGCAATTTTGTGAATTTCTTTATGTTCTTTAGTGAAGTGAAGTGCCATTGTTGCTGTAAGTGTTGCCAGAACGTTTGCCTTTACGCCATGTCCCATACCATCGCTTAAAACAACTATTGTTCTGTCTTCTCCGGCTACCCTTTCGCTTAAAAAAACATCACCGCAAATTCTTTCACCATCGTGAAACTTTTGCTGACAATTTACCTCAATAAAGAATTTGTTTGACATGGGTGATTATTGTTAAGGGGTGCTTTTTAATAGAAACTACTTGCTCTTTTTCCCATCTTCCCTAAATGCGCTAATTATTGAATTTAGCATCTGCTCTGTTTCAGATGCTCCTTCGCCCAATAGGAAGCCAATTTTTTGAACCATAGCAAGATTGGTGTCAATGGCGTCGGTAATTCTTTTTATAACCTCCTCCTTACGAACCTCAGGAGCGTACATATCCCTTATAACGGCGCCAACAATGCTACCTTTTTTAATGGTAAAGACAGACAGGTTTAGCAGGTTGTCCTTATAATGAATGTCTCTGTTCTTAATGTCCTCACTATTTTGAAGAACGTATGAGAAAAGGTTGTAAATGTTATAGGGTAACAGTGTTTTTAAATCGGCACCAACCAGGCCGGGGATTATTTCATTAATTTCTATCGCATCATCACCTAATAAATCAATGAAACTTTGGTTGCTTTGCACTACCTTCATTTTTTTATCAATAATAACCAGCGCTGATGGAAGTTTTTTCATCATGGTAGTGATGGTTTCAGATGCATCTCTTGCAGCCTCCTGTTCCTCACGTGCTGTTCTTTCCGACTCTCGAAGTGCTTGCTGGGTTTTGGCGAGCTTTTCGTTGGTGGCTCGTAGGCTTTTTATGTAATCCTTCCTATTCTTAAGCGTATAGTTCAGGCACATGTCGGCGTGGGCAAGACCAGATGCTACCGCTACAGCAAAATCTCTACAGCTCGAGTAACCACATGCTTCACAACCCGAATCGCTGTTCATATTCTCCTTACCAATAGCCTTAAGTACTTCGTAAACATTCTCTTCAGGTGGAGGTGACATGCGCTGGTCATCTGCCTTGAAACTGCAGTTGAATTTATGCTCAGAGTGTTTTGCTATATTCTTCTCCCAAATATCTCTTTTAAATGATTTTAACCTTTTATTTGCGTAGTTAACCACCTTGGTTCGGCGAATAAACTTTTGTCCGCCACGAGATGTGCCTGGACCCATTAAGCATCCATCGCAGTAGAAAAGGTTGAAATGACGGCTTATGGTTTCTGCATTACCTTCAAATTCGCTTAGGGCATCAATCATGTTGTTCCTTCCCTCAGTGGTGATTATCTTGCCTGTTAGCAGATCCTCATCAATGTTTTCGGCCTGGAGTAAACCGTTAGCAATAGGAAGCAGAGATCCCTTGTAGCCAATGGGTTCGTCAAAATCGCTATATTCAAATTTACTTTCCTTAATTTCAAACTCATCAAATAGCTCTCGCAGCTCTGCAAATGTTAGTACTGAATCAACCTTGCCATCATCATCGTAAAGGAGTGCTTCCTCTTTATTCTGAATGCATGGCCCAATGTAAACCACCTTTGTGTCGGTTCCATACTCTTTATGAATTACCTTGGCTGTTGCAATCATAGGTGAAACTATGGGGGCCAGGTTGTTAACAATCTCAGGGTGAAATTTCTCTACATTTGAAACTACCACTGGGCAAACCGATGTAATAAAGTATTTCCCTTTAAAATTATCGAAAAGTTTTTTGTACTCTTTTGCAATCAGGTCAATACCGAAAGTCACCTCGCATACATAGTTAAACCCTAATGATTTTATCATTTGAACAAACTTCCGGTAATCGGTAATATCTTCAAATTCTCCTGAAATTGAGGGTGCAACAATAGCTGCAATTTTACCACCCTCCTTAAGAAGGCTTTTTACTTCGTTTTTGGATGATTTGTAGCTTATGGCATTAACAGGACATATATTTAAACAGCTGCCACAGCCAATACATCTATTAGGAAGAATAACAG
>JAWLEY010000183.1:0-5698 GCA_041685855.1 Perlabentimonas sp. | reverse complement strand
AAAGAAAACTCTTACTGGAGATGCGCCTAGCAGCAGAGCTGCTTTTTCTAATCTCTGAGGTACAGCAGCAAACCCATCGCGTGCAGCATTAAGTAAATAGGGAAGGCTAACAAAAGCCATGGCTAATGCTATGGCAACGGGGCTCCCAACCAAATTGAAACCCAATAATCCGGCAGCTTTACCAATTACAGAATCGCGACTAATAAACCCCAACAGGGCTATGCCTGCTGCAGAATGCGGAATTACAATGGGCAAATCAATAATTCCTAAAACAACATTTTTTAAAGGGAAACTATGGCGTGCAAGTAGGTATGATAATGGTATTGCCATTAAAGAGAACGAAAGCGTAGCTGCCATAGATACACCCAGCGTAAGCCAGATGCTCGATTGAACTTCCCTCTCGGCAGCCGTTTCAAAAAGGTCTGATAAAGGGGTGGCAAAAACCATTCCCAGCAATGGGGCTATAATAAAAAGCAGAACGAGCCCACCTAATACAGAAAAAATTAATTGTATGGATGATTTTTGCATGTAACTACATAATTTGAGAGGATTGGTCAATCTTCACCATTTCTTTTTTACCATGTATTTCTAAAGGCCAAACTAATGGCATCCCCATTTTTTCAATCGTTTTTAGACCCTTGTTTTTATTTGCAAAGTATTTAATAAATTTTTCTGCTAACTCACTATTGGGAGCATTCTTTGGGATGGTAATTCCGTAAACCATGGGTTCACCCTTAATGATTAGCGAATCCTCAGGAGATGAGCCTCTTATGGTAACGCTTGCTTTTTTATAAAAATCTGCATGCGATGGGTCTCCCAAGTTTATCTCTTTTGGTAGGGTTAAATATTCGAGTCCATGCTGTACGGCTACTGAGCGGTACAGGAATATGTAATCAATTGCTCCCGTTTCGAGCAAAGCGATTAAATCCACCTCTTTAGGTCTTATAAAACGGCTGTCCTTTTCGGAAATATTTTTGGCAATGTTGGGTTGATTGTAATACTTTTCAGCTAGCTGAAGCGTTAGTAAAGTTCTGTATCCACAGGGGTCGGCATTGGGATCGCTACGACCATGATGTACGCTTTTATGTTGGAGTATTTCGAACCAATTATCTTTGTTTATCTCCCCGGCAAAGCGTGATTTTGGTGTGTACACCAAGGCCATCTCGTTGCTGGCAAAAAGTATGTTCCAGTTGGCATACTCAGGTATAAGCAAATCGTTTATTATTCTATAATCAGCAGAGGCCATAATATCGGCTCTACGATTTAGCTCCGTAATTTTTCTTGCGCACTCAACGCTTCCAGCAGCCTCAAGCTGAACATGTACATTCGGGTTATCCACAGTAAAACTATCTGCAATTGCTTTCATGGGTAATGATAAACTACCCGCATGAAATATAACCAGGGTGTTTTTTTTATTATTAGTACATGCATTTAAAGTTAGCAGTAGAACGAAGATGCTTAGTATTTTTTTCATGTTTAAAATGTTTTCGTTATGCAAAAAAAGCATATCGATTTGAAATAAAAAAGGAAAAATGTAAAAAAGATGAAATAAGTCTTACATCTATCACTTACCAATTTTCCTAATCGTTTACTTTTGCCCAGAAATTTTTTGCTGCATCGTGCATTAGGGTATCTATATCAGTTAAAAACTCTTTATAAGCGCTAATTAGTTTTTTCCCTTCTGCATTTAGCATCGTTTTACCACCTTCTTTTCCCCCACGATGTTTTTCTACTATAGGAAAACCAAGCCTTTGCTCAATTTCACGTAAATTTCCCCACGCTTTGCGGTAGCTAATCCCCAGTTTATCAGCTGCAGCCATGAGAGATTGCAACTCATCTATACTTAGCAGAAGGTCAAATTTACCATCACCAACTATATCTTGCCCCTGAATATTTTCGAGCCAAACCCTGTGCTTTAGGAATATATCGTAGTACTTACTGCCCTTTGTTCCTGCCATTTAATTATTTGTTTTAATTACAAAGTTAACGGTTTTTATTAAAATATTTCGGCATGATAATTGATTGTTTCAAATTGTTATATTAAGCAAACACAAACCTAAAAAATTGAATTATGAAAAAATTAGCACTATTTTTCTTGCTATTTGGAGCCAGTTTCGCTTTTGGTCAAACTGTGCAGAATGCGAATGTGTACCCATCAAACCTTGAGTCAAACATGTACTTTGAACGTTTTGATGAGAGTTCAAACACTATTGAAGGTCTAAACTTTATGGTTCTTTCCGATGGTGATAACTCAAAATACGTTACACCTGCATTTGAGGTTAGTATTTACTTGATGCCCGAAGGAAGTTCCAGCAGAGAAGATATAGTGTTTGTTAAGCAGTACTCCTTACCGGGGATATACCACATGGGTTCTAAAGAGTATAACAACGAAACCATAAATCTGAATGAAACGGCAGGTATCCAGCCAGGCAACTATCGTTTGGGAATTTGGGTAAATTCTAACGAGGCTTTTGATGAGGAAACCAGCGATAATGCTACACTTTTCAGAACACCACTTACTATAAGAACAGCAACCAGCGGAGGTTCATCTATAGACACCAAAAATGATGATGACGATGATGACGATGATTGGGATGATGATTGGGACGATGATGATGATGATTGGGATGACGATGACGATTGGGATGATGATGACGATGACTGGTAGAAATAGTTAATTAATCCATAGTATCGGGAGCCGCTCTAAGTTTATTGGGGCAGGCTCTCGTTTTTTTTTGGTGTTATTTCACCCAAACCTTTTCCATTTTGCTTAGGAATGACCTTGTTCCACCACCCTGGGCGATTGAGTTTAATACACTGTAATCGAACGGTTTAAATCGTGCTCCAAAAAGTCCCGTAATTGGTATATGTTCAAAAACTAATGGAGATAATGGGGTAGAAGGGCCAAGAATAAAAATGTCAGATGTATCAGACGCATTTGAGATAATATTATAGTAAGTTGAGTTGGCTAAGGTGGTGGCAGTTAATATTATACAATTAGCATTACGAATACTTTCAATTTGGTTCTGAAGGGGCTCAACGGGTTTATCTTCTTCGTTAAGGTCGAACACGGTTACCTTTATTCTGCTACCGTTTAGTTTACTCATAAGCGATTTAAAGTAGCCTACCATTACAATGCTGGTATAGTTTCTAAAATCAATGGCGTTGTAAATATCGGAATTGTCACAAATGTTCATGCTGTAATTTGCGCAAGCGTTAACCCATGCATTTACAAAAATTCTGTGTTCGTATAGGTTGAAATCTGGGTTTCTGAGTACTTTATCGGCAGGTTGATTTATACGTTTACCCAGCGTGGAGCATACGCCTATTTGCCCATTTTTGAGCATTACGGCTACATTTTTACTTCCAATTACTAGTTTGTTTGTATTACTTTCAGAGAATGGGTGTTTTTTGAAAAGCTGTTTTAAAATATCGTTCATGCTATGTTTACCTGAAACTAAAATAATTATTATTAAAATTTTATGCCTAAAACGGTGGTGTCATCGCGCTGTGGTTCAGTACCCCTATATTCATCAAAACTAATATCGATAATCTCTTCCAACTTATCCAATGGTTGGTTTGCGTTTTCAGTTAATAATTTATGGAATGAAGGTAGTGAAAATTTCTTACCATCAGCTCTGTTTTGGTCAGTATAACCATCGGAGTTCATTACTATTATATCGCCTTTTTTCAGGGTTACAGTTTTGTTTGTAAACTCCATATCAATATCGGGCATAATACCTCCAATGGTTTTTCTGTTGCCCTTTATGGTCGAAATCTCTCTGGCACCTTTTTCGAGGATATAAAGAGGACGGTTGGCTCCTGCAAAGGTAATGTTAACAATATTATTGTTTAGCTCAATATGGCAAAGGGCAACGTCCATGCCATCAATGCTGTCTTCCGATTCTTGTTTCAGAACAATATTAACCAGCCTGTTAAGTTGCTTTAGAATCTGAGCGGGATTAGTAACGTTCCTTTCGTTTACAATTTCGCTTAGCAGGCGGCTTCCTATCATGCTCATTAGCGCTCCGGGTACTCCGTGCCCTGTGCAATCAACAACAGCAACCAAAACTTTTGGGGTTGACTCTTCTTCTGTGAGATCTATATACCAGTAGAAGTCGCCGCTAACAATATCGCGGGGTTTAAAAACTATAAAGGTTTCAAAGAATTGGTTAAGGCTCTGTTTAGTTGGAAGTATTGCTTTTTGAATGGTGTGAGCATACCAGATGCTTGATTCGATATTTTGCGTGTGCTTAATTAGTAAAGTATTAATTTGTTCCAGTTCGTCCCGCTGTGTCTGAATCTCCTCATTCTGCTGAAGTATTGATTCGGCTTGAGTTACAATCTCGTCATTCATATTTATCATTTCCTGTTCGGCTTTTTTCAATGCCGTAATATCGGAATCAATGGCAACAATTGAGATAACTTCGCCAGCCTCATTCTTTATTGGTGTTAGTGATGTTTGAATCCATATCTTTTCACCGTCTTTTGCCGAAACTTCAATGGTATAGCTGGTGGGTTGGTGGGTTTCAATACTTTCTTTAATAATTTGCTGTATGTTAGGATCTTTGCTAACCTTAGCTAGGTTGCTATGTTTTTCTTCAATAAATTCTTCAACAGTGTACCCGTATATTCTTGTAAACGATTCGTTAACCCATTGTATATCACCTTCGGGAGATGTTATTAGGATTGCGTTATCAGTATGGCTTGCAACTATTGATAGTTTTTCAAGCTCCTCGGCTTGTTTTTCAAGTTCTCTTTTTTGTTCTGCTATTAAAGCTGTTCTCACCTTAACCAACCTCTCTAATTCCTGCTTCTGTTTTTTTACTGTGTAGGTTCTGGCTTTATAAATTAAGAATAGTAGCATGCTAAAGAATAGGGCCATGCTTGCTATAAACCACCAGGTTTGCCACCAACTTCTGTGGACAATGATAGATGCTTTGACTGTTTTACCCCACGTGTGCTTGTCTAATGATGATTGAACATGGAATGTGTATTCTCCTGGAGGTAAGTTTGTGTAGCGTGCTGTTCGGTTTGTTTCTGATTTAATCCATTCATTATCAAAAGGGCTTAATTTGTATCGAAATGCGATTTTCTTAGATAATTTAAAATTAAAGGCAGTGAAATGAATGCTAATATGATCGTTGGATGGTAAAACTTCAATTTTTTCATTTGATTTAAAAGTTTTCTCGCCAACAATAATTTTTTCTATTACAGGATTTACCAAAACTTTATCCTGATGGATATTACTGGGGTTAACAAAGGCTACTCCACCGCTAGTTGTAAAAGCCAAATTGCCATTGGTTGTTTTTATTGATTTGGTTGCCCCAATACATCGGGATGCTTTCATGCCGTCACTTCGGTCGTATATGCTATACGAGTACTCATCTGCCTCTCCTTTGGCAAAATTGTTCAGTTGCTCTTTGGAAATGCGGGCAATTCCAATATCAGAGGGAACCCAGAAATACCCATGCTCATCTTCAAGAATATCAAATAGAACGTTATCAAATAGCCCATTCTCTGTATTGAAAATAAATATGTTCTGATCATTCTCTATCCTAAATATGCCATCATTTGATGAAGCCCAGTACACGTTCTCATCATCAATATGAACATTAAATGTGAAGTTGCTCGGCAATCCGCTATCCATATTTATTACCTTAAGCACCCGGTAATTTTCTATAATGTTAATGCCATT
>JAWLEY010000182.1:0-5743 GCA_041685855.1 Perlabentimonas sp. | reverse complement strand
ATTCGCCTTCGTCCTCTGAGTCGAGATTAAGCAGAATATCTCCCTTTAGCATTCCTGGTTTTAAAGCGAAAGCACCGCCCATGCCTGTTTCCTCATCAACTGTAAAAAGAGCTTCAATAAGTCCATGCTCTAGGCTTTTGTCCTCTAACACAGCAAGTGCAGCAGCAACGCCCATGCCATTATCGGCACCAAGGGTTGTACCGTTGGCCGTAACCCACTCTCCATCAATATATGCCTCAATGGGGTCTTTTTCAAAATCGTGCTGCTTATCGCTATTCTTCTGAGGAACAATATCAAGATGCCCCTGAAGTACAATACCTTTACGATTTTCCATGCCTGGTGTGGCGGGTTTACGAATAACAACATTGCCAACCTCGTCAACAATTGTTTCTAATCCGTGCTCCTCGCCAAACTTAACAACAAAATCAACAGCGGCCTGTTCGTGCTTTGATGGGCGGGGTATTTGGGTTAAACTGTAGAAGTGCTTCCAAAGAGGTTTTGGCTCTAGATTGAGAATTTGATTGCTCATAACATTATTCTATTTAATCGATTAATAAAATTGTGCTCATAAAGATAGTACTTTTATTGTAGCGAAACGAAGTATTAACCCTTTTTAATACTATTGTGAACATGTTGATATAAGCAGTGTTAAAAGAGATAAATAATCATATTGACAACATTTTTATGATAGGTTTGTTTAATAGATGATTTGTTTTATTCATGTTTATGTATATTTGCATTTATACATTTAATTAATTATTTGTTGGTTATGAAGAAAATACTATTTGTGCTATTAGGTTTAGCGCTATTTGGATGTAATGCTCACTCACAAAAGCAAGGTGATGGCGAAGTAAAATGGTACACTTTTGAAGAAGCCGTAGAGCTTAACAAGCAAGAACCCAGAAAAATATTTATTGATTTGTACACCGATTGGTGTAGCTGGTGCAAGGTTATGGATCAGAAAACTTTTAGCCACCCTGATATAGCTGATTACCTAAATAATAACTATTATCCTGTGAAGTTCAATGCTGAAACTGACGAAAAAATTGAGTTTCAAGGTAAAGTCTTTGAAAAAACAAGCAACGGACGCAGAAGCCCCCACGATTTAGCGGCAGCCCTACTTCAGGGAAAAATGTCATATCCATCGGTTGCATATTTGGATGAGAACAACCAGCTATTAACAGCCGTACCTGGATACATGACCCCAACGCAAATAGAACCTATACTTGTGTTCTTTAGCGAGGATCATTATAAAACTACTAGCTGGGAGGACTTTAACAGTTCATTCGAAGGGAAAATTCAGGCAACAGAATAACTATTCCTCCACTTTTGGGAAAATAATATTACTCGACCTTTTATCAGTTACAACAAACTTTGCAGGCATCCTGACAACTGGGCCAAGTTGAAGAATTGTATGTTTTTGTAGACAGTACTCATTGTTAGAATCGCTGATTTTAACAATTGCAGGAACTGGCAATCTATAGTAAACAGACCCAGGGTTTATTTCATCTTTCTCCATAGATAGCTGGTTGAATAGATTTACATCTTGCCAATCAGCTTTATCTGTTAAAGAAATAAGCACTGGGCTACCGCTTAGATCTGAAGGAGGGAGCACTCCCCGACTTGAAGAGAATCGGAAAAGAATTGAGGCACTATCGTGATCGGAACTGGGCGTATAGCTAAACTGATGGCTCGCTTGTCTTACTATTTTCTTACCTATGAAAAGATCAAGATACTCCTTTTCTAATCTATCAATCTCATTAAATACAGTTTCTACCGCTTTGCCCTCAACAAGAAAATCAGCATCGCCTGAAATTAGCTCAAACCGTCTTTTTCTTAAAGAAAATATAAAATCGGCGGCCTCTTTGGCTTTCTCTTCAAGAGATTTTTCAACAACTACATTTTTGTGAACAGGTACTCGTACATACGTGCTATCCTTAAAAACTCTTGAATAATGGGTTGTTCGCTCCGACGCAATGAAAGGAGTTGCCGATAAATCTGTGAACTCTTCTCTTTCTTGAATTGTAGAAATTGAAGTAAACTGCTGATCGGCACCATAAAAACTAGCATTTGAAATTGGGATAATTAGACCTTTGCTGGTTAATGCAAGATAGTCTATTGAGAAATCAGATGCTGGTTCAATTACATATAAAGCATCCATATCGGGTTCGGTATAAGCATTTAAGGAGATATTGGATATCTCCCAATTGCTTGTTTTAGCTGTTGGAACATCTTCAATACCTAAATATTTTTGTGCATACTTTGCGTATGGTCCAGGGATAATGGTTGTTTGGGTAGTTTTTATATCTACATTAAAACTTGTTTTGGGTAATGCATAAACTACGCCTTTGGAAGATAGAGAAGAAACCTGATTTATTGGTGAAACAGTAGTTGTTTGCTTTGAGCATGATACAACACCAACAATTAGCAGGATTGATAAAACTATATTAAAATTTCTCATATTGATAATATATTTGTCTAATACCTTATACAATGTAAAAAAACAACACAAATATAGATAAATGAAACGGAACTGGTTAAAAAATGCAGCTAATTGTTACTATTTATCAGAAGCAGTAAACATCATTTTAAAGTTAGGACAAATCATTAAATGCCTGACCAATACTATTAATAATATCTGTAGCACTAATGGATTCTTCGCTTATTTGTTTAGAAGCAAAATCTCCAGCCAGTCCATGTAAATAAACACCTAGAATTGATGCATCAACAGATGAATATCCTTGCCCTAGTAGAGAAACTACCATTCCGGTTAAAGCATCACCTGCTCCAGCTGTAGCCATACCCGGATTACCTGTACTATTAATATAAACACTTCCATCAGGTGTAGTAATTTGTGTGTGTGACCCTTTAATCACTATTACTATTTTGTATTCTACAGCCTTCCTTATAGCCAGCATTAATCTGCTATAACCATTCTCAGAATTGCCAAACAACCTATTAAACTCGCCAATATGAGGGGTAATAACTGTATTCTTGGGGAGTTTATAGAAAAGTTCAGGCGATTGTGAAAGAATATTCAACCCATCAGCATCAATAACCAATGGGCATTTAACGCTTGAAACTAAATCGCTAAAGCCTTTTATAGTTTTACTATTCTGCCCCAACCCAGAGCCTACACCTATGGCTGAATATTTTGCTAAATCTGAAACGCTGGTGAAGTAATTATCATTATCATCAGTTTGAACCAAAGCTTCAGGAACACTTTGGTGGATTATTTCCTGCCCCAGCCTTGGAACGTGAACCGTTATGAGACCTGCGCCTGCTTTAAGACAAGCACAAGCGTTAAGCACGGCAGCACCAAACATTCCCTTACTCCCAGCTATAATAAGGCTATGACCCTTTGTTCCTTTATGATCGAATTTTGCGGGATACTTTCGGAGCGTCTGAACTAACCTTTTATTTATAAAACGGTAGGGGGTTCTAGTTTCTGTAATAACTCTAGGATGCAGGCCAATATCCAAAGCGTACCAAGTTCCTACATAAGGATGATTCTCAGGAAAAAAGAAACTCAATTTTGGGAACTGCAAGGAAAGTGTACAATTGGCCTTTACAACCGGATTGGTATTTGAGAAAGGATTATCCTCTCCAAAAAGCCCAGATGGAATATCTATAGAAATAACATGAGCACTGGATGCATTTATATGACTAACTATACTCACAACCATGCCAGCGAGAGGCCTTGATAAACCCGAGCCAAAAAGTGAATCAATAATAACTGATCCTTTAGTGATTAATGGTAAATCGTTTATGCTATTTATATATATTGGTGAAATATACCCCTGTAGTTCTAATCGTTTAATATTTACTGAATGATCGGGTGAATAGCTCTTTGCTCCTAACAAAAAGAGCTTTACGTTATAACCAATTTCGCTCATTAAACGGGCAAGTGCTGTGCCATCTCCCCCATTATTGCCAGGGCCTGCAAAGATGAGAAATGGAGTTTTTGAAGAATACCTAGCTACTATCCACTTAAGCAAAGAATTAGCTGCACGCTCCATTAAATCAACAGAAGAGATAGGCTCTTGCTTTATGGTGTAAGCATCAATAGATTTAATTTGTTTACACGTAAAAACCTTCATCTTGAAACATTTTAATAATCTACGTTACTATAACATATTCCTATTTAACAAGGAAACAAATAAAGTTAAATTAACATTTAACCCGAACTTGTTTTTCCGTTAAAACTTCACAAAAACCCATTGTTATCAATCATCAAAACTTATTTTTATGTTCCCAAAATTATAACACAAATTTGCTAGTGAAATACAAATATAACCCTATTTTATGTGTTTGGCTAAATTTAAACTCTGAGAATTTGACTGTTATGGTGACATGACTAAACTTACATATTGAAATACATGTTAACCACAAAATGGATGGGGATAAATTAGTAAATTGCGGTCTAATTTTAAACAATTGGAACTACTATGGAAATTTTTAACTTAAAAAGCGAGTACATTACACTAATTCAACTTCTAAAAACAATGCGAATTGCACAAAGCGGTGGAGAGGCACAAATGCTGGTAGAAGATGAGCAGGTTCTGTTAAATGGTAAAGTTGAGCACAGAAAAAGAGCTAAACTTAGAGACGGTGATATTGTTGAATTCATGGACAAGAAAATTGTTATAAAAAAATAGCAACATACATATTATATGAGTATAAGAGATAAGCTGTCGCTTTTCGAACTCAGCAAAAAGATTAAAGACGCATTAGACAACAGCTTCCCTTTTAGCGAATGGGTTGTTGCCGAAATTAGTGAATTAAAAGAGAACCGAGCCGGACACTGTTACCTTGAACTGGCCGAGAAGGATGAGAATAGCAGTAAACCAAAGGCCAAAGTTAGAGCAATAATATGGTCGTGGACCTATAGAATGATTAAGCCTTTTTTTGAAACCTCAACAAACAGAACTTTAAGCGAGGGGATAAAGGTACTTATAAACTGTGATGTAAACTATCATCCGGTTTATGGGCTATCGCTTACCATTAAAGATATTGACCCAACATTCACCATTGGAGATATTGAGCAACAGAAACAACAAACAATAAACACCCTTATTGCTGACGGTGTTTACGAGATGAACAAAGCGCTGCACCTTCCTGTGCTTCCAAAAAGAGTTGCAATAATCTCATCACCTACTGCTGCTGGTTTTCAGGACTTTATACATCAACTCGATGGTAACACTGAAGGCTATTCAATTGAGCATGAACTATTCCCCGCTATTATGCAGGGCGACAGAGGAGAAGATTCGATTATTGATGCCTTGAATAAGGTTTACGAAAGCCCAAAAACATGGGACCTAGTTGTAATTATTCGAGGAGGAGGTTCGCAGATTGACCTTGGTTGCTTTGATGAATATTTACTGGCAAGCCACATTGCCCAATTCCCAATACCTATTATTACAGGCATAGGACACGAGAAGGATGTTTCAGTAGCCGACCTTGTTGCGCACACCAGCCTTAAAACCCCTACAGCCGTTGCTGAATTTTTATTAGAATTTTTTGATGATGCTGAGAACTGGCTGCTAGATTCTAAAGATAAATTTAGGGCAAGCGTTGAAAGAACCATCACAAATAACAAGCAATCCGTTTCGCAAATTCTTAATCGGTTTGCCCCGCTTATTGCAAAAAGCGCAAGTAAAGAAAAAATGTTTTTACAGCGCTCAGCGCTAATAGGCCAGGAAGCAATACGAAAAAACATCTCTACTAAACTCAATAAAACGGA
>JAWLEY010000014.1:0-25278 GCA_041685855.1 Perlabentimonas sp. | reverse complement strand
TACGGCCCATACATAATAATTAGAAGATTTTTCCTTTACAACCAGTGGAATGGATACCATCGAATTTTCCTAAAATCGCGCTTTAGGAATACTGGTGGTCGCTTATTGTTTATCTTGTGTGTTTTATAATAATAAGCCTTGCCTGTTGAGGGTTCAATAATCATTTTGAAGCATCTGCCTGTTTCACTATCATCGTTTGATGCTACCGAATGTAAAACAACCTCATCCTCTTTTGCTTCTGATATTACCTTTTCTAACTCGTCCTCACTAACCATTCTCCATTCATTCTTATAAACCTTATCAAAATTCTCATTATCTCTTAATACAGAATCAACCTGACTCTCAGCAAAAACGAGGGTTTTACCCTTAAGCTCTTTAATACTCTTGTTTAAGAATTTTAGTTTTCGGTACCTTTTATGCCCGTCGCTATCTATAACATCCTCAGCATATTTTTGCAGGAATTTAACCAGCATCCCCGTTTTATGCAGATTTTTGCTGCTTCCAATAGTTGAACTCTGAAAAGGAACCTGCGCAACAACAGGCATTTCGCTAAGTTCGCCAGTTGGGTGTGGCAATAGTATATAAATAAACTGGTAGCTATTATCATCAGCATCCCTATCAAACTGAATTGATGCTGTAGTTAAGAACGAGTTTGCAGGATTGGTTTTCTCTTTTTCGAACTCTTTGCCGTCAATAAATTTGTATTCAGTAATATTCCAGAACTCCTGCACTGCTTTTCGGAGCCTGGCATCGAAGGCAACATCGCCACTATTTGCAATTACTAAAAGTTTAGAATTGGCAAACTCCTTTACCTGCTGCGCTGTTGGGTAAGGCCCTTGTGCTTTTACTATTGCAATAGATATAAACGTAAATAAAACTGTTACTAAAACCCTTCTTATCATTTTTTATCAATTCTTGATTTGCAATTACAATAAAACCATTGCAAGCATCATTTTTTTGCAGATGAATGCTCACAATGGTTTGTGAAGAAAAAACTATCGAATTTTTCTAAAATCCTTCTTTAGGAAACCATCTCCCTTCCGTTTGTTTATCATATGATAATCGAAATAGTAAAACTGGTCGTCACCTGCACCAATAAGGATTTTGTAGCAACGAGCCTGAAGACGTGTTCCTTCAGGTCCCACCTTATGCAGGTAAACAACATCCTTGTTTTTTTCAGTAATAGCCTGCTCAATATCCTCTTCAGATACAATTTTAACTGTATGTGGATACACCCTGCGGATATCAACTAAACTTCTAATATCCTTGTCAATGTCTCGCTCTAAAAGCCAAAGTTCCTTTTCTCGAGTTTCCTTTCTATTCTTATTGTATTGGTCAAATATGTCTGAATGAATCTTATCGGGGTTATTATTTAGCATTTTAATATGCTCCTGAGTAAATCGAATAAGACTCTCAAGCTTGTATGCATAATTCTCCTCGGGTACTTTATCGTAACTCAAGGGAATAGATGCAATATCGGGAAGATCGGTGTGGTTATCAACCGCCGCACCAAGAACAACACAAAGGAAATTGTAGGTTGCATTTAGCCTGTCACGATCAAACTTAACCTTTAGCTGAACCAGAAAGGATTTATCAATATCATGACGCATCTCTTCAAATTCTGAGGCTTTAATGAATTTGTAAGGAGTAATATCCCAGGATTTCTCTACCGCCTTCTTAATCTTTATATTGTACTCAGACATAGGGTTACTCTCGAGCACAACGTATGTGGTAGTTTCGAGGAACGTTTTTATGTCCTCATGCCTGGCTACGTATCTGTCGGCAAAAATACTTGCGCTAACACCAAGCAGACAAAGCAAAACAACTAATCTTTTCATGTTTAATTTTTTAGTTATTAATTGAATTTTAATTGCAAATTTAATGGTTTGCATTATAGCTTTAGCTATAAAGAGCAATTTTATTTAACATATTACCGAGAATAATAAAAGTTTATTAATAAAATTTCTCCAAATGCCTGTAGAGCAAATTACAACATTAATACGTTTAATGAACCATGCACTTATAGGAATTTGTATGATATTTTTAAGTAAATTGCAGGTTGTATTAAACAAACGCAGAGTAAGGAATTATTAAATTCAAAAAATAATGAAACTTGTTGATAGGAAGGATTTTAAAAAAGCAGCGGGACTTAATACCATTGGTGGGGAAAGTATTGCAAAACTATTAATGTCTCTTTTAAAAATTAACAAGATAAACAGCGAGTATGCAAAAATAAGTGACCTTGAAGGGATAGAGTTTTTAACCAAACTGCTAGAGCGACTTGATATTAAGTACGAAATTTCGCCCGAAGAGCTTAAACGTATTCCCAAAGAGGGCCCCTTTATAATTATTTCAAACCATCCATACGGTGGGATTGATGGAATAATTCTTCTAAAAATAATTCAAGAGCTTCGCCCCGACTTTAAGGTGATGGCAAACTTTCTACTTAGAAGAATTGATCCTCTGAAAGACTCAATCATTCCAGTTGACCCTTTTGAGGGCGCCTCTCAAACATCAGGGAGCGTGGCAGGAATAAAGAATGCCCTTTCACACCTTAGAGATGGAATGCCCCTTGGTATTTTTCCCGCCGGGGAGGTTTCAACATACTACAATACTGAATCTCCTGGCGTAGCCGACAAGCAGTGGAATGAATCCATTGTAAAGTTTATTAAAAAAATGGAGGTACCAATAATACCCGTATACTTTAAAGGCACAAACAGCAGGCTGTTCCATATTTTAGGCTTAATTCACCCCATGCTCCGAACCGCTAAGCTGCCATCGGAGCTATTTAATAAAAAGAATAAATTAGTTAAACTACGGATGGGGCTGCCAATAATGCCTAAGGAGCAGCAGGAATTTAAAGATATTGCCAGATTTGGCCGCTTCCTTCGTCTAAAAACATACGCCCTGGGCTCATCTATTGAAGTGAAGAAATTCTTTAACTATCGGCATAAAGCTAACGCAAAACCAGAAGAAATAGCAACAGCAGTACCTCAAGAGCTTATTGAAAGTGAAATAGAATCAGTTAGGGATGAACACCTACTTTTCAAAAGCAAGAATTTTTGCGTTTTCTGTGTGCCTTCCTTCTGCGTTCCTAACATTATGTCGGAAATTGGACGCCTCCGAGAGCTCACCTTCCGAGAAATTGGAGAGGGAACAAACCGTAGAATTGATATAGATGAGTTTGATCTTTACTACAACCAGCTATTTATTTGGGACGAGGAAAAGAATAAGATTGTTGGTGCTTACAGGGTTGGTAAGGGTAAAGAAATTTTGGAACGATACGGAAAAAAGGGATTTTACATACAAACACTCTTTAAGATTGATAACGCATTTCTGAGTGTTCTTCAAGAAAGCATTGAACTAGGCAGGTCCTTCATTGTTAAAGATTACCAGCGCAAACCTCTACCACTGTTCCTTCTTTGGAAAGGTATTCTCTACTTCCTCATTAAAAACCCAGAGTACCGATACTTAATCGGCCCTGTTAGCATTTCTAACCGATTCTCAAATTTTTCGAAAGGACTAATTATCAACTTCCTAAAAACAAACTACTACGATCACGAATTTGCAAGGCTAATATCTCCCAGGCATAAATTTAGGGTACCCATTAGCAAGGAGGATATGGAGGTTATTTTTGAAAAGAGTAACGATATTAACAAGCTGGATAAATTTATTCAGGATATTGAATCCGAGGATTTTAGAATGCCTGTTCTACTAAAGAAGTATATTAAACTCAATGGAAAAATTATTGGCTTTAACGTTGACCCAAAATTCAACAATGCCCTTGACGGCCTTCTTATTCTCGACCTTTTTCAAGTACCTATTGAAACAATAGAATCGCTATCTAAAGAGATTAATGATAAGTCTTTGCTTGATCGGTTTAATTTATCAGACTATAATTTTGATAAATAATCGTCTATCTAAAAAAATGGTTTAAGTAATCTGCAAACAATTTGAACAAAATACTGTTACGTATTAAAATCAAGCCTTTGTTATTATAAACCACAAATACTATTAGATATGAAAGCGAAAATTAAACTTATCCCATTGGTTGCGTTAACTTTACTGTTAGGCAGCTGCATGCAAAGCCCCGAGGGTGAAAAAGTAAAATCAACAGATGCTACCAGCATAGATATACCTAAAGATGCTGAAAAGATAAATGTAAATCTAAATAAAAGCTCAATAGAGTGGCTTGGAACCAAGCCTACAGGAACACACTTTGGCACACTATCTATAAAAGAGGGAGCTTTATACCTTAAAGATGGCAATCTGATTGGGGGCAAATTTACCATGGATATGAACTCCATTGTAGTTAACGACATTGAGGACCCAAAAATGAACAAGCAACTTATTGATCACCTTAAGTCTCCCGACTTCTTCCTTACCGACTCATTCCCAACTTCAGAGTTCAAATTCTCAAAAGTTACCTCATACGAGGATAGTACAAGTGAGTATGAGGAGGTACTGCCAACACACCGCATTGAGGGTAACCTAACCATGCGTGGTATATCACGAACAGTTAATTTTCCTGCTAAAATCAGCATCAATAATGGTGTGGTTGATGCCACAACCCCACAATTTGTTATTAACCGAACCGAATGGAATGTTAACTACGGCTCCAAATCCGTTTTTGCCGACCTAAAAGATAATTTCATACACGATGAAATAGGAATCCGAATCAAACTCACAACAAAGTAGCAGTACAGTTCCAATAATTTTAAAGGGGCCACTTTCATAAAATGAGAGTAGCCCCTTTTTATTTTTGATTTCAACTTGGTAGCCGCTCTTCTAAATAATTAAAATCCATTGAAATGAATTGGTTATTCATTCTGTTTTTATCAAAAAACATCCTCTAATGCAAATCTTTCAACGTCAACACAAACAAAAAGCATAATTTTAAACCCTTAGTCGATTTTACTATCAAATTCATCATAAAAAGGGAAAACCACAAAACAAATACCATGCAAAAACTATTCTCACTAATTGTGCTTGCCACACTGGCTACAGCATGCACAAATACGACAAAGCAAAACGACGAGCAACTTTTAAAACAAGCGTTGGAACTCCACGAAAGCATTATAACAATTGATTCTCATACCGATACCCCTTTGCTACTTACTCGTGAAAATTTCGATTTTAATGGTAGCAATAACGAATCACGCGGCAAGGTTACGCTAAAAAAGATGGAAGAGGGAAAGCTAGATGCGGCATTCTTTGCAGTATTTATTGGACAAGATGATAGGAATCCTAATAAATATGACGAAGTTCACAACAGGGCTCTAAGTATATTTGAATCAATTCACAAAAGCACAAAAAAACATTCCGACAGATCAGCCGTTGCCACTTCTCCCTCTGATGCAGAAAAACTAAAAAAGGAAGGGAAGCGAGCCATTTATATAGGTGTTGAAAATGGATATCCAATAGGTAAGGATATTACAAGACTAGAGCAATATTACGACCTAGGTGCCAGATATTTAACATTATCGCATACTCGCAATAACGACATTTGTGACTCATCAACCGATCCCAATGGACCTGAGCACAATGGCCTAAGTTCCTTCGGACGCAAGGTTGTAAAAAAACTCAACCGCCTGGGAATGATGATTGATGTAAGCCATATTTCCGATGATGCATTTAATCAGGTTTTGGAGCATACCCAGATGCCCATAATAGCATCGCACAGCAATGCCAGGGCAATCTGCAACCATCCACGCAACCTTAACGATGAGATGCTTAAAAAGCTTGCCCAAAACGGTGGGGTCATACAGGTTTGCCTTCTTAGCAGCTATGTTAAAGAATCAGAGCCGCAACCAAAGCGCGACAGCGCAAGAAACGCACTAAGAGACAAATACAACAATTTTCAAAACTTATCGCCCGAAGTTAGAGAGAAGGCTGTTGATGAGTGGTACGCGCTTGATGAGAAGTTTCCACCCATTTTGGCAACAGTCTCCGACTTAGTTGACCATATTGATCATATTGTAGAAACAATTGGTATTGATTACGTTGGAATAGGTAGCGATTTTGATGGAGGAGGTGCCATTGAGGGATGCTTTGATGCTGGCGAAATGACTAACATTACAGTTGAGTTGTTGCGTAGAGGTTACAGCAAGGAGGAAATCCAGAAAATTTGGGGAGGAAACTTTTTAAGGGTTTTCAGAGAGGTTGAACGGTTCGCACAAAACCATAAATAAAACCTCTGTTGATAATCCAAAATATCTGCTTCCATTTTTTTAAAATAATTCTTTTAGTTTAGCTGATTCTTGTCATACATTTGCATTACATTTGGCAGTCTGGGTCTTTTTATAAAAACCCCAACAATTAAATTTCTGGCTCAAAGCCAACAATAGATGCTCCCTGCTCATAAAAAGAAAATAATTATGATAATCCGATCAGCTAATTTTATTAAAAGCAGCCAAAGTTATGACACGTGCCCTGATCCAAAGCTGCCTGAGTACGCTTTTATAGGTCGGTCAAATGTTGGTAAATCATCGCTAATTAACATGATAACCGGAATTAAGACTCTGGCTAAGGTATCGGGCACACCCGGAAAAACCCAACTAATTAATCACTTTGAGATTAATAAATCATGGTACCTTGTTGACCTCCCAGGCTATGGGTATGCAAAGATATCAAAGAGTAAGCGACAGGTCTTTTCCGAAATGATTACCAAATATATAATGAACAGGGAAAGTCTCCATTGCCTTTTCGTTCTGGTTGACTCCAGATTAAAACCACAGGAAATTGACTCAACATTCATAAATTGGCTCGGAAGTAATCAAGTACCATTCGCACTTATTTTTACCAAAGCCGATAAGCTTAACTCCGAAGCACTAAACAGCTCTATTGCCAGGTACAAAAAGTTTCTTTACGAAACATGGGAGAAGTTGCCCCCAATATTTACCTGCTCGGCCGTAAAAAGAACCGGAAGGGAAGATATTTTAAATTACATTGAAGAGATTAACGCATCGATAAAGCTATAGCAAAGCCACTAAAGTGTTGCAATATCATAAAACAATACATAAAAAACCACATAATAAATGCTATTAAACTTAGCTGTTTTATTTTATCCATTCCGCAATTTCAACTAAATTTGCGCGCAAAACTACATTTGTCATGCAAAAAAATAATTGCATTAAAATCTTCTCGGGCCGAAACTCCAACTATCTAGCCAAAGAGATTGTCAAGCAGTACGGAACAGAATTAGGAAAATCTACAGTTACAGATTTTAGCGATGGTGAATTCCAGCCTTCGTTCGACGAATCCGTAAGAGGCTCAACAGTATTTATAGTACAATCAACCTACCCTCCCACCGACAACCTTTTCGAACTCCTACTAATGATTGATGCAGCACATAGAGCATCGGCCTATAAAGTAGTTGCAGTTATACCATACTTCGGATGGGCCAGGCAAGACAGGAAAGACAAGCCAAGGGTGTCCATTGGAGCAAAAATGGTGGCAAACCTTCTTAGCGCTGCCAAAGTTGACAGGGTTATGACAATGGATCTGCATGCCGATCAAATACAGGGTTTCTTTGATGTACCCGTTGATCATCTATACGCTTCGTCCATTTTTGTACCATACATAAAAAGCCTTAACCTTGATAACATTGCAATTGCTGCCCCTGATATGGGAGGTGCAAAAAGAGCCAATGCATACGCACGATTCCTTGATGCATCACTTATTATCTGCCATAAAACCAGAGAAAAAGCAAATCAAGTAGGACATTTAACAGCCATTGGTGATGTTGAGGGCAAAAATGTTGTTATACTTGACGACATGGTAGATACAGCCGGGACCCTAACCGCAGCAGCAAACATGATGATGGACATGGGGGCAAAAAGTGTAAGAGCCTGTACAACTCATCCCGTACTTTCAGGCCCAGCTTACGAAAGAATTGCTGAGTCATCAATAACTGAGCTGGTTGTTTCTAACACAATCCCACTAAGGAAAGATAAAGACACTAGCAAGATACGCGTGCTATCGGTTGCAGATCTTTTTGCCGATGTTATTGATAAGGTTTACAACTTCCAGTCAATCAGCGAAAAGTTTATAATATAGCATAAACTTTTGTTTTTTTATTACACCAAGTCTTACTATATTTGCACCCCGAAATTTCCCCTCAGCAATAATAGGTAATGGCGCGATGGGGGGCTGATAGAACCGAGGGGCAGCCCTGAGTAGCGTCAATTATACAAACAAACAATTAACATAAAAATGAAAGAGATTCAAGTAAAAGGTTCGCTGAGGACCGAAACTGGCAAGAAATTTGCAAAACAGACCAGAAGAGAAGGTGCTTTACCAGCCATTATTTACGGTGGAAAAGAGAACGTTATGATAACGTTAAAAGAAAGAGATATCAAGGATTTAATCTACACTCCAGATATCCACATTGTAAACATTGATCTTGGTAAGAAGAAGTACAAAGCAATAATTAAGGATCTCCAGTTCCATCCTGTTACTGACAAAGTGCTTCATATCGATTTCCTTGAAGTGTTTGAAGACAAGAAGCTTACCCTTGCTCTACCTGTTAAACTTGTAGGTTCATCTGAGGGTGTTAAGCAAGGTGGTAAACTATCGCTTATTGCACGTAAAATTAGAGTTTGTGGCTATCCAAAAGATCTTCCAGAAGTACTAAGGGTTGATGTTACCGACCTAGGATTAGGAAAGAGCAGACAGGTACAAGACTTCTCTTTTGAGAACTTTGATATAGTTGAACCAAAATCAACCGTTGTAGCAAATGTTAAGCTAACCAGGGCTGCAAGAGGTGCTCAGGGTACTGAAGAGGAAGGTGCTGAAGAGGGTGCTGAATCAACTGAAGAAACTGCAACTGCAGAAGAGTAGCATTAATATTTTGACATAAACAGTAAAACTTTGAAGTACCTAATTGCCGGGCTAGGAAATTTTGGAATTGAGTATTCCAACACCCGTCATAATATTGGATTTAATGTATTGGACGCTCTGGCTAGGGCGTCCAATGCTGTTTTTGAGGCAAAACGTTACGGCGATATTGCCCAGGTAAAGCATAAAGGCAGAACCTTCATTCTGCTTAAACCTTCTACCTACATGAACCTTAGCGGCAGAGCCGTATCGTACTGGCTGAAAGCAGAGAAGGTACCGATTGAAAGATTACTGGTTGTTGTTGATGACGTTGCGCTCCCAATAGGTACACTTCGCCTTCGTAAGCGAGGTAGCGACGGGGGGCATAATGGACTAAGAAACATAATTGACCTGCTTGGAACCCAAGAGTTCGCTCGTCTTCGGTTTGGCATAGGTGGCGATTTTCCAAAGGGTTCTCAGATTAAGTACGTGCTGGGCGAGTGGACACCTGAAGAGGAAGAGATACTTCCTGAACGATGCGCCAAGTCTGCTGAGATAGTGCTTAGCTTTGGTACCATTGGACTTGAGCGCACAATGAATTTATACAATAATAAATAGCACACCCATGAGCAGCAACAGTAACGCCAGAATTGACAAGTGGCTCTGGATGGTGCGTATATTTAAAACACGCAGCCTTGCCACTGAGGAATGCAAGAAAGGAAGGGTAAAGATAAACGACTCCGAGGCCAAACCCTCCAAAGAGATAAAACCCAACGACACCATAACCGTTCGTAAACCTCCTGTGGTTTACACCTACATTGTAAAAGACATTCCTAAAAGCAGAGTTGGAGCCAAACTTGTACCAGATTTCCTTGAGAATATGACTCCTGACGACGAGCTGGCTAAACTTGAACCAGGCTTCATGGCCTTTCAGGGAGCCAGAAAGAGGGGTACTGGGCGACCCACAAAAAAAGAGCGCAGAACCCTTGACGAAATTCGCGGGTCTGCGCCAGAGGATTTGTAATCGTTAAAAATTAAAAATTGTAGGAGAAACCTAATCCAAAGAGCTCCCTAAACTGAACTTCTCTTGCCGCATCCTCATCATAAATCAGGTGTGTTTGCAACCTGGCTGTAATGTAGTCCCCCACTTTAAGGTTCAATGAGACCTCCCAATCGATATTCAAATTTTGAGGCTTGTCAAGATAGCTAGAGAAAAGCTCGAGCTTTGTGCGAAATGAAATCTTCTCCTCCATAAATTTTTTCTTGTAAATTGCTTTAACAAAACCACCCAACTCTCCTCTTGATGTTTCTCCTTGGGGTACACCAAAGGCTCCCCCCTCCTGGCTGGTTAGCTCCTCAGAATTGACAACAGTCATTCTGCCAGTAATGGGCGAAAGGAAAAGGGTAAAGTTATCGTTGGGCTTATAGTCCATACCAATGGATGCCAGCAAGTAGGCAGGAGCCATAAAGTTAGATATTACCTCATCGTCATCGGGACTCTTATACCCTTCGTCAAACTGGGTTTTAAAACCCAGCAAGCTGCTATAGAACCACTGTTCTGAAGCTCTCCTACCGTACTTCGAACTAAAATCAATCTTATCCTCGTTCTTAATCATTTTGTCCTCACCCTGACGGGTAAGTCCGTAGCCAAGGTCAAGAATGTTCTCCCACTTCACCTTATCCTTCTGATATCCAAACGTAAAAAGAGCACCAGCATTTCCTGATATGGCATTCTCTCCACCTGCCACCCAGTTGGTTAATGAAACCTGATTGAACGTTAGGCTAAAATTACCACCATACTTCCATGGTTTAATTTCGGCGGTATCGGCGGGAGTTTCTTCCCCTTCTATTGATGAGTGAAGTTCAACCACCTCATCTAACCCTTCCTGAGCAGCTACATGGAAAGAGAGACAAAGGAGTATTGCTAAAGTTTTAGTAAATATTCTCATAAACTATTCAATTTTGGCTTATTAATAAAGCGTTTATTGATTTATGACTATACAACAAATACTGTTGTGAAGAAATACTTCAATCACACATTGGATAATAGTCTTGTTTAGCAAGACTATAACAATTTTAAAATGAGTTTTCTAGCGCTGATAGCAACCTACAATCTCCGCAATATAAAACCTGTGGAAGTCTTTAGTAGGATAAATCTGGTGAATAAGTTCTTTCTCAATAAAACTGCCAGGCTTAATGTTATCGGCATAAAGCATTTTACAATCAAAAACTAAGCGTGCCTGCTGAAACGCAATATTGTTTATTGGAGTAGTGGCTGGAGCAAGACCTGTTTCATTAATTTTATCAAAATCTCTTCCCGATTTTGTTCCGCAGAAGGAGAGAGCATCTCTGTAATTTCCATGGCCAAAGAAAGAGAGCGAAAAATTATTGTATTGCTCAGTAAATTCGAATGTGTATCGTTGCGGACGAATATAAATAACTGCAATGGGTTTTCGCCAAAGAATACCAAAACTACCCCAAGCAGCTGTCATGGTATTAAATTTATCTTCTGTCCCAGCTGTAATTAGCATCCATTCATCCTGAAGCATATCAAAAACATTTTCTTCAAGTT
This sequence comes from Perlabentimonas sp., assembly GCA_041685855.1. Lineage (GTDB taxonomy): Bacteria > Bacteroidota > Bacteroidia > Bacteroidales > Tenuifilaceae > Perlabentimonas. Next base: position 13,889 of record JAWLEY010000014.1, on the reverse strand, counting down.
TGAATGGTGATATGGTTTTAAAATCCTTTAACTTATCCATTAAAAAAATATGATTATAAATTTTTAAGTACTACCTAAAATCTTGAGAATAAGGTAACTTGTGATTATTTGTAATAATCGTACGTGTACTTATAAAGTACTCTATACCTGTAAGGGGCAAAGTAAGAATCGGTTTTAACAACGTAACCCTCACCATCGTAGGTTGACTCACGACGGGAGAAGTCCTCTGTTTTATCCTCACTCCACTGCTCTTCAAGGAGATTACCCTGGTCGTCGTACGTATATTTTGATTGGATAAACTTGCTGCCATCTGGGTTATGCTGAACAACCTCGGTAACCAAACCCATGTTATTATGCTTATACTCTAACTTGCTTGTTAGTTCTCCAGAAAAGTATTCGGCTTTTTCAACCTCCCAACCTTTTGAGTTATACTTATAGGTTATACGACGCAACTCTTTCTCATTGCTATCAAAACGTTTGTCTTCTATTAAGTTTCCCGATTCATCAAATTTCTTTCTGTGAATCTCAGCTAGATTCTCATCGGGTTTATAAATCTTAATCTCCTGGTCATTCCCATCATATGAATACTTCCAGCGCTCATCAACCTGGTTCCCCCTGCTACCATGCTTAATAATTTCCTTCAACCTATCCTTATCATCATAGCTATATGTAATCCTGTGAGCTGACATGCCATCAAAAACAACCTCAGTAGTTTTTTGTCCCTTTTCATTGTAGTGAAACGCCTGCTTGTAGGCCAGTTTAAGTTCCTTACCATCAAGTTGATAAAGCACATACTCGGTTTTAAGGTTATTATCATTGTACTTATAAAGCATTCTTGATGAGATGCTTCCGCTTGACCGATAGTTAATTATCTCGGTTGCATTCCCTCTTTTATCGTAATGCGTTTCGGATGTTTTATATCCATCCGGATTTGGCTTACCCTGGGAGAATCTATGCGTCCACTGGGTAATGGTTTTTATATTACTTTCGGCTATGCGCTGGCTCTCTATAGCATCAATATTTTTTGGCTGTGCCCCTACTAATGCTACTAAAAATAAAAGCGATATTGTAAAAAGAAATGTCCTCATGATATAAAAACGGTTAAATGCAAAAATATTATAATACAAATGGTACCTCGCTATTGTGTTCCCTCTTCTTCCTCATCAGATGGGAGCTTAAAAGGGATTGAAACTGCCAACAGAAAATACTGACGGTTCTTATCGTATGGTACAAAATGATAAAAAAGCTTCTTGCCGGACTTACGAGCAATGTCAATTAGGCCCAAACCAGCTCCACCCTTCTCGTTAAGTTTACCTTCCATCATTTGTTTTAAGAATATCTCCTTAAGTTTGCTGCTATCTGCGCTATTAATCTGCATAAGCCTATCTTCAAGAGGCTTAATCTTCTCATTCTTAACCAGATTGCCTGTTACAACATAGAACAAATCCTTGTTTTTTCCAACTATAAAAAGTCCATTACCAATCTGACGCTCATCTTCATCATAATCATCGGAATGTTTGGTAATGTTCTGTAAACATTCAATCATTACATGAAAAACCCGCTTACGGATTGAAGTAGGCAGCTTCTTTTCAGCAATCTTTCTATTAGCCATAAAGGCAAACGAGCGCATAATCTGATGGTTCATCTCCCCTTTATAAATAAGGGGGAAACCGCTCGATGCCATCTCACTAGATAGCGTTGACTTAATGAAGTATATTATATTATCCATTAAGATTTGAAATTATAAAAAATAATTTAATCACCATCAAATATTATGCAATAATTTTTTTAAAACTTTAATTAGTGTTTTCAATTTGGCTTATTTTAACAAAAAGTTAATCTATATATACCTCAAGTAACTCTACCGAATTATTAGGTACTATTCGTGTTCCGCTCATCTCTGCAGGCACCAAAACCAATTCCCCTTTAACAATGCCAACCTCCTCTGCCTGGTCGCATTTGATTTTTGCCTCACCTTTGGTACAAAGGTAAACCCTAAATGAATCGCGGGTGTATAAATCGCGTTCAATTTGCTCGTTCAAAACCAGCCTATTAACAGTGAAGTACTGGCAAGATAGAAGTTCCTGAGGCTCGTTGCTTTTTGGCTCTATTCGTTTTGTCTCAAGTGGTGATTCTTGAAACTTAATTGCCTCTACAGCAAGTTTGGTATGGAGTTCCCTGTTTTTACCATCAACACCCTTCCTGTTCCAGTCGTAAATTCGGTAGGTTAAATCTGAGGTTTGCTGTATCTCTACCAAAAAAATATTCTTCCCGAGTGAATGAATGCTTCCCGAAGGAATAAATACAATGTCATACGGATTTACAGGCTCATACTTTAAGTACTCTTCCAACTTTCCATCTTGCATAATATCAACATACTCCTCACGGGTGATAGTCTTGTTAAAACCAGAAACGATTTTGGAGTCATGGTCGCTATCAAGCACATACCACATTTCTGATTTCCCGTATGCATGGTGCAACTTTTCGGCCATCTCATCGTCAGGATGAACCTGAACAGAAAGGTAATCTGAGGTATCAACGAGCTTTATAAGTAAAGGGAATTCAATTCCAAACTTCTTGTAAACCTTATCTCCAACCAAATCGGCCATGTAAACCTCAACTAGCTCCTCGATGGTATTGCCTGCTAAAAAACCGTTGGTTACTACGGAAAGATTATCCTGAACAGCCGACAACTCCCAACTCTCACCTATCCTAACACCTGAGGGTACCTCCTTCCCAAGGTATTTTCCTAAACGATTACCACCCCATACACGCTCTTTTAGTTGTGAGTTAAATTTTAAAGGGTAAAGCATATCCTATCTTTTTTAATTAAAATCTTTTTAAACAAACCATAACACGCGTGCTAAAAACTCTCTAAACCATGTATATAACAAAACATAAAAACAAAAGTTGAATAAGAAAAAATATGCTTGTTAGAATAAAAACTATCAGTTCTACAAAAGATTTGTAATTTAGCACCAACAATGCTTTACAAAGTTAACTAATTTAATTTAAAATAATGCTAATTATAGGTATTGCAGGAGGTACAGGCTCAGGAAAAACTACCGTGGTAAAAAAAATAATTGAATGTTTCCCTCCTGGAGAGGTGGTTGTTATTCCACAGGATTCATACTATAAAGATAGTTCGCATCTTCCTTTAGAGCAAAGACAAGAAATAAATTTTGACCATCCCTCGTCCATTGAATTTGAACTTTTAGGCAATCATATTAGTAAACTAAAGAAGGGTAAAAAGGTTGAACAGCCAATATACTCCTACTTAACCTGCACAAGAGCCGAAGAGACCATAACCATTCTCCCAAAAGATATCATAATAATTGAGGGCATACTTGTATTCACTAACGCCAACCTCAGGGAGCTAATGGACATAAAGGTTTTTGTTGATGCAGATGCCGACGACAGGCTTTCGAGAGTAATCTCCCGAGATATTGTGGAAAGAGGGCGCTCCATTGATAAGGTGCTTGAGCGATACGAAAAAACGGTTAAACCTATGCACCTGCAATTTATTGAGCCCACAAAGCGTTACGCCGATATTATAGTTCCCCAGGGAGGCAATAATTCTGTTGCCATAAACATATTAACCTCCATAATTGAAAAGAACATGACTTGCAAGCAAATCGCTGCTGACAACAAAACAAAATAACAATCACAAAACATTTATTAGTTATGATAAATGATATAAAAGTTGAAGACCTACTCTTTCTCGATATTGAAACCGTTCCTCAGTTCCCAGCCTACAACGACATGCCCGAACCTTACCAGAAGCTTTGGGACAAAAAGGCTAAAAGAATAGCTGGTGAAGATGAAACTCCAGAGGATGTTTTTGAAAGAGCAGGCATTTATGCAGAATTTGGAAAGGTTGTTTGTATATCTGCCGGATTTATTGTTTTAAAAGATGGAGAGTATTTTTTTCGTGTAAAATCATTTGCCAGTGATAACGAGCAGGAACTATTATCCAGCTTCGCTCTAATGCTTGAGAAGTTCTCACTTAAACCAAATGCCAACCTTTGCGCTCATAATGGTAAAGAGTTTGACTTCCCCTACATTGCAAGGAGGATGCTGATAAACGCGGTGAAGCTTCCATCCATACTCGACGTTGCTGGTAAAAAGCCTTGGGAGGTTAAATTCTTAGATACCATGGAACTATGGAAGTTTGGAGACTACAAACACTACACCTCGTTAAGTTTGTTAACCCAAATCTTTAATATTCCTACCCCAAAAGATGATATTGATGGTAGTCAGGTTGCCGAAGTTTTTTACAAAGAGAAGGATTTAGAAAGGATAGTTAAATATTGCGAGAAGGACGTTCTAGCTGTTGCACAACTTATTCTTCGTTATAAAAATCTACCACTAATTGACACTAGTAAGATTGAGGTGGCAGGCCAGTAGTAAACTCAGGTAGTTGAACTACTTTCCCTGCAAAAATTTCTCAACCACATCAATAAAAAAATTAGGATTTTCGGCATGAAGCCAGTGCCCTGAATTTGGCACTGTAGAAATTCTGTAATCGCTAAACATACCTTCTAATAGCGTCTCGCTATCTTTAGGAATATATCCTGACATTTCTCCCTTAACAAAAAGTGTTGGCACATCTATAGTGCTTTTATTATCTGCTGAAAATACTGCCCCCATTAAGTGAGAAAGATTATAGCTTATTGCCTCAACGTTAAGTGTCCACTGGTAGGCCCCGCCCTTATCTCGCTTAAGATTTTTAAGGAGAAACTGCCTTATGGGTTTAGACTTAACATGCTCAGCTAACGCAGCGTCAAGTTCACTTCTTGTACTTGCCAGTTCGGGTCTTAACATTAAAAGGGCAGAAAGAATTTTGCCATGCTCCTGCTCGTGCCTATTAACATCCATTGCAAAAGGTAGTATGTCAACAACAACAAGCTTGTAAACCATATCGGGATACTGTGATGTAAATAACGTAGCAGTTTTCCCTCCCATAGAATGCCCCAAGAGGCTTACCCTTTCTATCGCCAGCTTATCAAGTAGTTCTTTTAAATCCTTGGCCATATCGTTATATGTATGGCTCATGCTATGGGGGCTTTGTCCATGGTTCCTTTGGTCTACAAGTATTACTCTGTAATCCTTTGAAAGCTCTCTTGCTATGCTCATCCAGTTATCGGAAGAGCCGTATAGCCCATGAAGAATTACAACAGGCTGCCCCTGCCCAAGCTCCCTATAGAAAAGTTCCATATTTAACGCCCCTTTACCTTTCTTAAATACATTTGGATAGTATTCTCTAATCCGTAGTAAATTGAGTCAGCAATTAGGGCATGACCAATTGAAACTTCAAGTATCCACGGTATTGTACTGATAAAATATTCGAGGTTATCGAGGTTTAAATCGTGCCCTGCATTTAAGCCAATACCCAGTTTTTTTGCAGTTTCAGCAGCCTTTACAAAAGGTTCAATGGCCTTTTCTCTGTTATTAAAATAATTAGTTGCATAGGGCTCCGTGTAAAGTTCCAATCTGTCAACCCCCGTGTCTAAAGCGTTCTTAACCATTTCCTCATCTGGGTCAACAAAAATTGAAGTTCTTATTCCGTTACTCTTGAAGCTAGTTACCACATCCTTTAGTAACTTCTTATTAGTTTTTGTATCCCAACCAGCGTTTGAAGTAATCGCATCGGGCGGGTCTGGCACCAAGGTTACCTGATGAGGCTTCACCTCAAGTACTAGGTTTGTAAATTCTTCGGAAGGATATCCTTCAATATTAAACTCTGTGGTAATAATTGGTCGAATATCCCTTACGTCATTATAGCGAATATGCCTTTCGTCTGGCCTTGGATGAACTGTTACCCCTTCGGCACCAAACCTCTGGCAATCGATGGCTACCTGAAGCACATTAGGAATATCACCACCCCTAGCATTGCGAAGTGTTGCAATTTTATTTATATTTACGCTCAAGCGTGTCATTAGAATGTATTTTGGAGTTAACTTTGCAAAGGTAACTTAAATTTTAAACGCCAACTTAATTATGTTAGCAAAAGAGATGGTTTCGGACATTGTACCCTCCTTAAAAACTTCAGACACGGGTATTTCAGCATTGAACTGGATGGATATTTTTAAGGTTTCGCACTTACCCATTGTGAACAATGAGGAATTTTTGGGGCTGGTTTCCGAAAATGATATTTACGACCTAAATATGCCAGAGGAACCACTAGGTAATCATCAATTATCGCTAGTAAGGCCCTACGTGCTTGAAGATCATCACGTATTTGAAATTATGGCAATGGCCTCTCGATTAAAACTTAGCCTAATACCTGTCCTGTCTCACAAAAAAGCATATTTAGGGGTAATAACCATAACGGACCTTCTCCATTTCTTTACTAATCTATCTGCACTAAATAATCCTGGGGGTATAGTTATACTCGAGTTAAGCCATAACGATTATTCGTTAGCCGAGATTGCCCAAATTGTTGAGGGCAATGATGCTAAAATACTCGGCACTTTTATTACATCCAATCCTAATTCTACAAAAATTGAATTAACTCTTAAACTAAATGTAACCAATGTAACATCCATTATTCAAACTTTCAACAGGTACGATTATACTATAAAAAATTCCTTCATGAGGCACGATGAGGAAGAGGATCTGCTTGAGGATAGATACAACTTGCTAATGAAATTTTTAGATACTTAACCGCTTCTAAATAATTATCTTAACTAATGGTTATTGCTCTTTACGGAAATACGATTGATAGTGAGCACTCAAAAAGCATTGAGTTGCTGCTTGATGAGCTAGCGAGGCATCAGGCTGAAGTTATTGTATATGCTCCATTTTATAATTTTATTGAAAAAAACATTGGGTACAGGCCCCCAATAAAAGCAGTGTTTAGAACCTCAGGCGAGGTTAAACACCTGGCAAACTTTATGATAAGCATTGGTGGCGATGGAACTTTTTTGGAATCGGTATCGTATATTGAGGACTCTTGCATTCCTGTAGTAGGGATCAATTTTGGGCGGCTGGGCTTTCTTGCCCACATCTCATCAAAAGACATAGTTTATGCTATTGATCAGATATTTAAAGGAGAATACACTGTTGAGAACCATACGGCTCTTAAGCTAAGCTTAAATAACAACCCTTTTGAGCAGTTCCCTTTTGCTCTTAATGATATCACTATACAAAAAAAGGGAACAGCTATGATAACAATCAATACACATATTAACGAGGAGTTTCTTTGCACCTACTGGGCCGACGGTATAATTATATCAACCCCCACAGGATCAACAGCCTACTCGTTAAGTGTTGGGGGGCCTGTAGTTAGCCCTCTTTCACAAACTTTTGTTATTTCACCTATTGCACCTCATAACCTAACGGTAAGACCTCTGATTATTCCAGACGATTCAATTTTATCTTTTGAGATGGAAACCCGCGATGGTGAAATACTTTTATCGCTCGACTCTCGTTCAATTGTTATTAGCAATAACACGGTAATTAAGATTTCTAAAGCGCCATTCTGTATTGGATTGGTGAGGCTAAAAGGTTCAAGCTACTATAAAACCCTTAGAAACAAACTAATGTGGGGGGCTGATAATAGAAATAAGCAATAATTAGAAACCTTTTTTTTAAAAAATTGTTTAACTTAGTATTATAGTGTTTTTGTGATTCAATATGAATATCAATTCTAATTTCTGGTATAAAGATTGTTACATGATTTGATAATAATCTGCTTTTTTAAAAAACTTAATTTACCTGTAGATTGCTTATTGTTATATTGCTTTATAAAAAAATATTATGATACCTGTTTTACGTTACAGTTTTTTATGTTTACATTTGTATATGCAAATTTATTTAGGATGAAGAGATTACTGGTTATTACAGCCATAATACTATTTAACGCTACGCTAGCAAATGCTCAAGCATGGAAAAGAGCACCTTTGGAGGTTTTTGGAGGTATATCTAACTTCCATTACTTTGGCGATATTGGAGGGGCACCCACACAAGGAAACTGGCTTGGGTTAAGAGATATTAACTTTAAGGCAATAAGACCTGGGCTGCATCTTGGAGCAAGGTATCAAGTTGCAAAAACAGCCCAAATCAAAGGCTCATATTCATTAGGCATACTAACGCAAACAGATGCAAACTCTATTAATGAGAACAGAAATTTTGCTTTTAGAACCATACTGCATGAATTCTCAGTATCAGGAGAGTACTATTTAATTCCAGAAAGTGACGAGAATTACTACTATTCAATTATGCAGGTTAGGGGCGGATTGCGTCACTTTAGACAACCGCTTAGTTTGTATCTAACCGGAGGTGTGGGTGGTATATATTATGCCCCTACTCCTTTAGAAGATCTGGAAGGCTCCCCGAGACTTACTGAAGGACAGTCTTTCGCAATGGTTATACCTGTTGGTATTGGTGCAAAATATGTAATTATGCCCAAGATTTCTTTAGGAGCAGAATTGGTTGGGAGATACACTACCTCAAACAATATTGATGGATTTGCTTCGGAATATGGACAACATAACGACATTTACTACTCCCTTATAATAAAGGTTAACTACAAAATTCAAAGAGCCAAAAGGCCAGGTAGCTTTAAACGAAGACGATTCTCCTTGTTTTAAAACCTCTACATAAATAATGAAGTTTAGCCTTTCAATAATTCTAGTCCTAGCCGCCTCTATACTATATGCTCAAGAAAAAAATGATATTGGAGCATTTGGCGGATCATCTTATTACATTGGTGATTACAACCTTCACACACAATTCTACCAACCCTCATTTGCTGGCGGCGTGCATTTTAGGCATAATAGTTCCGATTTATACTCCATAAGATTATCAGCAATGATGGGAGATATTAGAGGGGATTATAATCCAGATAATCATTTTTTGCCCGGCAACAAACCCTCTTTCAGCAAACGAATGACACAACTTGAAGGGGTTGTTGAAATCGGTTTTCTTCCTTTTGACACAAAGCAACAACGGCGCAATAATTTCTCACCTTATGTGGTTTTAGGCATAGGTGGCGCATATATTGAAGGAGAACTACTTTTTCAAATTCCCATGGGAGTTGGTGTGAAATATTCACCCATGAACCGATGGACAGTTGGGATGGAATGGAGAATCCATAAAACTTTTAACGACAATCTAGATGGTTATGTTAACATCTCCAACTCACCTAGATCAATAATTCATAATAACGACTGGTTTGGAATTGCAGGATTATTCGTATCTTACCGCCTTGTTAACCAAGGCGCAATTTGCCCAGCATACGAATAACGAAACGCTTATATGTCACTAGAAAACAGGATTAACAAGGATAAGCTCCCAAGCCATGTGGCCATTATAATGGATGGAAATGGACGATGGGCCAAGCAGAAAGGGAAGCCCAGGATTTATGGCCACCAAAATGGAGCACGATCGGTTCGCTCAACCATTGAAGCATCAGCTAAACTCGGCATAAAATATCTAACACTTTATGCATTCAGTGCAGAAAACTGGAAGCGTCCAAAAATTGAGATTGAAGCCCTCATGGCGCTTCTTATGTCAACCATAGATAATGAGCTGGATAACCTAATTAAAAACAATATTAAGCTTGAGCTCATTGGCAATATCTCGAAACTGCCTGTTAGCGTCCGGAAAAAACTAAACATTGCGCTGGAGAAGACAAAAGATTGCAACAAAATGACTCTAATATTGGCGCTTAGCTACGGAAGCAGATGGGAGATTCTAGAAGCCGCTAAAAAATTAGCTAAGAAGGCTAATGAAGAGCAGTTGGATTTAAACCAACTGTCTAATGATGATTTTGCCAAGCATCTTAACACAAAAAATATCCCCGATCCAGAACTCCTTATTAGAACAAGCGGCGAATACAGGCTAAGTAATTTCTTGCTTTGGCAAATTGCTTACACCGAGCTCTACTTTACAGAGGTACTCTGGCCTGATTTCAGCGCTGAAGAATTTTATAAAGCAATAATTAGCTTTCAAAGCAGGGAGAGACGATTTGGTAAAATAAGCGAACAACTTCAATAATTTAGCTCTCCGCATAAACCCAATCATTACATAATTAATGTGCTTTTCAAGAAAAAAGAATTTTTATCATATTTTAGCTTGTTTCCAACAATGCTCTTAGTTAAATTTGCCAAAAATTTTGCAAGTCAAGCTATTAATTTAAAGTAACCATAATTAAGACCCATTTATTCCGTTATAGTTTATGATTAAAAACCCAAGGAACACAGCAATGATATACAGAGCAATACTCTCCATAGTAATTATCCTATCATCTTTTGTAGGTTTATCGCAATCAAACCCTTTCAGTTACAGTAATCCAAAAGATTACCACTTAAAAGGTATTACCGTGTCTGGAGTACGATTCCTCGACCCAAATGTTATTATCAATGTAAGCGGCCTTTACATGGGAGACACAATTAGTGTTCCTGGAGATGATATTAGCAGCGCCATTAACAAACTTTGGGATCAGGGCCTTTTTTCTGATGTAAAAATTACAGCATCAAATATTGAAGGTGATGATATATATTTAGATATATACCTACAAGAACTCCCAAGGATAAGCAACATTGAGATTACAGGCGTAAAGAGCAGTGAAGAAAAAGATATCCGCGAACTCATAAAGTTACGTGTTGGTGGCCAGGCAACAGAGAACGTTCTTGAAAATGCAAAGCGTCAAATAAAAAATCACTTTAAGGATAAAGCATTCCTGAACGCTTCCATTGACATTCATCAACAGAACGATACCGCTATGGCCAATGGAGTTAAACTTAATTTCATAATAGATAAAGGGCCCAAAGTAAGAATTAGCGATATTGATTTTGTAGGAAACGAAAACATTAACGACAGAAAATTAAGACGCGCGCTGGACAATACCCATCGGCGAGACTGGAATATATTTAAATCATCAAAATTTATTAAAGAGAACTTTGAGGAGGATAAGGTATTGCTTATTGACTACTACAACGAGAAAGGTTATAGGGATGCTAAGGTTGTGAAAGACTCAGTTTATGTAGTTAACGAGAAAAGGATAGGCATTAAAATATGGGTTGAAGAGGGACCAAAATATTATTACAGAAATATTAACTGGATTGGGAACTCAAAAATACCCGATGAAGTTCTAGGCAACATACTAGGTATAAGAAAAGGTGATGTTTACGATAAAACGCTGCTGGAAGAGAGACTGTTTATTGATGAAAACTCAATTTCTACAACGTATATGGATGATGGCTACCTCTTCTTCAATATCGATCCGGTTGAAGTAAGAGTGAAGAACGATTCCATTGACCTTGAAATGCGAATTTTTGAGGGCGATCAGGCAACAATCAACAGGGTTCTCATACAAGGAAATACTAAAACTCATGAGAACGTAATAAGAAGAGAACTATACTCTAAACCAGGCGACCTCTTCAGCAAAACAAATATTACTCGCTCAATTAGGGAGCTGGCTAACCTTGGTCATTTCGATCCCGAGAAGCTTGACGTTAGACCAATCCCTAACCCAGCTGACGGAACCGTTGATCTAACTTATGTTGTAGAGGAAAAGGCTAACGATCAACTGGAAATATCAGGCGGTTGGGGAGCAAACATGTTTGTGGGTACTATTGGTATCAGATTCTCAAACTTCTCAATTGGACGATTATTTGAGAAAAAGGCCTGGCGTCCTGTCCCCTCTGGCGATAGTCAAACCCTTAGCCTTAGAGCACAAACCAATGGTAAGTACTATAAAGCATTCAGCCTAACCTTTACAGAACCCTGGTTAGGTGGTAAAAAGCCTACAAATTTCACCTTCTCGCTATATCACACCATTCAAAATACTGCCAGCTGGCTGTATCAGGTAAGCGACCAATCAATGAAGGTTACAGGAGGATCTATTGGAATTGGAACAAGGTTAAAATGGCCCGATGACTGGTTTAATTTTTACAATGAGATTAGTTTTCAGAATTACAACCTGACCGATTGGCAAGGGTACTTCATTTTTTCCAATGGACAATCTAACAACCTAAGCTATAAGGTATCCTTATCGCGAAACTCCATTGACCAGCTAATCTATCCAAGGAGAGGTTCAAACTTTAGCGTTTCGCTTCAAATTACCCCTCCCTACTCACTGGTTAACGGAAAGGACTATACAAACATAACTACCCCAAGTGAGAAGTATGAATGGATTGAATACCACAAATGGAAAGGTGAGGCCAAATGGTTTCACAATCTTGTTAGCGACCTGGTACTCTTCACTGGTGCAGAATTTGGTTATCTTGGTTACTACAACTCAGATATTGGCTACTCCCCATTTGAAGGGTTTGACCTTGGCGGAGATGGTATGTCTGGATACAACCTTTACGGAAGAGAAACAATAGGACTAAGAGGTTACAATAATGGTTCTCTAACTCCTCCTGTTGGGGACGTTAGAGCGGCAAATGTTTATAATAAGTTTACTGCAGAACTTCGCTACCCCATTACGCTTCAGGCACAAGCAGCAGTTTACCTGCTAGGCTTTTTAGAAGCTGGTAATGCTTGGTATGATTTTAAAGATGTTAATCCGTTTAACATTCACCGTTCTGCTGGCGTTGGTGCAAGGCTGTTTCTTCCTATGATTGGAATGCTTGGTATTGACTGGGGTTACGGATTTGATCAAATACCACATAACCCCGATGCTCACAAAGGGCAGTTCCACTTTAAAATAGGTATGGACTTTTAACGTTATTTAATTTTATCTGTCAAACTATTGGCAGGATTGTTGCTAAATTTGAACTAGAAAACATTCATAGCCATGAAAAAAATAGTAGCGTTCTCCATTTTTCTGTTAGCAATATCTACAGCCACCATGGCTCAAAGGTTTGCTTATGTTGATACTGAGTACATTTTAAGCAGAATACCAACTTTTAAAGCAGCTCAAGAGCAACTAGATGAGATTGCCACGCAGTATCAAACTGAAATTGAGGAAGAATACAAGAAACTAGATGAGATGTTTCAGGAGTTTGAGAATGAAAAGATTCTTTTAACTGAGGAAATGAAGAAAAAAAGGGAGGATGAAATCATTGAAAGAGAAAGAGAAGTCAAAGAACTACAGATGAGGTATTTTGGAAGAGAGGGTATGCTGTTTAAAAAGAGAGAAGAATTGATAAAGCCTATTCAGGATCAGGTGGCGAATGCTGTTGATGAGGTGGCGAATGAAGGTGGATTTGCAATTATTTTTGATACGGCTAGTTCAGCCAATATTCTATTCACAAACCCTCGTTACGATAAAAGCGACGATGTACTTCAGAAACTAGGATATAACTAATAACGAAATATTTGAATAATAATTAAATTTGAAAAAAATGAAAAGGATACTTACAATTATTTGTGCTGTTTCACTACTAGCATTCACGGGTAGTACATTTGCTCAATCAAAATTTGCCCACATTAATGGACAGGAACTTCTTGAGGTTATGCCAGAAAGAGATAGTGCAGAAGTGAAACTTAATGCTTATGGACAGGACCTATCGGAACAAATTGAGGAACTACACGTTGAATATAACAACAAGGTAAATAGTTACATGCAACGCAGAGAATCGCTTTCGGATGCCATTCGCGAATCTCGTGAAAAAGAGCTTTCACAACTTCAACAGCGTATTCAAGAGTTTGAATCAACAGCGCAGCAGGACTACCAACGCATGCAAGGAGAAGTGATGCGCCCCCTAATGGAGAAGGCCGACAAAGCAATACAAGCAGTTGCAAAACGCGAAGGGTACATTTATGTATTTGACCTAAGCGCTGGAAGTGTTGTTTACTTTTCAGACGAAAGCGTAGACATAATGCCTCTTGTAAAGAAAGAGCTTGGAGTTGAATAATAACCTCTTTAGTGATATGTAGAACAGCTCAATCACCGTAAGGAGGTTGAGCTGTTTTTTTTAATTACAAAAACATTT
>JAWLEY010000181.1:0-5767 GCA_041685855.1 Perlabentimonas sp. | reverse complement strand
AGTTAAAGCACTACAAAAAACCACCTAAAACATTCAGTTTTTAGGTGGTTTTTTTATGTTCAATTCTATTTATTACTGCTTATAAACAAAAGCATTAATATTCATTCCGGCACCAACCGAGGCAAAGAGAAGTATATCGCTTGGGTTAATTTTATGATTGCTTAATTTTCCTTTAAGAATCATGTCGTAAAGGGTTGGTATTGTTGCAACGGAGCTATTACCCAATTCTTGAATATTCATGGGCATTACATCATCCACATTACGTCTTATACCATGTAATTTATAAAAGCGTTTAACAATTGCCTCGTCCATCTTCTCATTAGCCTGGTGGATAAGAATTTTGCTAACCTGCTCAATGGGTACACCCGATTTGTCGAGTGCAGCTTTCATGGCTGCTGGAACATTGTTAAGTGAGTACTCGTAAATTTTTCTGCCATGCATTTTAATGTAGCGAATATTAGGGTTGCTCTCAGGCGCATTCGATTTCCCAAGATACAGGTAGTAAGCCTCCTCGTTGGTGTGCGACATCATTGCAGTAGATATTACACCGCGCTGATGTTCCTCCTCAACGCCCTCTATAATTGCTGCTCCCGCACCATCGGAGAAAATCATCGAATCGCGGTCATAAACATCAATAACACGTGAGAGGGTTTCGCCTCCAATAACTAAACAGCGCTTTGCGAGCCCTGACTTAATATAGGCATCGGCCTGTATTACTCCCTGTATCCAACCTGGGCAACCAAAAATGATATCGTATGGAATACAATTTGGATTTTGAATTTTCAGCAGATGCTTAACTCTTGATGCAAGGCTTGGAAGCAAATCGGTTTGTATGGTATCAGGGATAATATCTCCAAAGTCATTAGCCACAATTATTTGGTCTATTGTTTCAGGGTCTATCCCTGCGTTTTCTATGGCCTTTTGGGCTGCAATGGCTGCTAAATCGGATGCCTTTTGATTCTCTTCTGCCCATCTGCGCTCTGCAATCCCGGTAATATCCTTAAACTTACTAACAACGGTGTCGCCTTCAGAATCGACAACAGAACTATCCTTCTCGAAAAAAATTTGCTTAACAAAATCAACATTCTTTACCACTCGCTTTGGAATATAGCACCCTGTGCCAGTAATTAAAGTATTTTTAATGCTCATATCTTAAAGAATTTAGTTTGTTATGGTTGCTGATTTAACAACATTTTAAAAGGTAGAAGCAATACCTATCATTCAAAAGGCAAACTTATGCAACATATTGGAAAAATATACCTTATAAAATATTTTTTCGCACCTTTTAATTGTTAAAACCTGATAAACAACAGCATCAGATATCTAAGAGAAAACATCAGTTCGAGTAAGGAGATTATAAAAATCGAATCTTAGAGTTAGCCACTAGCCTCATTGGCCTTGTTAGAACAAATTTATGCTGGTACAAAGCAAGGTTCGATTTAAGAAAGTTACTCCTCTTCCATGCACCTCTTCATCTCTTCCTCAAAAACTTCATTAAACCTATCCTGAGCCTCCTGGTCTTCTTCATACTTTTTCATCAGAATTTCGGAAAGGCTCTCCCCTTCCTCATCAAGCACCTCGAGCTTTTCTAAAATAGACTCATCGCCCTCAAGATACTGCTGCTCTAGTTTAACAAATTCGCAAGCAAGCTTGGCTAACTTTTTCGCGTCACTTTCAACCGAATCGGTTGTGCAGCTGGAAAGTAAAAAAATTGCAATAAAAATTGCTCCAAAAATTTTAAATAAGTTTTTCATCTGTAAAAGTAAAGGTTAATTTGTCCTACTCATAGGGCTTTTCGGTTTCGCCTCCCAACACATATCTTTGTTGAGAAAAATAAAAAAACATGTGCAAGTTATAAGAATCACACACCTAAAGCAAATATAATAAATTATAACACAAACCTATGTATCGTTAGCATTTTCATTAAAATTTCTTACATTTTATTGAAATGAGAGTTTATTATTATAACTTGCATATAAATATGTATTAACATTTTTACATTGATAAAAAATGAACACCGAACTAATAATTATTTTTGTTTTAGTTGTTTACACTGCTTTCCTTCATTTTCTGCTTTTCAAAAAAAATCAGTTAATAGAATCACTTTTACGTTCAAAAACCACACTTGAAGATTTTATTGCCAAAGAAGGAGTTGACGAATTTATTAGGAGAGTAAAAAAGATTGAACCAAGCATAACTAAGGAAAAATCAAAGTTTTTTGAGCATGATAGCCAAAAATTCATACTGGAGGACGAGGACAATCAGGTGATTTTCATTCATTACACAAGGGACGAAGAAACGGCCAAACAAATATGCAACGAGGGGTTCCGTTTCTCAGAATCATTTCACAAAACAGCGGAATCTATCACTGGCGATAAGCTGGATTTAACTTATAAACATTATTTAAGGAAAAGTTTTGGCAAATTTGTGGTAGTCATTTCAATATCTAAGAATATATATGATAACTACATAAAAACCATTACCGAAACAAACAGGATACTTAACGTTGAGCAACTTCTTAGTCAGGATATTTCTAATGATAACGATGATTCCGATGAAACCTACATTCTGCCCAAACAATTCATAAAAGGCTACATTAACACGGATACTGCTCAAACATACCTTAATGAGAATTTTAACCCCAGTTTCGAGCCTCCATACATTCAGGAGAATCTGAAAAATTTATAAAAAGACTTTTAGCAAACTTATAAATTGCCATCCATTTACTTTAGTTGAATGGGGCATTTTTTGTAAGTTTGCCAAGTTTTAACCCAGCACTTTAAATGGAAACTAGCAATAAACGTGTTGCCTACTACACTTTGGGCTGCAAATTAAATTTTTCAGAAACATCTACCATTGCCCGGCAGTATAATGAGTTGGGTTTTAGTAGAGTTGCACCCTCATCTCAAGCCGATATTTACATTATTAACACCTGCTCTGTAACAGAGCATGCCGATAAAAAATGCCGACAGGCAATACGTAAGTTCATAAAACAATCACCCAACGCATTTATTGCAGTAGTAGGTTGTTACGCCCAACTAAAACCTGATGAAATTGCCAGCATCGAAGGGGTTGACCTGGTTATGGGCTCATCTGAAAAGCAGAACCTCCCTATTTATATTGGGAACGCAAGCAAAAATGCTTTAGCAAAAGTGTACAGTTGCGAGGTGGATGCAATAAACGATTTTTTTCCAGCCTACTCATCGGCCGACAGAACCCGCTCCTTCCTAAAAGTTCAGGATGGGTGCAACTATAACTGCACCTACTGCACCATACCCAATGCCAGGGGCAAAAGCAGGAACATACCAATTAATGAGATTATATCGCAAGCAAAAAAAATTGCAGAACAGAATGTAAAGGAAGTTATACTAACTGGGGTTAACACCGGTGATTTTGGAAGAACAACCAGCGAATCATTCCTCGATTTACTAAAATCGTTAGAGGATGTAGATGGAATAGAACGTTACAGAATCTCTTCAATTGAACCAAACCTTATAACCAACGATGTTATTAACCTTGTTGCAAACTCAAGAAAATTCTTACCTCATTTCCACATCCCCTTACAATCGGGCTCCGACAGCATTCTTAAATTAATGAAGCGAAGGTATAGCAAGGATTTATTTACAAGCAAAATCCAAGCTATTAGAATGGCAACTCCCAATGCGTTTATTGGCATTGATGTTATAGTTGGATTTCCCGGAGAAACTGAAGAGTACTTTAACGAAACGTACAACCTTCTTAAAAGTATCGAACCATCGTTCCTGCATGTTTTTCCTTACTCAGAAAGAGCCAACACTCCAGCTGCGAACTATCCAAACAAAGTAAAATCGAGCGTAATTAGCGAAAGGGCAAAGATACTGCAGAACCTTTCCAATAAATTGCACGAGGAATTCTACAGAAAAAACATTGGTTTAGCCAACGAAGCGCTTTTCGAGCACCAAAACAAGAAGGGAACAATGTATGGTTTTACCAGAAATTACATTAAGGTTGAGCATAAATACAAAAAGGAGCTGGTAAATAAAATTTCAAAAGTTGAACTCACTGATATTGCCCCCAGCGGTAATATGAATGTTAACATTATTAGCTAGCACACAATACATTAACAAGATTATTAATAGTATGAACAAAGAGAATATTTGCAAAGATGTAGTTAAACTCTCACAAAGCGTAGGACAATTTATTCGCGAGCAGAGAGAGCATTTCTCCATGGATAATGTTGAAAAAAAGGGGTTACACGACTTTGTTTCATATGTTGATAAGGAATCAGAAAAGAAGCTGGTTGCAAGTCTTCAGGAAATTCTCCCCTCTGCTGGATTTATAGCTGAGGAAGGAACAGGCACAGAGAAGCCCGGTGGGCTAAACTGGGTTATCGACCCGCTGGACGGAACAACAAACTTTATACACGGGCTGCCACCTTATGCAATTAGCATAGCTCTTATGGATAACAAAGAGGTTTTGCTTGGTGTTATTTACGAGGTTACCTTAGATGAATGTTTTTACGCATGGGGAAGTGGCAAGGCGTTCCTTAACGATAAAGAGATTCATGTTTCGAACACTGAGCAAACCGATGATGCCTTAATTGCAACGGGTTTCCCTTACTACGATTACGAAAGAATAGCCCCGTTTATGCAAAGCATGGAATTTTTTATGAGGCATTCACACGGTCTTCGCCGGCTTGGTTCTGCAGCCACAGACCTAGCCTACGTTGCCTGCGGAAGGTTTGATGCATTTTACGAGTACAGCCTTCATGCATGGGATGTTGCAGCAGGAGCATTTATAGTTGAACAGGCTGGTGGTTCTGTTTGCGATTTTGCTGGTGGGAAAAACCACATCTTCGGCAAGGAGATTATTGCAACAAACAACAACCTTTTTGAACCATTTACACACATCATAACCAAACACATGCCCTCTAATCACTAAATATGAGCATCCTGCTATTCTATATTTTTTACGGTTACACATGGCTGGTATCACAAATACCTTCGAAAGCAATACACCGAGTTTCCGATTTAACTTACCTCATTTTATACTACTTGGTAAGATACAGGCGAAAAGTGGTTAGAAAAAACCTGATAAATTCTTTTCCGGAGAAAGACAGCAAGGAAATTGTACGTATCGAGAAAAGGTTTTACAGGCATCTATGCGATTTAGTCTTCGAGAACTTTATGCTTCTTCATGCCAGCCGAAAAAGAGCGCTCAGGCGCTGCGATATTAGCAACCTAAAAATATTTGATGAACTGGCAAAGGAGGGCAAGAGCGTCATTATTGCAACAGGACACTACGGCAACTGGGAATTACTAAGCTTAGCAGGCAGCACATCAAAACATATACCTGTTGGTATTTACAAACCAATTAACAATAAGCGGTTTGAGCGTTTGATAAATAATTCAAGAAAAAGATTTGGCGGCGTTCCTGTGGCAATGAAAGACACCCTTAGAGCCATGGTTAAGTATAGGCAACAGAATAAACCAATACTACTTGGTTTAATAGCTGACCAAACTCCTGCTTCTGGCGATATCCGCTACTGGACAACCTTCCTTAATCAGGACACTCCCGTTTTTCTTGGAATTGAGAAGTTGGCAAAAAAGTTTAACTACCCCGTTTACTTTTGTAGCATTGACAAGATTAGGCGTGGGAAGTACAAAGCGAACTTCATCCTTTTATCCGAAAAGCCTAAAGATGAAAAGCCTTACGAGATAACAGAGAAATATATAAAAACGCTTGAAAATATAATAAAAGAGAAACCTGAATACTGGCTTTGGTCGCA
>JAWLEY010000180.1:0-5784 GCA_041685855.1 Perlabentimonas sp. | reverse complement strand
CCTTTGCAGTTTTTTACATTAATTGTTACAGTTTTAAAGGAGAATATACCGGCAGTACCGTAGAAAATAACAGTATCAAAGAAGTCTCTCTTAGTAACCTTTTCGTAGTTCTCTAAATTAATCTTTTTCTCAGTTCTCCTAAGGGGTACCATTTCCCAGAATAGCGAAACATCCTTTCCTTCTTTATATACTTTAGGTTTACATTCATTTTCATCGTAATTGCCAACTTGAACAGTATTAACAGCGCAAGATGACAGTAAAACTATAGAAAGCGTTAAGATTGCAAGGACTGATCTCATTTTAATTTTTTTTAGTGAATCTTGAGATTAAATCTTTAAGAGTTGATGCCCTAAGGACCTAATACAACCCTGTAAATTTATTATTAAAAATTGAAGGTACAAATCATTTGGTATACCTTTAATTAATATGTTTACTTAACAATAATTTTACCAACAAATAACAGGTCAAAATCGTTATTAATTAGTTTCCAGTAATATAGCCCATCATCTAATTCAGGAAGAGGAATACCAGCAGAGTTAACAGTTAACGTATTAATTCTGTCTCCCTTATTGTTAAAGAATTCAACATAAAGTTCTTCGCCATTAGGATTGCTCCATTTAAGAGAATCAGATTCTGGCATTGAAGTAATTCCCCTTGATGTAATTGTTATATCTTCCCCACGATACGCCTGGGTAAAATTCTCGAACAGTTTCTCGAGAGTTTCATTGGGACCATAAGCAATAAGGTGATCGTCTTTTGGCTTCGTTTTGCTTTCACCTTTTCCTTTTACTTTCTGCTCCTTAGTATCTTCCTGAAGGTTTTCTACTTCATCATTTTTTTGAGATATACTAACCTCAGCTGTATCTAACTCATTTATTGAGTATGGCTCATCATACCCATGAATTTTTTCATTGTTATCGATAGCAAGGGGAGGTGAACCAGCTTTGTTTGGGTCGCTAAAAAGTGTTGAGTTAAACGCAACAAAAAGTAGTACCCCAGCGGCAGCAACACCGGCAGAAGCCATAATCCATGGTTTAAACCTTACCATCCAGCCATTAGCGGATGATCCTGAGGTGAAGTTTAAGGAAATCTCAGTTACATTTAGCACTTCCGCAGCACACTCGTCACATTCAGCCAGATGATCCCTTATGCTTTGATCAAGGTTTGAGTAATTACCATCAATAATAGCATCAGCACATGTAGCAATTTGTTCCTCGGTAAGATGATTATTTGTTTTCACCACAATTAAATTTATCAATATGCCTAAATGCTATAGTTTTTGGTTTATGGTTTTAGTTGTTAATTTGATTGAAATTCAAGAAGTAATGCTAAAGACTCTTTTGTGTGATAGGAGGCGTCGTTATTATTCATTCTGCTAAGAATCGTATCTATTTGCTTATTTAACCACATTCTAATCGCATCTCCTTTAACATTTTTTCCCTCAACTATGTTTACTACTTGCGAAAGATTCTCAAAAATATCGGCTTTAGATATTGCATCGTCTCTTTCGAGAAGTTCTGATATTAGTGTTGGGTTTTTATCTGAATACTGCATTATATCGCTCTCATTAATAGGTAAATCAAAATAGTACTTAAGAAACAGGTTTACTTTTGCTTTGGTTCCATTAAAGAAAAGCATCGTGTTTGCTAATCTGTTGGCCTCATTTTTTAAAGCAAAACTTTTCTCTGTGTCAATTGCTGAGGTTGATAACCAACTTAAGTTCCTGTCATCTTCCCCCTCGTTTATAGAATACCAGTGCTTACTCTCTTTCCTTATTACCTCACAGCACATCCTGTTAAGTATTGCTATAAAATACGTTTGTATTTTTGACTTTCCCTCAAATGCCTTCTCAATTTTATCTTTCTGAGTCAAAAATTTCTCAACAATATCCATTACTACGTCCTCTTTCTCGCGCCAGGGTATAACAGATCGATATGCATATCTTGTTACTACCTTGTTCGCAATATCAATGATAGAGTCCATTGGTATTGTTTCATTTAATATGTTGCGCTTTGTAATCATATTTGAAAAATATATAAGGCAAATATGCAATTTTTTGAAAAAAAAAATAAGATTTGCTCCGTTTGTTCGTCAACAGATATTAACCTTATGTGTAAAAAATCACCATTTTTAGCAAATTATTAAGTTATGTAATGTTCGCTACATTTACTTTCATTAAGTTATCCAAACATTGTGCCAGTGTGCTTTTTTGGATGCTTTTATCCCTTATAAACACGACTACTTGCTATACTTTGGAATTAGAATTTAATGTTAAAACCATGGATGTAAATAAGTTGAAAATAATTGGTTCGTAATTTTTTTATTGAAAAAAGGTTGATGCCTTATAATAGTGATACCATTAATCAGTGGTTTAATATTCTATACGACCAATTTTACATTGAAGTTGCATTCCTGTTAGTCATGTGTTTGAATGTGAAGAGAAGATTATGGTGATATAATGCAAACAATTTATATTTAGAAGCTAAAGATGCTGCTAAATAAAAGTGATTTCAATATAGGAATATCAACATATAGTAAAGCCAATATAAAATGCAAAAGAGGGATGATATTAATCACCCCTCTTTTGCACTCAATGTATCATGCATTATATACTAGCTCGCACTCTTTGTAAGGTTATCTTCAATGGTTTCCTGTACTCCATCAACCAGTGTTTCTGGTGTATGACCTTTAGGGTATATGGGTTCAAGAAACTTAACTTTAACCCTTGTCCATGGTCTGGGGAATTTTTTACCTGCAGGGAGGGCCCTGTCAGCACCATCAATAGCAACCGGAACAACGGGAACGTTTAGCTCTGTGCTAAGTATAGCAAATGTTTTTTTGAACTCGCCCAATTCACCCGTTTTTGTTCGTGTACCCTCGGGGAAAATGATGATTTTTTTACCTTCCTTGAGGGCAACAGCCATTTTCTGGATAGACTCCTTGAGGTTCTTCTCCATATCCATTACAATTACATTGTTAGTACGTGCAAGGAATCTTAGGAACTTATTGTTAACATGCTTCTTCTTGGCATAAAAGTATGTTTCTTTAAAAACTCTCCGCCTAAGGAAGGATGCAACAAAAAGACCATCAATAAAACTCTGGTGATTTGGTGCAATTATGCATGGACCCTTAGGTATATTCTCTGCTCCCTCGCCACGGAAACGGAAGTATATTTTGAAGAAATATTTTGCTAAGCTTTTGAATATGTTTTGGGTTGGCCAAGACTTTGGCAATTTCATATCAACCTTCTCCTTTAGTGCATCGGCCCAGCTTGTGGTTTCTTGTCGGAACCACTGGCTCTTCTCCTTTATATACTCAGAGAGGTGGCTAACTGAAGGGAAGTTAATAAGCTTCTTCTCATCCATTTTTACACCAAAGCTCTTCTCAATGTAATCTATCAAACTTAGCTTATTTAGTGAGTCTAACCCAAGGTCGAACTCAATATGATGATTGGGTCTTATATCAAAATCTATTTGTGTTTCAATAAAACTCTTAACGGCTAAATAGAATTCAGTTGGTTCAAAATCGTGCACTTCTGGTTTGCCAGAGGAGGTTTCGGCATGTTCTGCCAGTTTAAATCGCTGAATTTTACCCAACCGTGTGCGAGGGAGCTCGCTATTTACTATGGCAAATTTTAATATACGTTTGTATGCTGATAGTTTTGCATTGAATACCGGTAGTACTTCATGCTTAAAGTATCCCTCAATATCTTGTACATTTAGTTTTGATAATACTTCGAGGTTTGGTAAAATTGCTATGTGAAGGTGGTTCTTATGTAAGAAAACACCGGCTTCCTGAACCTCCTCAAATTTTTTCTGAAAATCTTGCTCTAGCACAACCGGATTAACATTCTTTCCGCTTGATAGAATGATAATATCTTTTTTTCGTCCTGTAATAAACAAGAAGTTGTTCTTATCGAGATATCCCAGGTCGCCCGTGTGTAACCAGCCGTCTTTTAGAACTTCTGCTGTTTCTTCAGGTCTGTTCAGGTAACCTTGCATAATATTATCGCCTTTGGCAACAATCTCTCCATCTCTAATTTCAACCTGCATGCCGGGAAGTGGCTGCCCTGGCGAGCCAATTTTAACTTTTCCTGGTCTGGTAAATGTTATCATGGGGGAAGCTTCTGTCATTCCAAATCCTTCTAGAACATCAAAACCTAGGGTTTGGAAAAGTTCTCCAACGTGCTTTGGCAATGCTGCGCCTCCGCTGACAAGGAACTGTAGGTTCCCACCAAAATTATCATGAACCTTTTTGAAAATCTTTTTCCCAAGTTTTTTGCTACCTGTAAGCTTGACAACTCTATAGAATAACCGACCAATTGCAGAGGCATCAATTTTTGACTTAATGCTTCTGTAGATAAGTTCATAAAGCCTGGGTACACCAATCATAATGGCAACCTTGTTGTTCTTGAGGGTTTCAAGCAAGTCTGACGATTGCATTGAAGGTGACATGGCAATTGTGCTACCTACAAAAAGGGGCGCCATCATTGACCCTACCAATGGGAAGACATGGTGTAGGGGCAGCAGCATAAGCACCTGCCTGTCTTCTTTGTAAATTTCAACCTTCTCCGAAACTCCCTTTAGGTTAGCAATAATGTTTTTATAAGATAGCATTACGCCTTTGGGGCTTCCTGTAGTGCCTGAGGTGTAAATAATTACAGCAGTCTCATCAATATTTTCTGGTTCCTTCCATTCTGCGGTGTAATCAACATCTGGTAGTTCAACCTCATTAAAAGTGATTATTTCAGGTTTATGCTCAATGTTTTTCTTAACCTCCTCAACCTGTTCATTTAAATTAGGACTTGAAAATATTAAGTCGGGTTTACTGTCATTTATAATGTAACTAACATCGTCAGCCGATGCCATAAAGTCAATAGGTATAACTATGCAGTTGTTGTGCCAACCTGCATAAAAAGCTGCTATCCATTCTACTCTGTTCTCAGAATATATGGCTACCTTCCTGTAATTTTTCTCCCTAAAAAGTAGCGAGAATTTTTCAATTAGTTGCAATAGCTCCTGATAAGTGTATTGCTTATTCTTCGTAATAACTGCAGCCTTATTTAAATCAAGAATCTTTATCATGTTAATAATCAATTAATAAACTTAATGTAATAACACATAAATCCTATATTTGTTTAATGTTTAGGACTTATCAAACTAGGTAAGATTTTAGGGTGTACGTATAAGCCAAGCCCTGCAAATATAAGGAGATTTATTTGGAAAAGCCACTAAATTTAAACCTTTGTTTAGTTTCATTTATTTGAAGATTATCTTTTAACGTTTTTAAGCTATATTTGAATATGTTTGTCCAACCAAGCATGTCAATTTATTTTATTAACAGTTCCATTTTAAATGATTTAGAATGAGAAAACTTTGCATTACTTTGCTTGTGAATATACTTGCCCTAGCGGCCGTATATCCTTCCGATAGTCATTCATACTTCCTTTCATCACCAGTTTTATCTCCTGACGGAGAGGCAATTGTTTTTACCTACGAAAACGACCTATGGAAAGTATCAACATCAGGAGGTGTTGCATATAGGTTAACCGCATTGGAGGGCAACGAATCGTTACCCAGGTTTTCTCCTGATGGAAAATGGATTGCTTTTACCGCTTCGCAAAATGGTAGAGACAATGTTTACGTTATGCCGGCCGATGGTGGAGAAATAAAGCAGCTTACTTTCCACGATGCAAGTGACCATGTTGATAGTTGGTCATGGGATTCAAAAAACATATATTTTTCGTCCGATAGGTATAATATTTATTCTAGCTATAAAATATCT
>JAWLEY010000179.1:0-5792 GCA_041685855.1 Perlabentimonas sp. | reverse complement strand
TCGAGAATTTCTTTCCATACGCCAGTAATACCCTCTTGTGTTACCGAGGAGCAAATTCTAACACGTGGCGTCCACCCCGATTCTGGTTGTGGGAAAAGGTGTAGTGCGTTCTCATACTGAACTTTAGCATTCTTGGCGTTCTGAATGTTCCTCCCGTCGGCCTTGGTTATTGCTATTAAGTCAGCCATTTCCATAATCCCTCGTTTAATACCCTGCAGTTCGTCGCCTGCACCTGCAAGCATAAGGAGCAGAAAAAAATCGACCATGGAATGAACTGCCGTTTCGCTCTGTCCAACCCCAACCGTCTCAATAAAAATTGTATTGAAACCAGCCGCCTCGCAAAGGATTATGGTTTCGCGGGTTTTACGGGCAACACCACCTAGCGAACCTGCAGATGGGGATGGGCGAATAAAGGCATCAGGATTGTTACATAGGGTTTCCATTCGGGTTTTATCGCCAAGAATACTGCCTTTGCTCCGTTCGCTGCTGGGGTCAACTGCTAAAACAGCCAAACGGCCTCCTTCAGATGTTATGGTTCCCCCAAGCGCTTCAATAAAAGTACTCTTTCCTACACCTGGCACACCTGTTATGCCAATTCTCACTGAGTTTCCGGCGTATGGTAGGCATTGCTCAATAATCTGCTGGCCAAGTTGGTGGTGAGCAGGTAAAGAGCTTTCTATTAGAGTGATTGCCTGACTTAGAATGGTGTTATTCCTATTTAATATACCCTCTGTGTATTGTTCAGGGGTTAAGTTTTTGCGTTTCTGCGATTTTAATCGTGAAAGGATGTTCTGATTAACAGTAGGTGGTTGGTTTACACCTGGGTTTACTGTTAGTGCAGATTTAAACTTATCCTTTTTTACCATTTTACGGGCTCTGATTAAAGTTACAAAGTTAGGTATATTTAAAGGATATCACCAATAATATTTTTTGCACAAAAGCTAAAAGAGTTTAAACTTTTACCCCAAATACCACGATATCGTCAATTTGATCATAGTTATCGCCTCGCCATTGTATGTGTTCATTGCGAAGGATCTCTTTTTGCTCGCTCATTGGTTTTTCGTGAATATCGAGGAGTAGCTGCTTGAATCTTTTGCTCATGAATTTGCGACCTTGATCGCCGCCAAACTGGTCGGGGAAACCATCGGAGTACATGTAAAACACATCATTTGGCTGGAGGTCTATCTTATGATTTGTAAAGTTCTTATGGTCGGTTATGTGAATAGCCACAGGCATCTTATCTGCCTTGTACTCAATTATCTCCTTGTTTCTTATAAGAACCAATGGGTTGTATGCTCCAGCCCATTCAAGTTTCATGTTATCGTGATCGAGCATGCAGAGGGAGATGTCCATCCCATCCTTTTGCTCGTCCTTTTTCCCTGTTTGCGAAAGGGTTAGTTTGATGAAATCTCTAAGCATATTTAGTATTCTGGCGGGTTGCATAACTCCCTCCTTATTAACAATTTCGTAAAGGAAAGAAACGCCCAGCATGCTCATGAATGCACCTGGTACCCCATGCCCAGTACAGTCAGCTGCAACAATAATCATTTTGTTTTGCTGCTTGGTAAACCAGTAAAAATCGCCGCTTACTATGTCACGCGGAATAAACAGCACAAAATGCTCTTTCAACGACTCGTTTAGAAGGTTTGCCGATGGGAGTATTGCATTTTGTATGCGACTAGCATAACGGATGCTATCTGTAATTTCCTGCTTTTGATTTGAGATAAGTTCGTTTTTCTCCTCAAGGATACGGTTAGCCCTCTGTTTCTGGCGAATCATATTAATTAGTAGCACAGCAAATGCTAATATCACAACTAATCCACCAATTGTAATTGCAAGTGTAAGCCTTTGGCGTTGAATGATTGAATGATTTAGCGCTCGCTCGTTATTTAGTAACTTTATTTCTTGCTCTTTCTTCTCGGTTTCGTACTTTGTTTGCATCTCAGTAATAATTTTCTGGCTCTGCTCCGAGAAAATCTCATCCTTAATATGATTGTAAATTTTTGTGTGCTTAAGCGCTTCCGAAAGGTTACCCGCTTTCTCGTAAACGCGGGCAAGTTTTTGGTTCACGTGCCTTTTTAAATCTTTCGTACCTAATTCTTCAGCAATAAGTAGGCTCTGCTGTAGGTTCTTTTCTGCGTTCTGGAGGTTTCCTGTTCTGTAGAAATACTCTCCAAAATAATACAACGTTAAAGCAATGTCGTACTGGTTATTGGTTTCTCTGGCAAGTCTGAGGGCTTTATTCAAATGCTGGGTAACGTCACCCCAGTTTCGAACGTATATGTAATGTGCGCCAAGATTAATGTTGATTTTAATGATTTCGTTTGTTTCATCCAACTCTTCAAATATTTCAAGCGCCAGCTTATAATTTTCGAATGTTTTTCCAAATGTTGATGTTATGACATTTGAGGATATTTGGTAAAGCGAATCCTCCCAAAACTCCCCGTACTGTTCAACAAATTGGGTTGTGGCTATATGAGAGTAGGTGTTGGCAATGTTATTAAGCGACTGGGCTATTGCTTGCCTATCTTCTAGGGCTTGATAGGCTTTTAATGCGTCTTCATGGAAACTAAGTGCTCTTTTATAATTGGCTCTGTTTTCCTCAACAGATAAGAGTGTGCGAGAGAGGCTTTCGTAAACCACGCCTATCTCCCTGTTGTTTGCAGCAATAAGTCTTATGAAATTAATAGAATCTGATAAGGATAAACTTTTTTGATATTGTTCAAGAGCAGTTTGGTAGTTGCCAATAACTCTGTGTGTGTTACCTAGGTTGTGTCGTGAGATAGCAACTCCTCTAGTATCCTTAAGTTGCTCCTTTATCTCAATCTCCTTAAGATATGCCTCAATGGATTCTTGGTACTCACCATGGTCAAAGTAAAGACCTCCTAACGAGTTGTATGCCAGATATAGTTCTTTTTTTGTTCCTTGCTCTTTAAGTATTTCAAGCGCCTCAATTACTTTCTCGATGCCCTCAGAAAGATGATTTTTTTTCGCTAGCAATTCGCCCAAGTCGATTAGGGTTTTTGCTTTTTCAGTTTTAAAATCGTTAGAGTCGGCAAGTTCTAAGGATTGTTGGGTGAATTCCTGTGATTTTTCAAGAGAATTTAAGTAGTAGTAGCACTTCCCAATATATCTTTTGGTTTGAATAACAGATTCAACATTGTTTATGGAATTGTATATCTCTAATGCTTGAAAAAAGTACTCCAGAGCATCTTCCTCCAGAGCATTTACGTAGTAAAAACGCCCAAGGGCATATAATGAATTGGCTTTTAGCTTTTGATTGTTTAGTTCTTCAGCAATCTCAAGGGCACTTTGTGCGTACTCATAGCCTTTGTTGCTGAATAAATTCTCTTCGCTTAGTTCTAAGTAGATATCAATTTTTTCAATTCCCTTTGCACTTTCAAGCCTTGTTAGTAAACTATCCGTTTTACTTTGAGCCTCTTGGCTAAAAGCAGTAATATCTAAAAAAAGTAATAGTATTACAAGTAAACGATAAAGCATAATGTTGGGTATTTTTTACGAAAGTAAAGAAAATTTTAATAAGGTAAGTAAATTATTTTAATTATGGTTATTTCTAAAGTTATGTTTAACAAATCTGCTGTTTTTGTGTTTTGAGTATTTGTAGGTAATTTTGGGTTGTTTTTAATTATTGATGTATGAAAAAGATATCTGGGTTTTTTCTATTTGTTTTAGTACTGTTCGCTGCTTGTAATTCTCATAAAATTGAGAGTTCAAAACCTGTAGTTGTTGTAAGCATTACCCCACAAAAATATTTTGTGCAGCGAATTGCCGATACCCTTGTTAATGTTGAGGTAATGGTCCCTCCAGGATCCAGCCCTGAAACATATGAGCCAACCGCTTCGCAGTTAAGATTAATTAGTAGAGCGGAGGCTTACTTTTCATTAGGTTTGCTCGAGTTTGAACTCTCTATGCTAAAAAGCATTCAGAAACAGAACCCTGATTTGCTTGTTGTTAATCATTCTGAGGAACTTAATCTTTTGGAGAGTGAGTGTCTGGGGCATAGTCATCATGAACATTCGCATGCTCACAGTCACGACCCTCATGTATGGACCTCACCTGCTGAGGTAAAAAAGATAGTTAATAAAATTGTTGCTATTCTTGAGGATAGGTTCCCTGAACATTCAAATACTTTTCAAAAAAATAGTGAGCAATTTTTGAGTGATATTGATAAACTTGATACCTTTATAAAATCGGAGCTGAAGGAAACAAAAATCAATAAGTTTTTTGTATTTCACCCTGCGTTAACATACTATGCACGAGATTATGGGATAACACAGGTGGCTCTTGAGGAAGAAGGTAAGGCCCCATCCATGAAGCACTTCAAGGCTGTGTTAAATGATGCAATGGACCAGGGCGCAAAAACTATATTTATACAAAAGGAATTTGATGTTAACACAGCCAGAACTGCCGCAGATGATATTGGTGGTAAGGTTGAAGTTATAGACCCACTTGAGAAGAACTGGCTTGAAAACATGTATCAAATTACTCGTTTGTTAAAAAGAGCCATGAATGGAGAGTAGTTTTAATAATTATTCAATGCATTTGTTTCGCACTTGAAGGTATTTATGAGAGCGAATCAGCAATCCATTTGATAAGTGATTAAGTTAGCCAGCGTATTAGCAACTAAAAAAGTTAAACTGATATTACTAGAATCACGAACTGGAAACTGAGATTGTTAGATATATTAGATAATGGCAAAAATATTAGAAATAGAATCAGCATCGGCAGGGTACGGACAGGATATTGTTTTAAAGGACGTTAACCTGACCATTTCCGATTTAGATTTTATAGGGGTAATTGGCCCCAATGGGGGAGGGAAAACCACCTTGCTAAAGTTGCTGCTTGGAGAGCTTAAGCCCATAAAAGGGAAAGTTGTTTACTATCCACAATCGCCCGATGAAACCCTTTTTGGCTACCTGCCTCAAACAACAAATGTTGATTCTAAATTTCCTATAACGGTACTTGATGTGGTTCTTTCAGGATTATTTGGGAAGAAAGGAGTGGGCGGCAGATTCACTGCTCAGGATAAGGATTTGGCGTTAGCCATGCTCAATCAGATAGGTATTGCCCATTTAAGAAACAAACCCATAGGAGAACTTTCAGGAGGTCAAATTCAACGGGTTTTCTTAAGCAGAGCTTTAGTGTCGCATCCGCGATTACTTATTCTGGATGAGCCGAATACCTTTGTTGATAATAAGTTTGAGAAGGAACTCTATGAACTTCTTAAAGAGCTGAATAAGGAGATGGCAATAATTATGGTTTCGCACGATTTGGGTACAATAACATCTCATGTTAAATCAATTGCATGTGTAAATAGGCATCTACATTATCATCCTTCAAATATTATTTCAACCGAACAATTAGCGGCATACGATTGCCCAATTCAGATAATTGCTCACGGAGTAGTGCCTCACACAGTTTTAAGTAAGCATTAATAATATTTATCAAGCAATAAACCAAAATAGTATTATGATAGAAAGTGTCTCTACCTTTTTCCAGCATCAGTTCGTTATTAATGCTTTTCTGGCTGCAATATTAATCTCAGTAGCTGCGGGTATTGTAGGCTCCTACATTGTTGCTCGAAGGCTGGTTTTTTTGAGTGGAGGAATAACGCACGCCTCATTCGGTGGAATTGGTATAGCATACTTCTTGGGTTTGAACCCTATAGCAGGTGCTGCGGTGTTTGCAGTTTTTTCTGCATTTGGCGTTGAGGCGCTTAGCCAAAAGATGGCCGTAAGGGAGGATTCCGCTATTGGCATTCTTTGGTCGGT
>JAWLEY010000178.1:3165-5817 GCA_041685855.1 Perlabentimonas sp. | reverse complement strand
CCAACAAGATTTTGACAAGGCAATACTATGCCTGCAAAAAGCAAAAGGGCTAAATATTAACAATAAAGAGGAATTAACTAAAGGTTATCTTTTTATTGCCGAGAAAATGCTAAGCCAAAACAAGACTGATAATGCTCTTAACTGCTTTTTAAAAGCATACAAAACAGCAGGAAAATCCTATAAACTAAAAAGCGAAGCCATACTTGGTATGGCAAAAATATACAATTTACAGGGCAACAAACAGGAGGCAAACAGTATGCTTTGGGAGTATGTAGATTTAAGTGACAGTACCCTAAACCAAGTTATTAGTGAAACTAAAAACAATCTTAATAATCCGTTAAATAATACAAACCTTGAAAGGAAGGTTGAGCTTTACCAGAAGGATACAAAAATTCAGAGTCTAATTCTTGAAAGAGAGAAAGCAAAAAAAAGACACTTTCTTGTTTTAATAATTGTGCTTATACCGTTGCTCTTTTTTATTTTGGTCTTATATAGAGACAGAACCATTACCAACAAAAAGCTTACTGAGCAGAATAAGCAAATAAACCAGCAGGTTGAGGAGCTATCGGCAATTAATGAGCAGCTATCCCTCTCAAGGGAACAGCTGCAAAATGCAAACAGCACAAAAGATAAACTCTTTTCAATTATTGCTCACGATTTAAAAAGCCCCTTGGTCTCCTTAAGAACCCTGCTTTTTACGCTAACCTCCGGTTCTGGTAATGCCTCGAACGAACATAATCACCAACTTAGGTATATTGAGAGCACCCTAAATACAATTATTGAACTTTTAAACAATCTGCTTTTCTGGTCAATGTCGCAGAAAGAAGAGATCTCGCTTAACCCTCAAGAGTTTGATGTGAAAGAGGCTGTTGATACTGAACTTAAACTGGCAAAGAATATTGCACGTCAAAAAAATATAGTTATTAGAACCGAAATACCAGAAAACTTGCAGGTTTCAGCAGATAAAAACATGCTCCTTTTCGTTTTGCGCAACCTGCTTTCAAATGCCATTAAATTTACACCAGAAAAAGGCACTATAGCGGTTAACATTTTTGAAGATAAGAGAAACCTTACTTTAAGAGTTAAAGATACTGGAATAGGTATTGCACCTGAAATGCAAAACACTATTTTTGACATTGATAACTCAGATAAAAAGGAGAAGAAAGAAGGTGAAGGTACCGGTTTGGGGTTAACCCTTTGCGCTGAGTTTGCTAAAAAAATGGGAGGTAATTTAACGGTAAAATCCGAAGTAAATAAGGGTAGCCAATTCTCTCTTACAGTACCTTTAAAGCTTTAAATCAAAGATGGAAAAGAGCAATAAAAAAATTGTTGTTGTTGATGATCATCCCATTTTTAGAATGGGTATTGTATCTTTTTTATCTTCACTTGATGGTTATAACGTTGTTGCAGAGGGAAGCAACGGAGAGGAAGCACTTGCCCTTCTTAAAAAGCACAACCCGGATTATCTTATACTTGACTTGGATATGCCAAAGGTGTCAGGAAAAGTAGTGGTTGATAAAGTTTTAAGCCAAAACTTACCCGTTAAAATAATTGTTCTTACAGCCCATACCGACCATTTAGTTATTCATCAACTTAAAAATTTAGGAATTATTAGCCTACTTTTTAAGGAGAGTGCTGTTCAGGAACTTTCACACTGCCTTGCAAAAATGGAAGAGGGAAAGACTTTTATTAGCCCCCTTTGCGAAAAGTTTTTGGAACATACATACAAGGAAAGTAGCAGTAAACTAAAAACTTTAAGCATGTTAAACGAGCTAACTACAACTGAGCTCAAAGTACTCTCACTGGTTGCAAAACAACTTACAACAAATCAAATTGCGGAGAAACTTCACAATAGCCATAAAACTATTGAAAACCATAGGTCAAACATAACCTTAAAACTTGGGCTTACAGGCTCCAATGCGCTCCTTAGGTTTGCCCTTGACAATGGCGAATTAATATCGCAAGTTGCTCCAGATTCACTATAAACAAAAAAGAATCAGCCTGAGTAGAAATAGCTAAACAGGCTGACTCATATTTTTTTTTTTAGTAATTCTCATCAGGATACATATCTTCCCACCAGCCGTTCTCACCCTTTAGATGTTTTGAAAAGTATGCAAGAATGGTGTTTGTCCACTTTACCCTTCTGCTATACTTATGAATATGATGGTCGGCACCATCAATCTGAATAAGCTCAACGGGCTTACCTAAAAGTTTTAGCGCAGTGTACATCTGTATGCTCTCTCCTACAGGCACATTGGTATCGTCTGTTCCGTGTAGGAGGAGTAGTGGCGTGGTAACCTTATCGGCGCTAAATAGCGGACTACGCTTAATGTATAAATCCTTATTATTCCATGGGAAACTATTGGCGCTGGCCTCGGCGCTATATGAGTATCCCCAGTAACCCTCGCCCCAGTAACTTGACAGGGAGCTAATTCCTGCATGCGATATGGCAGCAGCAAAAATATCGGTTTGGGTAAGCAGGTACATGGTCATAAACCCACCGTACGATGCGCCCATGCAACCAACCCTATCCTTATCAACAAAGCTATGCTCTTTAATAAACGTGTTGGTTCCTTCAATAATTTCGTTGGCGGTTGTTTCACCCCAGGCGTTTATATGAGCAGCGGAAAAATCCTGACCAAAGCCAATGGC
>JAWLEY010000178.1:0-3065 GCA_041685855.1 Perlabentimonas sp. | reverse complement strand
ATTAAACTCGTAAAGGATATTCTTATCCTTATCAACCGTATTTAGGTAGATATTATTGCTTATGGGACACCAGTGTGCGTTTTGCACCGATGGATTAAAGTCTAACGTAATGGGATCAACCTCACCCGATGCAATATCGTAGATATACGCCTGTGAATCGTATCCATTAGGTATTTTACCATCGCTTACATTAACACCCAAGTCACCAAAAGCAAGTGGCGCACCAATGGCGAGAAGTTTTTTTCCATCGGGTGAGTAGGATACGCTGGCACCGTACAGCTGGTTTGCCCAAAGAGTATCGAGAGATTTGCTATTGAGATTATACTGGACAAGTGTATGGCGACGGTATGGTCTTTCGGAATAATCCTCATTACTAATGCTAATCAGAAGGTTGATGCCATCGGGGCTAATATCCTGAAGCCAGGTTGAACGATTGCCCCAGGTAACTCGCTCGTGCTTCCCCGATTCAATATGCCCAACATAAAGGAACCTTCTGTCGCGCCAGTTGGGCTGCCTGTCCTCCATGCTAAGTATCCTGCGCATATCACCCTTTGGGTCCTCGGCCTCTTCGGTTACGTAGTAAACGATAAACTGTTCTGTGGGGCTCCAGGTATAACCAGCAATATCATTTAACCCTTTTATTGCCTCGTATTCAGTCATTCTATCAAAATCGTAAATCCAAATATCGCCTGAAGACATGTAGGACAACTTATTGCCTTTGGGCATCCATTTCACATGGGATACCTCAGACTGTCTGAACGACGCCATCAGTTTCCCATCGCTCAAACGTACAACCCTCCGATAGTAAGAATTGCGTTCAGTTTTTGTATCAATCTCCGAAGTTGTAAAAAGGGCCATGTCGCCTGTTGCAGAAATACTGGTGCCTGCTAACTTAGGCCCCTGCAATAGGTGCTTTAGCGTTTTGGGCTGCTGGGCATTGGTAGTTGTAACAACCCCATCTGGCAAGAAATCACCCGATGGTTTTAGCATCACCTTAAATCTTGATTTTTGTGAAAGAGTATCGGTTAAAAGAACCTTAAGAATTATGTTGTGTTTCCCAGGCAGTAGTGTAAACTCTTTTGTTACAACAGAGCCTTCCGCTTTTGCAGTATATCTGCTGGATATTTTGGTCTCACCAATATAAGCCTCAAAGGGTGTAGTTGACTCAACTCCTATATTCCCCTTCCAAAAATTTTTGGCCTCAATATATGCTGATAAGTATGCAATCTGATGATTATTGTCGAGATAACTTAAATAAATTGAGCTATCGCTCTCCACCTCCATTTCTGTCCATATAAGGTCTGTTCCTTCAATTGAAGAACCTTTTTTTGGTAGTAGCTGGTTGTGGTCAATTAGGGGTTGCTTTAAAAGCTCTGATGTTTTAAATGTATTGCCCTTCACATTTTCTACTGATGACATGGCAGGTTCATAAACATCTATAGGACCTGCAACAAGCCACTTTTCAACCAGCTCATCCTGTGCAAATGATGCTGACAAACAGGTGACCAATAGGAGAATTACCGAGATTGTTTTATTCATAATTTTTTTGATTTTAGTATAGTTAAAGTTTTTAGACTAGCAAGTATGCAATATGTTAAAAGGAAAAGATTAATAAAAATGGTAAAATTTGCTGAAAATGCAAAAAACGATTAGTTTTGCAAACTAAATTTTGGCCCCGTAGTTCAATGGATAGAATAGCGGTTTCCTAAACCGTAGATCCAAGTTCGATTCTTGGCGGGGCTACCAAAAAGCCCCTGTAAAAAAGATTTTACAGGGGCTTTTCTTTTATTGGGGTTCAAATTAGATGAGGAATTTCAAAGTCTCTCCCGAAATTTAGTGGTAGTTTAGTAATTAGTTCCCTTTGCAGATGCTGAAAAGTATTTTACTTGCTCTCCCTTAATATCAGATAGAATATTGTCGGCCAAGCTACTGGCACCTAACCTAAGCCACTTATTATTCAGCCACTTATCGCCTAAAACCTCCTTAACAATGGAATAGAACATCACGGCATCTGATGAGGTTTTCATACCACCAGCAGGTTTAATTCCTACCATTCTTCCGGTAACATCAAAATACTCTTTGGCTGCCTCACACATAACATAAAGCGCTTCGGGTGTTGCCGCCACATCAATTTTACCTGTTGATGTTTTAATAAAATCGGCACCCGCCTCCATTGCTAGGAACGAAGCCAAACGAATATCTGATAGCGAGGGCATTGCCCCTGTTTCCAAAATCACTTTTACCTGCTTGTCGCCTGCAACCTCTTTTATCTGCTGAAGCTCGCTGTAAACTGTAAAATAGTCTCCTTCCAAAAAGTATCCTAGAGAGATGACCACATCCAGCTCATCGGCACCATTCTCAACACACATCTGGCATTCGGACAACTTAATATCAATAAAGGTTTGGGATGCAGGGAATCCTGCTGCTACCGATGCAACTTTTACATTTTTGGCTGTTAGATTCTCCTTTACAGATACCACTAAACTTGGGTAAACGCATATTGCTGCCACGTTGGGCATGTCAGGAAACTCTTTTGGCAAACTACTCACCCTTTGGGCAAACAGTTCGCCGCGCTGAATGCTGTCGGTAGTATTCAGCGTGGTTAGGTCGATTAAGCTAAAACACTTTTTCAGCAAATCTTTGTCGGTTTCATTCTTCTTCGCTTTTTGCGCAATCTCGTTAAGAGCATTGGCAACTTTGGTTTCATCAACCTCTAGGTTAAACTTGTTTTCAATTGGATTATTCATGGCTACGCATCTATTGTTTTTTGCAAAGATAAAATATAGTATTAAAAAAAACTTTTGGCTGACGTATCAGCTTCATTTTTTAAGCTTAGGATTATTCAGGTGCCTTTCGGCATCGCGGCTATTGCGCTTTTTAAAACCTTCGTGCATGGCTTCCTGCAGGTTCACGCCTGTCTGGTTAGCAAGGCAAACCAACACAAAGAGCACATCAGCAATCTCCTCGGCAACTACATCCTCTCTCTCATCTTCCTTAAACGATTGGTCGCCATATTTTCTGGTAAGAATTCTTGCCAGCTCTCCAACCTCCTCCATTAGCACTCC
>JAWLEY010000013.1:0-25572 GCA_041685855.1 Perlabentimonas sp. | reverse complement strand
TAATCTCCATTCGGTTAAGTTGCACATTAAAATATCGGCTTAATAAATTACTATTCTTTCAACCATTTTTCCGAAGTCGCCATTTAGTAGAAGAAAATAGATGCCAGCACTAAGGTTTTTGGGTTTACTCCATTGAAATAAATGCTCTTCTTTTGAGAGTTTTCCCTGATAAACTGATGAAACGATTCTGCCATTAATATCAGCGATGTTAACGTTTACATTCTGCTCTGTTTCTAAATTTAGTGATATTGACAGATTCCCTGTTGTAGGGTTAGGCCAAACTTTAATACCCATAGCCTTAGAATTTGGTTCGGTAACAGGGGCGCTAACTATATAATTATCTCTGTCAATATATTCATTAGAGTAAATTCTATATTCACCTGGTTGCAGATCAAAGCTTTGGGTTGTTGATTCAACTGTAATTTCTGATTGGGTAAAGTACTCGTACCAGGTACCTGTACTAGGGAAATTAATGTCAACGGTTTCTTCTGTAACATCAAAATTACCTACTATTAAAACGTCCATATCTTCGTGAAGTAGGGTGATGATTTTTCCGGTACCCTCAAGAGATAGCGAGAAGTTATCTGTTTTAAAAACAGAAAGATCCTTTCGCAGAGCAATCAGTTCTGCCCAGGTCTTATAAAGTTCCTTACGATCCGAATCATCATAATAATCCCATCTAACTGGTTTTCTGGAAGTACGACATTCGTTGTTAATAGTACCATTGGGGCAATAGTTAATACTATAATCATAACCCAGCTCGCCAAACTGCCAAATCATTTTTGGACCAGGTATGGTAAAGAAGAATGCACCCACTAGTTTCTGACGTTCAAGGGCTACTTCTAAGGTTTTTATATCGTGATTTGGCCCTGTGCTGTTACCGTACTCAAGATTTCTATACATTAACCTTTCTTCATCATGGCTCTCCATATAACCAACAACATGCGGGGTTGACCACCCTCGCTCTTTGTATGATATCCACTCAAAATTTGAACCATCATTGAGGTCGTCAATCCAGCCCATGCTGGCTTCATTGTATGAATGGTTCATATTGCCCCAGAGCTGCATGCCATACTCTGCCAGTTCCTTCTCCTCGTTATTGGCAGTAAGGTGCTCAAGAATTACATGTGCGTTGGGGCTGACTTCCCAAACATGATCGGCAATGCGTTTTAAGTTTGCAATACGTGCAGCATCGTAGTCGCTCCCTTGGTTTCCGGTTTGAACATTTGTAAATCCTTTAGTAAAATCGAAGCGGAATCCATCAAACTTGTACTCAGTTAACCAGTGCTCGGTAATACTATTAAAAAGATTGTGAGTATATGGGCTATCCTGATCAAAAGTATTGCCCCAGCACCAGGGTTCATGTGGACAATCAACCAGGAACCAAGGATTATCTGGGCTTGGCTTACCCCAGTCGCCAGCCTCCTCGTCAAAATACATTTGAACAAATGGCGATAGGTTAAATGAGTGGTTAAGCACAATATCAAGAATTACTGCTATTCCACGCTTATGGCACTCATCAATAAACTCTTTGTAATCGTTCTTTGTTCCGTAGGCTTTATCTGGCGCAAAATAAAAGCTTGGGTTATAACCCCAACTATCATTGCCCTCAAACTCATTAATTGGCATAAGTTCTATGGCGTTAACGCCAAGTTTCTCTAGGTAATCAAGCTTTTCTATTGCCGATCCAATAAAATCGTTCTCTACAAAATCACGAACATGTAGTTCGTATATTATTAAGTCTTCGGCTGCAGGAGGAGTAAAATCTGTTACCTCCCAATTATACTCTTCTGAATTTATTAAAAAAGTTGAAGCAATACCTGAAGTTTTGCCATCAGGATAATCAATTAAGTTCGGATAAATAGTTTCACTAATGTAGTGGTCGTTCCACGGGTCGCTAACCTTTTCAGTATAAGGATCGGCAAGTTTTATTTCACCATCTATCCAATACTGGTAAATGTATTCCTGGTCAGGGTTGAGATTGGTAAGTGTAATCCAAAAATATTCACCGCTAGGGGTGCGATTCATGTAATAATTCTCATCAACCTCCCAATTATTAAAACTGCCTATTGTAAAGACAAATTCCTTGAGAGCGGGCGGATCGTGAAGCACAAGAGTTACCTCATCGGCACCAGTATAGTTAACTCCAGGCTCTAATCCTTCAGGGAGCTCGGCTGTAGGTGCATCATTGCGCACGTAGATGTAAACGGAGTCCTGAGCTATATCGGTCTCGTAAGAGGCAACAGCCTTTATCCATTGCTTGCCATAATCTTCTACTTGATAATCAAAATCGATTTGCGCTTCGGTAGTTGAGGTTATTTCTGTATTGTTTATGTAAAGCGTAAGCTCTTCTGAGTTGTTTGCTGATGCTGAAATGTTTACGGTTGCACCATAATCGTAAAAAGGTGCGTTCGATTCAGGAGAGTTGATGCTAACAGTAAGTCCATCCTGAACAACATCAATAAAAAGGTCCTCGGATTGTGGTGTACTTGTTGTTTCCTCGCCTCTAAAAACGAAACATAATTTCTCAACAACCTCAGCTGGTTCAATACCGTAAAAGTCAGTGATATTTGGAGTTATTGTCATTTCGTACAAATCTTCCCCAATACTTGTTAATTGTGGCTTTGCATCCAAATCACTCCACTCTCCAATAACATGTTGCCAATTTGGGTTGCCTTCAATTATTACACCAGTATGTGCATAAATGTTCCCTGTGTAACCGGCCAGGTTGCCACTACCCTGAGTAGCATCAAAGGTAATAACCACCTCGTCGTTTACGGTGGGTAAAAGTGGGGATGATGTTATTTGGCTAATTCCCGTAAGCCAAGAGAAGGATAAAAAAACCGATATTAAAATTTTATAAAAATTACTCATTGCTAGTAGTTTGCTATATGTTTGTTTTAAATAAGAAACCCCGATACCCAGCCCGAATAACGGGTATCGGGTTCGGGGTTTCATTAAAATCTATAATCTATCTCTTAACAATACGGCTGCTTTTGGTAAATCCATTAATATCAGTAACTGATACAATGTAAATTCCGTTATTAAGTTCAGATGTGTTTACAGTGTGCTTGGCAGCATTAACATTGCTGATGTTAAGTACTTCCTGACCAGTAATGTTTATTACCCTAATGCTGCGAATTTGATTTGTGCTTGCAACATTAAAGTACTCCTTAGCTGGATTTGGATAAAGGGCAATGGTATTAAGGCTTTCTGTGCCAACGCTGGTAGCAAGTGTAATTGTAACATCTTCGCTAGTATCGGCACCGTCAACAGTTAAAGTACCTGTAGCTGGCTCGTATCCATCAATACTTACAAGGTAACCGTATTCACCATCAACCAAACTAAAAGCAGCAATACCATCAGCATCGGTAACTTCTTCCATTTGCTCAATGGTAATGGTTGCACCTTCAACAGGGTTGGTGTCTTCATCAGTAACTGTGAATGTAACAGTGTATTCTGGAAGAGCAGTTAGTACAGCACTTACAGGAACAACGCCTTCGGTTGCCGTAGCATCTGAAACCTCAACAGTACCTTCTGCAGCATCGTAACCATACTTATGTACTGAGTAGTTGTATGTATTCTCAACCATTCCTTCAATGGCGTAAGTGCCTGGTGCATACATGTAGTCATGAAGAAGAATGCTGGCATCGGTAATTTCAGTAGCGTCTTGGTCTTCTACATCAAAAGAAACAGTGTAAGTTACAGGGTCGCCAAAGCTGGCAACAACCTCAACATCTTCAATTGATAGCCTGTCCATATCGGTACAGTCAAAGTGTACAAAAGCAAAACGAATCTGGTTGCCAGCATGTGCAGTTATATCAATCTCTCTTTCAAGATAATTGAAACTACCAGCTTCTTCACCCAGAGTTTCAACCCAAAGCTCGTTTGTAAAGTCTGCGGGTACAATTGTGTTCGACTCTGCTAGAACAACCTTATATTTTTCTTCCATGTATGCTGGTGTACTGGCTGAAGAAGCAACTTTAAATCTTACTAAAACTTCTTCTGCGTCTTCATATCCCAAAAGGTTAATTGGGGGAGTTATTAGCCAGTTGTTGGGGGTTAATGCTATGTAGTCGCCAACTTCATCTTCTATGGCTGAGTGAGAAATTGGATATCCGTCTTCTTCAGCAGTCATTCTGAATTCCCAGCTATAACCATCGCCATCCTCATCAAGTACAACCCAACTTGCTGGTGGGCTATAAACAACAGGATCTTCTTCATCTGGATCAAGTGGTTCAATGTCATTAAAATCTTCCATGTAATCAGGGTCAAACATGTAAGTGCCATAAACAGCATCGTAAATGTTGTTGCTAGCACGTACCTTGTAGAATCTGTTTGGCTGTGGACCAGGGAACTCATTTGTATCCCAATCACCGTTTAGCCTAAATTTGAACTCAAGAACTTCGCCCTCGTTATAAGCAGCAGGAGTGGTTAAGGAATAAATGCCATCCTCATCTGCATCGGTAGGCTGCCATTCTTCAGGAACAAGTTCTCCAGGCCATCCGTTAACACTACCAACAATCTCTAAAACATCGGTGCCTACCAGGAAGTTACCTGCATCTATCTCTGCATTCATATCAATGTTAAATGTAACTTCGATATCGCCAGGGGCAGCAATGTAGTAAGCAACCTGACCTACAACATGGCCTTCTGCTGTAACTTCGAAGGTTCTGTTGTCCCCAGAGATAAGCCAACCATCGTTCTGGTTAACAGCACCCCATTCGTAACTTCCTTCAGCAATACCAGGGAACGACATGGTCCAAACACCTGGTTCAACCTCATTCATTAGAGTATTTGTCCACTCATTAAATGAACCCTTAATGTAAATTTCTTCGTGCTGTTCGCCCAAATCGTAAATGGTAAAATTTACCGTAGTTTGAGCTACAAGGGAAGTGCTAAAAGCCATTAGCATAATCCCAACTAGTAATTGTAAAGTTCTTTTCATTTTTACTTTGATTTTAGTTAAACATTGGGTTAATTGTTAGTTATTCAACTGGTTCTATTGAGTAGGAATAATTACCGTGAGATAAATCTATAGTAATACTATAAACGCCATCCTCCAGTCCGTCAGTAAGGAACTGATCACCACCTGTACGACCAAAACGTACTTCGTCCGTATCAGGGTTAAGACTGTATATTAACTCGTTATTACCATTAAGCCTTACGTAGAACCAACTATCACTAATTAGGGAAATATCTGATTGCCAAACGTAAGGTTCAACCTCATCAAGGTTTGTTTGGGTATTACCGTTAGGTGTGGCAGGACCGAAGATTCCCAAATTGGCTGGTTCAATGATTACCTCGCGTGTATCAATATTAATATAGCAAAGGTTCATCATTTCTGTGTTCTCAATTGGGAATGATTCGCCGCTAAAATCCAACAAACCGTCGTTATTCATTTTCAGTGTAGCTCCAGCGTTTTGAGCGTAAGCAAAATAAATATCACCGTTATCAAGGTATGTGTTTGCCATGAAATTGCCTGATGACGCAATTTTGTACATAGCTAAAGCATTAATTGCCTCAGATCCACTGTATGTGGCAGAACCATATAGATACAGTTGCTCAGCAACGTTTGTTGTGTCAAGAGCTATGATGTTGTAAGGAGCATGTACTAATAACTCCTCATATTTTGCCTCAACTGTCCATTTTATGCCAGTTAGGCTATGTCCCTCATCAACAAACTCACTAATAAGAGTTGATATTTCTATACTTTGCTCAGTTTTAGATACATCCGTTGAATGCTCATATATTGGGTTTGAAAAGTTCCCAGTCTCACTATCGAACAAGATTTTTACCTCTGGGTCGGTATCTGCATTAACCGTTTCTATTGCGGTCCATGAGAATTCCAACGCTTTTCTATCCTCTATAAAGGTAGTGTCGAGCGATACAACAGATTTGCTGGTTGGCAGCAGAAGGCTGAATTGCTCAATACCTTTAGCAAATCGTTTTAATGAAATGTTGTATGGTGTTGTTTCTTTAGTCATATCGCCATTATCTGCCACTGCTTGCCATTGTAATGTTTCAATTTCTCCTGTATTAACACCAATATCCTGAAGAATGTTCTCCAACTCGCTATGGGTTAATTCATAATAATTGTTAACGCCCTCGTTACCTGTTGACGATGAGTAAACTGAAGATTCATCCTCATCTTTAATTTCAAAAGTATATGATACTGGTGTATCAATACCAGGTTCAGCTTCTGACCATTCAAATCTTATAGTTTGATTGGGAGTTCCTGAGTTAAGATGAATTATTGCATTGTTTGCGGGAGCAGATAAGGTGAATGTACCTATGGCTTCCCCTAAAATATCGAAATCATGCGTTTTATCTTCGCAGCTATAAAACAACGATATCGTAAAAGTCAATGCTATTATGTATGCTATTTTTTTCATGGTAATATATTTTACTTCAGGTCAATAAGAGTTTTATTGAATTCCTCACTTTTAAAGGTTTCTAACTCATTATGGAAATAGTAAACTATTTTCGTTAGCACTTCGTCATCTTGAAGATTAGATAAATCTAGATGTTCGTTAGGTACAATGGTTACAAAGTATTCGGTGAAATCACCTCTGGTTTGGGTTTCTGCTGGGAATGAAATTGCGTCGCCTGCAGGTGTAACATCATTAATGTAAGGTGTTACTGTAACCCATAAATCGCCACTGTAATTGCTAACGGCAGGATCGTTTGATAATGCTTGGTTAAAATAGATAGTTACAAAATCGTTGGGTGAGACAGAACTAGGAAAAGTCCTACCAAGTTTTTCAAGAAATTCAAGAGATTTAAATTTAATCTCCTGATCTTCTGTTTTCATGTCGGGATCTCCATAACCACCACCATCTTTAGGTTTACACAAGAATCCCATGTATTCCAAGTCGCTGGGGTTTCTATCAAACATAATTGTTGGAGTGAATACGTACTGGTAGGTTTTGTCTCCAATTTTCTCCATTTGGAGGTAAGGGTTAGAATTTTTCCATGCCTGATCTCCAAGTCCATTGGTAGGTTCTACGTCATCTGCGTCTGGGAACATATTTGGTAGGCCAACCGGATGCTCTAATCCTTCGGCCCAAACCCAAAGGTAAATATCTTCCACGCCCCACTGGTCGTATTCGGAGCATGTAAACTCAACTGTCAATGTTATCTCGTCAGTTGCTGTAGGTTCAACAGGGTCAGTTGTAACAATTAATCCGTCACAAACCTGTCCGAAACCTGTAAGCCAAATTAATGATACTATTGCAGTGATTAGTATTTTTTTCATAATGCAAATATTATTTATGCTACTGCTTTACAATTTTGTACTTATAGATAATGATATCCGTTGCTTCACCTTCATCCTCCATTTGTTTTGTATCGCTCAAAACAAGTGTGGCAGGGTTCATAACAAGCTCTGATAAACTGGAGAAACCTAGTTTAAGGGTATCCTGATTAACAATAAGATGAAGCTTTGAGGGATGTTCAGGATAGTCAAGTTCCCAGGTGCCGCTCATTGGCCAGTTTACCAGTGCGTTACCACGATCTATTGTAAATGACATATCGCTTTCCAGGGTTATGGCAATATCCGTAAAAGGAT
This sequence comes from Perlabentimonas sp., assembly GCA_041685855.1. Lineage (GTDB taxonomy): Bacteria > Bacteroidota > Bacteroidia > Bacteroidales > Tenuifilaceae > Perlabentimonas. The sequence continues at coordinate 18,002 of JAWLEY010000013.1, read as the reverse complement.
TATTGGGAAGAATATTTGTTATGTTCAATTCCCTGGCGTATAGAGGGTAGCCACTAAGGGCAGCATTCACATCAACCTGAGTTACGTCAGTAACATGCCATGTTCCCTCCATAAGCTCAACCTTATCTAGAGGGTCGCCCACGGGGGTTATCTCTTCAGGCTCGCAAGAAAACATGAGCCCAGTAAATATTATTGATATTGTTATTATTAAAAATCTTTTCATAGCAGTCAATTATTATTTGTTAATTAACATCCACCTTCTGGGTTTGGAGTAAAGTCAGGATTATTTGCAATTTCTGCCTGTGGGAACTGAAGAACTGCGCCGGGGCAATCCCAGGGAGCATCCCTTATGATGATGTCCTCGCGCCCAAGGGCTCCAATGCGTTTTAAGTCCTGACCAAGATGACCCTCAAATACAAACTCAAGCCTACGCTGCTTACGCGACTCTTGAATTATAGCGTTTGCAGTGGTGGGGGCAACCCTGTTACCTTCACCATATGCTCGGTCAAATATGTGCTGAATATCATTCTGCGCAACGGTCATATTGCTACCTTCCTCTGCAGCAGACTCAGCTCGGATTAGTTTCAACTCAGTAATTGTTATTACGGGTACGCTTAGGTAATCAGACCCATTAAATTTGGAACTTACCTTAAAACCATCCATTTCTTTATACCATGCTATGCTTCTTAAATCGGCAGGATCGGAAGTTCCATAGGTAAATGCGTTTTGAGTCATTTTTATGAATGGTACGTTATTATCCGATCGCATAATACCTGAGAACTCACCGCCACGATTCACGTAAATTGTTTCTCCATCCTGATTTGTTGTGATGGTAACGGACTTAAATACTGCCTCGTTTGAACCCATTTGGGAGTACTTGTCCATAAACTCTTTAGGTAATGATACGTTCTCGTCTTCACCATCAATTTCATAATCATCAAGATCATTACTGAATTCAACAGGACCATTCTCAATAACATCATTAGCGTAAAGGAATGCGTTGCTGAAGTCATTCATTTGGAAGTATACCCTTGCAAGTAACGCCTTGGCAGCCCACTTTGTAGGGTATGCACCATGCGGATCGTATTCGGAGTCAGTATTGTCTGGTAGTAAATCCTCAGCATTTTCTAACTCTTCAATTAAAAACTCATACACATCGTTTACCGTTGCTCTGTATCCTGCCTCTGGTGCTGATTGGGTTTTAATTGGAATACCCAAGTGACTATTGTCTGGAGTGTAACCGTATGGTTGAGCAAAAAGTCTTACGGTTTCAAAATGTGCGAGGGCCCTTATGAATCGTGCTTCGCCTTCAATAATATTACGTGAGTTTTCATCCTCTACAAGATCAAGGTTTTCTAGAACATTATTTGCACGGTAGATTGTAATGTATGGTTCACCATAAATCCCGCCAACGATGCCTTCAAATATTGATGTTGCGCGATTGTAAATAACGAACCAGTCACCATCAAGCTCCGATCCGAGGATGTTATTTGTAAGAAGCTCAGAAATTATCTGTGCTCTACCGCCTAAAAAATTTCCGCTAAAGAGAACTGTGTATGTTGAGTTAAGTAACATACGGACATCCTCCTCGGTATTAAGAGCTTCCTCTTTAAGCAGAACATCTTCTGGTTTAATGTCTAAGAAATCGCTGCACGATCCTAACACTAAACTAAGCGTTAAAAATGTTGATATAATTATATTTCTTGTTTTCATTGTTGCTTTATTTAGATGTTAAAAACTTAGATCGAGTCCAAAAGTAAATGTTTGCTCCTGAGGAGGAGTTAGGTAAGTAATGTTTGAACTCATATTTCTATCGGCAACATTCTCAAAATCACGAGCAATTTCTGGGTCTCCATGGAATCGAGACCAAGTTAACAGGTTGCTGGCTGATATGTAAACTCTAGCGTTCTTAGCCATAATCCTTTGTGCTAATGATTCAGGTAAATTGTATCCTAACGTTAGGTTTCTTAATCTTAAGTAAGAAGCGTCATATAGGAACATGGTTGAGTTGTACTGCCATTCACCTGGAAGTCCAGGATAGTTAGATGGGTTTAACGTTAGTTTAGGGTAGGATGCATCATCGCCAGGCTGTTGCCAACGATCGCCAATTTCCTCTTTCAAAATCCAATCGGTAACAACACCTAACTGACGTTTTCCTGAGTTATCGTAAATGTTGCCACCAAAAGTAAATACAAACATAAAGTTTAGATCGAAACCTTTGTACTCAAAATTATTAGTAATTCCACCAACAGCATCTGGAATTACAGAGCCAACTACTACCCTGTTGTCAAGGGAGAATTGCTTGGTTTCGTAACCATCTTTATCAAGCCAGATTGGAAGACCATCTTCGGGGTCGACTCTAGAGAAGCGAACCAGATAGTTTGAGCCAACAGGTTTGCCTACTACAATTCTAGTGTCGTTAGTACCTCCCCCCACTGCATCGGGCGATAGGTCACCAATACTTAACACCTCGTTATGGTTTCTGGCAATATTTAGGTTTGTAGTCCATTTAAACTCACCAACAAGGTTGTTTGAGCGTAGGTTAAATTCAAAACCTCTGTTTAATACTTCCCCCACATTATCCCAGTATGAGTCAAAACCTATGGAAGGAGAATTTGACCTGTTAATTATAACATCCTTGGTGATTTTATTGTAGAAAGCAAATTCTCCAGTAATCCTATTGCTAAAAAGACCGAACTCAAGGCCTACATCAAAGTTATTAAGAGTTTCCCATCTTAAGTTTGGGTTTTCAAGGTTTGTTGGATAAATAATGGGGTTGTTATTGTAGTATTCATTGCTTTCGGTACCTGAATAGGTTCCAAACCAAGCATAATTTGCAAAGTTAGCATTACCCGTTATACCATAACTTGCTCTTAGTCTAAGCGTGCTAAGCACGTTGTTGTTTTTAAGAAAATCTTCTTCAGATATGCGCCATGCTCCTGATACGGCAGGGAAGAAACCATACCTGTAGTTTGGACCAAAGCGCGATGAAGCATCGGTACGTGCTAAAATCTGAAAAACATACTTCTCTTTAAATACGTAGTGAATTCTTGAGAAGAAGCTTACAAATGACCATTCTTGTGGAGTATCTTTTGTTATAGTCTCTTGAAAACCATCGTTCTCTTCTCCATGGGGAATATCATCCCAGTAAGGGCCAAGCACATCTTCAGCCTCATAATATCTGGAGAAGGTTGTTGATTTCTGAACCTCAGTACCAGCCATTATGGTAATCCTGTTGGAATCGTTAATCTCTAGCTCATAATTAGCAACTACATTACCTGTTAGGTTGTGCACGTATCTTGGCCACTTTTTGGCAATCCCGCTATGGTCAGATGATATAAATTCTTGAGGTTCATAACGATGCTCAGCAAAATCCATGTAATCGTAACCACCGCTTGCAGAGATAGAGAAATTCTCAAATGGGGTTACGCTCATGGTTAAATTGTTGATAGTGCGATTCTCATAGTTTCTCCACTTCATAAGTTCCTGCTTCATAACAGGATTACCTCCGTTAGCAGAGGAGTTATAGTTGAAAAATGACCCATCCTCTTCGTAAACCGGGTAAAAAGGAAGTGCTGTTGACATGGCTGCGCCGGTTCCTCCTTCCCATGCAGCTCCAACACGGTGGTTAACACCATAGTTATATGTTGATGAGAGGGTGAAGTTAATAATCTCAGAGAAGTGTGTGTCAAGATTTAACCTAGCGCTTGCACGTTCGTACCTGTTATTCTTAAGGTATGATTCACTATTACTATATGTACCCCCAAAATATGCATTAAGCCAATCGCCAGATTGACCATATGACAGGTTATACTCTTGCTTAAAGCCAGTTTGAGTAACCAAATCCCACCAATCTGTATTAACAGTTTGTGCTTGTTGAAAGGCTTGGGCGCGTGCTTCAGGGGGACTGTCAGATGTAGTGAAGTTTGGTAACCATACAGCTCCGGTTCCTCCGTCGTTTTCCCAAGCTTCCTGTCGTAGTTGCAAATACTCATCTCTCGAAACAAACTCAGGAACGTAAGCGGGTTTAGCCATGCCAGTTCTCATTGAGAAATTTATGCTAGGCTTTTTACTCTTACCCTTTTTGGTAGTTATTAAAACAACACCATTTGCCCCACGAGATCCGTATATACCAGCCGATCCTGCATCTTTTAGTATCTCAACTGATTGTATGTCGTTTGGGTTAATTGTTGCCAAAGGGTTGTTATTCATGGCGCCACTATTGCCCCTAAGGAAGTAATCCTGAGTTATTGGGACACCATCAACAACGTAAAGGGGGTCACCTCCTGCGCTAATGGAGCCTACGCCACGAATTCGAATTACAGAACCTGAACCTGCTAAGCCCGAACCAGTAATAACCTGAACTCCGCTTGCTTGTCCTTGCAGAGCACTTTCAAAGGATGGTGTTGGAACAGCCATTAATTCTTTTGTTTCTACTTTGGCAATTGCTCCGGTAACATCCCTCTTCTTTTGAACTCCGTACCCAACAACAACAACCTCTTCTAAAGTTTCAGCACTTTCTGATAGTTGAATATTAATGGTTGTTCTTTCTCCATCAATCATTAATTCTTGAGTTTCGTATCCAATATATGAAAAAACAAGAATAGAGGTAGTAGGAACGCTTATTGAATAGTTTCCCATTCCATCAGTAACTGTTCCATCAGTTGTACCCTTTATAAATATAGATACACCCGGTAAAGGTGAGCCATCACCTGAATCGGTTACTTTACCAGTGACATCTACTTGTTGCGAGTATGCTCCATAACTAAGCAATAAAAGGAGGAACAGTACCTGCATTTTAAGAATAGTGTAACCCTGCTTCATAATTTTTAAATTGGTTTAAAGAATAAATTTATGGCTTCTTTTCCTTTCAAAATATCACACAATTTAACACTTTTTTAACCATAAATCAATCTTTACATAACAATAAAAGCCTATAATTCAACGCAATCGTTGTCACAATCGAATGTGCAATCGATTGTAAGCAAATGCTGTAATGAACGAGTGTTTAATCTTATGTTGTCTGCATGTAACAATGTTTATAAATGCTTGTTCATTTACTATATATTAATTACCTTTGGTAAGGAAAAAACCCTTAATTAGGTGCATCATTTATTTTTTACCTATATAATATATGTTGCCGAATTTTTATCTTGACACGTTTTCTTATTGATTGCGAATGTTTTGTAATTAACTTATAATTAGCGATATATGAAATCAGCCCATGTAACAATTAAAGATATAGCAAAAATATTAGGAATCAGCCCCTCTACAGTATCAAGAGCGTTGAAGGATCATCCCGATATTAGTAAAGCAACTATAGATCAGGTTAAAGAATTAGCTGCTGAATTGAAGTATCGTCCTAACCCTATTGCATTAAGCTTAAAAAGTAGAAAAAGTAATGTGATTGGCGTGGTAATACCCGAGATAGTTCACTATTTTTTCTCCTCAGTAATAAGTGGTATTGAGAAAGTTGCAAATGAGCATGGCTACAGCGTCATGGTTAGCCAGTCAGCTGAGAGTTTCGAAAAGGAGGTGGAGGTTTGCAATACTTTTTCAAATAGTATAATTGATGGTATCTTAATATCTGTTTCAAAGGAAACCGAATCCTACGAGCATTTACAAATGCTAAATGATGAGGGAATCCCTGTTGTTTTCTTTGATAGGATGCTTGAAGAGTTTGATTCCGATAGAGTTTTGATAAATGATTACGAAGGAGCATTTAAAGCTACGGAGTATTTAATTGTTGAAGGCAGAAGAAGGATTGTTCATTTTGAGGGACCGAAAGGCCGTTCCATTAGCAAAAACAGACTAAAAGGTTATCTTGAGGCTCATCGCAAGAATGGTGTTGTGCTTGATGAGTCCTTAGTTATCCCTTGCGATACGTTTGAAAACGCCCTTATTGAAACCCAACGTATTATTGATGAAGGAGTAAAGTTTGATGCAATATTTACAGTAAATGATTTTACAGCAGCCGGAGTAATTAAAACGCTTAACAGGAATGGGATATCTGTTCCTGATGATGTATCTGTAATTGGCTTTGGGAATGATTATATAGCTGATATGATTGAACCTACATTGACTACGGTATCCCAACCAGGTTTTACAATGGGAGAAAAAGCTATGCAGATGCTAATTAGCAGAATTAATAGTGATGAGAATTCTCCCATTAAAACGGAAGTTCTTCCCACAAGATTAATGATTCGTAATTCTACTAAAGTTAAATAAGGTAGTTTTTCTGAAAAATACTGTGCTCCTCGTAATCGATTGAATTAGTAAATTCATTGATAAGGGCTTGTTCGTTAGTTATTTTCTGCAAATATTCTTTGCAGAACGGCATTTTTACCCTTATATTTGACTGGCTTCAATTTCAAAAATTTCCCTTCAAAATTATTCCACATTCTGGAATAGTTCTTTTATTGTACATATTCTAATTAATTTGATACTGTCATGACCAAACGTCCACGTTTATCATTTTGGCAGATATGGAACATGAGTTTTGGGTTCCTGGGTATCCAGTTTGGATTTGCCCTTCAAAATGCCAATGTAAGCCGAATATTCGAAACCCTTGGGGCAGATATAGAGGCAATTCCAATACTATGGATCGCCGCTCCTGTAACTGGTCTTGTAATTCAACCCATTATTGGATATTTAAGCGATAATACTTGGGGTAAATGGGGAAGGAGAAGACCCTTTTTCTTTATTGGAGCCATTCTAGCCTCCATTGCCCTTATTGTTATGCCTAACTCACCCTTCCTTTGGGTAGCGGCGGGTATGTTATGGATTCTTGACGCATCCATAAATATTTCTATGGAGCCCTTCAGGGCTTTTGTTGGCGATATGCTACCAAGCGACCAAAGAACTAAAGGCTTTGCCATGCAAAGTTTTTTTATTGGAACTGGTGCTGTGGTTGCATCTGCATTACCATATATTTTAACTGAATGGCTTGGCGTAGCGAATACTGCTCCAGAAGGGCAGATTCCACCATCTGTAAAATGGTCATTCTACCTTGGAGCCATAGCGTTTTTTGGATCTGTTCTATGGACCGTAATCAAAACCAAAGAGTACTCCCCCGATGAACTTAAAGCATTTGAAGATGCAGAGCAGGCTGAGATTAAGGAAGCAACTGGGAAAGAATCATTGAGTGAATATAACGATCATCCTGCAAAATATTTTCTTAATCATAGTTACTTATGGTTATTGTTTGGATTGCTATTTACAATAGCAGTGTGGTATTTTGAACTCGATCCAAAATTATTTGTACTAACCGGTGGCATTATAGCTTTTGGTTTAATTCAGTTGTTCGTTGGATTCCTTAAAAAATCGGGAAAGAATGCCGGAGGGTTAATCATTGTTATGAACGACCTGTTTAATATGCCAAAAACTATGGCCCAACTTGCCGTTGTACAGTTTTTTAGTTGGTTTGCACTGTTTGCCATGTGGATTTATACAACGGCCGGTGTTACAAGCCATATTTACGATATGAAGATATCAGAGAATGAGTTAAACCAACTTAAAATTGAGCAGGAAAGATTAATTGGTGATAAGAGTGCTGTAAAAAATGATTTTAAGTATGAGGTTTTTAATGAGGAGTTAGAAAAAATTCAATTACAATTTGATAAGGGGCATGATGAAGTGGCAGTACCTGTCCGTATGCTTAACCTTTTCCTAAGGGAGGGAGGAGCCTCAGAAGATGGTAAGGAAAGATTATATATTAATAAGTATAATATTGACACGGGGCTTTTCGAGAGGTTTAAGGTTATTTTAAGCGAGTACAACGTTGGTGCAAATTGGGTAGGTATTTGTTTTGCAACTTATAATGGGTTTGCCGCCATTATGGCTTTTCTACTCATAGTAATTGCAAAGTACACAAGCCGAAAGATAACTCATGCTATATCTTTGGTAGCAGGGGGGCTTGGCTTAATATCAATGTTTTTTGTATCCAATCCAAACATGCTTTTGGTATCTATGCTGGGAGTTGGTCTTGCGTGGGCTAGCATCCTGTCTATGCCTTATGCAATACTTGCTGGTGCGTTACCCTCTAATAAAATGGGAACTTACATGGGGATATTTAATTTCTTCATAGTAATCCCTCAGATTTTAGCCGCGAGTATCCTTGGTTTCTTTGTAGGAACTGTTTTTGGTGGTCAGGCAATTTATTCTTTGATACTAGGAGGTGCCGCAATGATATTTGCAGCTGTTATGGTGCTATTTGTAACTGATAGAGATGATGTGCTTGCGAAAGAGATAAATTCTTAAACATAAAATACACACAAAATCTAAAGGGCAGATAATTTAAATTTAGCAGGTTTATATAGCTTCTATATATAATACTAGGAAGTTTGTTTTAACTATTTATCTGCGTTTAATAAAAATATAATAAAATGAATCCATACATAAAACATGATGAATGGTGCATAGTTGAAGAGGGGTTTATTCCTGAGAATACTCGTGCATCGGAGAGTTTGTTTAGCATTGGCAATGGAGCAATGGGGCAAAGAGCCAATTTTGAGGAAAGGTACAGCGGCTCTACGTTGCAAGGTAGCTATGTTGCTGGTGTTTACTACCCCGATAAAACCCGTGTGGGTTGGTGGAAGAATGGTTATCCAGAGTATTTTGCCAAGGTAATTAATTCAACCAATTGGATTGGCATAGATGTGAGGATTAACGGAGAGGAGCTTGACCTTGCAGAATGCACTGTTGATGAGTTCCGTCGTGTACTTAACATGAAAGAAGGTTACCTCGAGCGTACTTTTATTTGTGAAATGCCTTCGGGTTTAAAGGTTGCAATTTCGGCAAAACGTTTTGTAAGTATTGCTAATTCAGAATTGGGAGCAATCCGGTATTCCGTTAAACCCTTAACGGCCAACGCTAAAATCACATTTCAGCCGTATTTAGATGCCGATGTTAGTAACGAGGATTCCAACTATGGCGAAAAGTTTTGGGATGAAGTTGAGCGCAGCGTAACTACAAATGAGGCCTATATTGTGACCAAAACAAAAAAACTCGACTTCCATGTTGGTCATGCAATGCATTACAACCTCTACCTGAATAATGAAAGTCAAAGCATTAGTCCGCAAGTAATTGATAAGGATAAATACGTTGGCTCATCTGTCAGCATTGAGGCTAAAGCCGGTGACGAAGTTGTTCTGATAAAATACGGTGCTGTTATATCAAGCCTAAACCATGAGAAAGGCACTTTCCAAAAGATTCTTGCAGAATTGCTTAATGAGGCATTAGCCAAGGGGTTTGATACCATGCTGAAAGAACAGGCGGATGCTTGGGCTGAAATATGGTCTCATAGCGATATAACAATCGAAGGCGATGTGGCTGCTCAGCAGGCTATCAGGTTTAATATTTTCCAACTAAGTCAAACTTATACGGGTAAAGATGAGAGGCTTAATATTGGTCCAAAAGGATTTACTGGCGAGAAGTATGGAGGTTCAACGTACTGGGATACTGAGGCATACTGCTTACCTTTTTATATGATTACCCACGGACAGAAGGTTGCACGACAACTACTATTATATAGGTATAAGCAGCTCGGTAAAGCCATAGAGAATGCTCAAAAATTAGGATTTACCAACGGAGCGGCTCTGTTCCCAATGGTAACTATGAACGGTGAGGAGTGCCACAACGAATGGGAGATAACGTTTGAGGAGATACACCGTAACGGAGCCATTGCTTTTGCCGTTTACAATTATGTTCGTTACACTGGCGATAAGGCTTATCTTGCAAACTTTGGTTTAGAATTGCTAATTGCCATTGCCCGTTTCTGGGCGCAGAGGGTAAACTTCTCACAGGAAAAAGGGAAGTACGTTATGCTTGGTGTAACGGGGCCAAATGAGTACGAGAACAACATAAACAACAACTGGTACACTAACTACATTGCTAATTGGTGTATGGAATATGCAGGAGAAACTGCCAATTTTGTTAAGAATACTGAACCAGACAAGTACAAGTCGCTGGTAGAAAAGATTTCTTTTGAGGAAGATAAAGAACTTGCAAAATGGAAGGATATTCGTGAGAATATGTTCTTCCCTGTTGATGTGAAGCGAGGTATTTTCTTGCAGCAGGAAGGGTATATGGATAAGGAGCAAATACTTGTTGATGATCTAGATCCAAAGCATAGGCCAATTAATCAGAAATGGAGCTGGGACAGGATCCTTCGTTCGTGTTTTATTAAGCAGGCGGATGTGCTTCAGGGACTTTACTTTTTTGAAGATAAGTTCGACATGGAGACCATTAAGAAGAATTATGAGTTTTATGAAGCAAGAACTGTTCACGAATCTTCCCTTTCACCATGTGTACATTCGGTTCAGGCTGCTCTTATTGGGAATATTGATAAAGCTTACGAGTTGTATCTACGTACGGCACGGCTTGACCTTGACGACTATAACCATGAGGTAAAAGAAGGTCTGCACATTACAAGTATGGCCGGAACATGGATTTCTATAGTCGAAGGTTTTGGGGGGATGCGCGTAAGGGATAATAAACTGTTCTTTAAACCACACATTCCAAAAGAATGGGAATCATATAGTTTTAAAGTCTGTTTTAGAGAGAATGTTTTGAAGGTAAATGTAAATGGCAAAGCCATAACCATTACAAATGAGGAAGGATCTGCAATTACAGTCACCATATTTGGTAAGGATCATGTTATCGCGTCAAGCACATCGGAGTTTATTGCAAAGTAGAGTTTAAATTCTTTGCGTGTTATCAAAATTTAAGGGTTCTCAATTAATGAGGATCTCTTAATCTTGTGTAACTTTGACATTAATAAAACTTTTTCACACAATAGGGAATGGAGCATATTTATGTTTTTGCTACGTTGATAGTTGTTCTTGGACTGTTTGTCTGGGGACGAATAAGGCACGATTTGGTTGCTCTTATTGCTCTATTCGTCCTGGTTATATTTAGATTAATTCCTGCCGAGGAGGCCTTCACAGGGTTTGGGCACCCTGCTGTAATTACCGTTGCAGCGGTTTTAATTATAGGCAAAGCGCTAGAGTACTCCGGGTTAATCGATATTTTGGGTAGCTGGGTTACCAAGGTGGGGAATAGACCTACACTACAAATTCTCACCCTTTCGGTTTTGGTGGCCGTTGCATCAGCCTTTATGAACAATGTGGGAGCTTTGGCTATACTTATGCCAGTTGCGCTACATATTGCCAAAAAAAGCGGAAACCCACCATCGTACCTGTTGATGCCCATTGCATTTGCATCGTTGCTCGGAGGAATGACTACACTTATTGGCACTCCACCAAATATTATCATAGCCACATTCCGTGCCGAGGAGATGGGAGAGACGTTTGGTATGTTTAGCTTCTCCCCTGTTGGATTAGGCTTAACTTTGGCTGGACTCATATTTATTACTTTAGTGGGATGGAGACTGCTACCCAGGCGAGCGACCCAAAAATCGGAATTGCAAAAATTTGAGATTGACGATTACATTACCGAGGTAAATGTTACCAAAAAATCGAAAGCGTTGGGTAAGAGTATTTCGGAGTTAGAAAAGTTATCAAAAGCCGATGTTCAGGTACTTGGTCTGGTAAGGCAGAATAAGCGGATGCATGCTCCAGATAGTGAAGAAGAGTTGCTGGAAAATGATGTTATTATAATTGAAGGTGATACTGATGCCATAAAAACGTTTATTGACGATACTAGTCTAAATTTAGTTGGTAACAAAAAGTTTCGTAAAGATGCTGTAGGCTCCAAAAATATTGCGATAAACGAAGCAATTGTTATGGCCGATTCGTCGTTAGTTGGGCAAACAGCCGCTAGCGTTCGGATGCGATCAAGATACGGAGTTAATCTTTTGGCAATAGCTCGTAAACATCAAAAAATTCTTAAAAGACTCGATAAGGTTGTTTTTAGAGTTGGTGATGTAGTTATGCTGCAGGGCCGTGCCCACCTCCTCGATGATGCTATAAAATCAATGGGCTGCCTCCCATTGGCAAAGCGTGAACTTAGAATTGGTTACCAAAGGAGGATAGCTTTCAGTTTAACCCTATTTGTAGCATCAATTATTTTGGTTATTACTGATTTGCTTCCAGTGCACATATCTTTTATGCTGGCAGCCATAGGAATGGTTCTTTCTGGCGTTTTGCCAATAAAAAACATGTATTCCAGCATCGATTGGCCCGTGATAGTTCTTCTTGGGGCAATGCTTCCTGTTGGTGAGGCTCTAGAAACTTCCGGTGGTGCAATTCTTATTGCAACCCACATATTGGAGGTTTCACAATCAATTCCATCGTGGGCAACAATTGCAATTCTATTAACTGTAACCATGTTGCTTTCGAATGTTATAAACAACGCAGCAACCGTTGTGCTAATGGCACCTATTGGTATAGCAATAGCCAATGGTATGGGATTTAATGTTGACCCTTTTCTAATGGCAATTGCCGTTGGAGCTTCAGCAGCGTTTTTAACACCTATTGGGCATCAATCTAACACGCTGGTTATGGGGCCTGGTGGCTACAAGTTTGCCGATTATTTTAGAATGGGGTTACCCGTTTCAATTATAGTTGTAGCTGCTTCTGTGCCTTTAATTATGTATTTTTGGCCTTTGTAAATATGAATTGGAACTCTAATGTTAAAAAGTCCTAGTTTTTTTAAACAAATTTTTAATCCCAAGGAGGAGATAATCTTAAGGGATTACCTTGCGCTTGAGAGAACAAAGTTAGCAAACGAACGCACGCTGTTAGCATACTCACGTACATCGGTGTATATGTTGCTAGGTGGTATAGCTTTTTTACAACTAAAGGAATTTCTTGCTATTCGATGGATAGGATATGTAACTATTGTGCTTAGCGTAATACTGGCAATTTTTGGATTAATCCGTTTTTTACAGATTAGAATTAGGCTGGATAGATACTACAAAAAGACTTACAATGCTGACAACGATAATGAATGAACCAAATAACTTACAGTTAAAATAATAGTATTATGAAAAGATTCCCAGCAGGTTTACTAACCGGAGAACAAGTTCAGAAAGTTTTTGAAACCGCAAAAAAGGAGGGATGGGCAATTCCCGCTGTTAACGTAACAGGAACCAATACAATAAACGCAGTTCTTGAAACAGCCCGCGAGGTTGGTTCACCAGTAATTATTCAATTTTCTAATGGAGGTGCTTCCTACTATGCAGGCAAAGGGTTGCCTGCTGATGGACAAAAGGCTGCTGTTCTGGGTGCTATTTCGGGTGCTAAGCATGTTCACCTAATGGCTGAAGCCTATGGGGTGCCCGTAATTATGCATACTGACCATGCTGCAAAAAAACTTTTACCATGGATTGATGGTCTGTTAGATGCTGGCGAAAAACATTTTAAGGAAACAGGTAAGCCCCTATTCAGTTCACACATGCTAGACCTATCTGAAGAGAGTCTGGAGGAAAACATTGAAATATCTGCTAAATATCTTGAGCGTATGGCGAAAATTGGCATGACGCTCGAAATAGAACTTGGTATTACTGGCGGAGAGGAAGATGGTGTTGATAATACCGATGTTGACAGTTCAAAACTCTACACACAACCCCAAGAGGTTGCCTACGCATACGAGCATTTAATGAAGGTGAGCCCTAATTTCACCATTGCTGCATCGTTTGGTAATGTACATGGTGTTTATAAGCCAGGGAATGTAGTACTTAGTCCCGAAATCTTGAGAGATTCCCAAGAATTTATTCAAAAGAATTACGGAACTGGACCAAAACCTGTAAACTTTGTTTTCCATGGTGGTAGTGGTTCCGAAAAAGCAAAAATTGAGGAAGCAATAGGATATGGCACTATCAAGATGAATCTTGATACGGATTTACAGTGGGCTTTTTGGGATGGTATAAGGAATTACTATTTGGATAAGGAGGCGTATCTTCAGGCTCAAATAGGGAACCCAGAGGGCGATGATAAACCCAATAAAAAGTATTACGATCCTCGTAAATGGTTACGAATGGGCGAAGAAAGCATTGTAGAAAGGTTAAAAGCTTCTTTTGAAGACTTGAACTGTATTGGCAGAGGGTAGCTTCTGAATATTAGTTTAGATAACTTATTATTGTGTTAATAATGAAGAGATTTTTATTTATTGCAACAGCAATAACCATTTATTCAATGGCATCTCTATCCGCTCAAAATCTAAATCGTGTTGAACCACCTAGCTGGTGGGTTGGTATGTATAACCCTGAACTACAACTACTGGTTCATGGAGAGGATATTGCAAAGAGCGAAGTGGAGTTTAGCTACCCTGGGGTTAAGATGGTAAGTATCGATAGGGTTGAAAATCCCAACTACCTATTTATTAACTTAACAATTGAGGATGGCACAAAGCCCGGAAGTTTCGATATAGAATTCCGAACATCAAGAAGAAACTCGTTAAAATATACCTATCATCTAAAAGAGAGAGAGGAGGGCTCTGCCCAACGGAAAGGTTTTGATGCTTCGGATGCGGTTTACCTTCTTTTCCCCGATCGATTTGCAAATGGCGACCCTTCTAACGATGAGTATGATGGGATGACTGATAGTTTTAATCGTGATGACCTTTATGCCCGCCACGGTGGCGATATTCAGGGAGTAATTAACAACCTTGATTATATCAAAGAGTTAGGGATGACTGCCATTTGGCTAAATCCTGTGCTTGAGAGTGTGCAACCCTGGCAGTCGTACCACCATTACGCCATTACCGATTATTATAATGTTGATAGGCGTTTTGGAAGTAACGAGCTTTACAAGCAGCTGGTTGATAAGGCTAATGAAATGGACATAAAAATCATTAAGGATATGATTTTTAACCATTGCGGTAGCAAGCATTGGTGGATTAACGATTTGCCCTCTGATGATTGGTTAAATCAATGGCCAGAATTTACCAGAACGAACTATCGTGGACCAACAAGTTTCGACCCTCACGCCTCTGAATTAGATAGTCGCCTAATGAGCGATGGTTGGTTTGACAAGCATATGCCCGATTTAAATCAGCAAAATCCATTCCTTGCAAAGTACTTAATACAGAATAGTATTTGGTGGGTTGAGTATGCCGGCTTAAATGGCATTAGAATGGATACACATCCGTACCCCGACAAGGAATTTATGGCAAGTTGGGCACGTGCGGTAATGGCTGAATATCCAAATTTTAACATTGTAGCGGAAGCTTGGCTTAACTATCCTGCCTGGTGTGCCTATTGGCAAACGGGTGCTTTGAATCGCGATGGGTTCGACTCGGGCGTACCAACAGTCATGGATTTTCCATTAATGTATGCTATGCACAAAGCATTCGACGAGGAGCATGGCTGGGATAAAGGTTTATCAAGACTTTACGAAATTCTTGCTCACGATTTTCTGTACGCAGACCCCATGAATATTATGATTTTTGCTGATAATCATGATGTTTCACGCTTTATGAAGAGTAAGGAAATGTCCATTGGTCGATATAAACTAGGCATGGCATTTCTGCTAACAACCCGCGGAATTCCTCAAATATACTATGGTACCGAGATACTTATGGATGGAGATGATGTTGATGGACACGGTGTTTTACGTAGAGAATTTCCTGGTGGCTGGCCCGACCATAAGCGCTCTGCATTTACTGCCGATGGCAGAAGCAAAAGGCAGAATGAGGCTTGGGAATACACAAACAAATTGCTAAACTGGCGTAAAAATGCTACAGCCATTCATAATGGTGCTTTAACGCATTTTATTCCCGAGGATGATATTTACGTTTATTTTCGTCACAATAGTGAGCAAACGGTAATGGTTGTTCTTCACAATGGCTATCAACCCAAAAAGTTAAATACTGAGCGCTTTAACGAGGTATTATCAAACTTTACAAGCGGGGTTGAAGTTCTGTCTGGCAAAAAACTAGAGAGGTTGGATAAGTTGCAACTATCGCCCCGTTCGGCTATGGTAATTGAACTGGAATAAGAACTGAGAGTTCAGTTTACTGATTGGATGGATTAATGCAGATAGCTCATTTTTTGCTTTAAAAATATTTACAAAACATGCTGATTATTAGTTTTTGGTTTGAATTAAAAAATATTTTAAAATCTGCTCAATCAGTCCCATGAACGTTCCATCATAAAACAAAAAATCATGAAACGTATCTTATTTATTTCCATAATGTTTCTGCTTGCATCGTGTGGTGCAAGGGAGTTTATTCCTAATTATGCCAAGAATCCGCAGATACAGGGTTTGGCCACGGTTATTCAGCTAAAAGCAGACACCACTGAGATAATCCTTGAGGATTATTTTATGGATGTAAGCACCATTGATTCTGTAGTTCAACCTGAATTTTTTGAGGCGGAGCTATCTGATGATAACAAAAATTTAAAACTTTCAGGAGATAATAAAAGTACCCCGAGACTTTCGGAGTTAAAAGTTTGGGCAAAAGGAGCCTGCTACTCAATACTTATGCGCAAAAGCCGTAAGTTGCCAGTTAAATTTACCTATACTCCTGATAAGGGGCAGCCAAATACCGTACAGCTGGCCGGCCAAATTAACGATTGGAATCCATCAAGTACAAATCTTCAAAAAGTTGATGGTGTTTGGGAAACTTCACTTTGGCTAAACCCAGGCTCATACCATTATCAGCTTGTGGTTGATGGGGATTGGATTCTTGACCCAGCTAACCCTTTAACTGAGGATAATAATATTGGCGGCGTAAATTCTGTTCTAAAAGTAGGAGAGACCAATCCAGATTTACTTCCGTTTTTATACAGCAAGCATGCTTCGGGCAAACAACTAACAGTTGGAATTGAGAATGAAGTTGATGACCTGTTCGTTTTTTGGGAGAATTACAGGCTAGGAGATAGATTTGTTTCAGTTGATGATGATGAGGTTTCAATCACTATTCCGGCAAATGCCAATGGGTTGGAGCGTTCGCACATACGCATTTGGGCATACAATGCAGAGGGCGAATCAAATGATTTGCTTTTTCCTCTTGAAGGTAGGAGGGTAGTAACATCCACCGAAAAGCTGAATCGCTCCGACCTGCATACTCAAATTATGTATTCATTGATGGTTGACCGTTTCAAAAATGCTAATTCCAACAACGATTTCCCAATTGATAATCCGGAAGTTCATCCAATGGCAAACTACTTTGGAGGAGACATAGAAGGCATTACCAAGAAGATAAAGGATGGTTATTTTGATGATTTAGGAATTAACACCATTTGGGTTTCGCCAATAACGCAAAATCCCCTTGGGGCATGGGGCTTGTACCCTGAACCACGTACCAAATTCTCCGGCTATCACGGGTACTGGCCAATTTCTCTTTCGCAGGTCGATTTTAGGTTTGGTACTTCGGATGATGTTCACACCATGCTGCAAGAGGCTCATAAGCGCGACATGAATATAATTCTCGATTATGTTGCCAACCATGTGCATCAGGAGCATCCGCTATATCAGGATAATCCCGATTGGGCAACTCCATTGTATTTACCTGATGGCACGCTAAATACTGAGCGCTGGGACGACCAGCGCTTAACAACATGGTTCGACACCTTTATGCCTACGCTCGATTTGGAACGCCCTGAAATTTATGAACCCATGACCGACTCGGCGCTTTTCTGGGTTACTGAATATAATTTTGATGGTTTCCGCCACGATGCCACCAAGCATATTCCCGAGGTATTTTGGAGAACCCTTACCCGAAAGATAAAAGAGAATGTACCAGAAAGAACCATATATCAAATTGGTGAAACATACGGTAGCCACGAGCTTATATCAAGCTATATTGGCAGTGGCATGCTCGATGCCCAGTTCGATTTTAATGTGTACGATGCTGCCACCGCCACATTTGCACGTACCGATGTGTCATTTGACAATCTAAATAGCCGCATAACAGAAGGGTTTAGCTACTACGGATGGAACAATCTTATGGGAATTATCACAGGTAATCACGATAAGGGGCGATTTATCTCCTACGCTGGAGGCGATTTATCGTTTGATGAGGATGCCAAGTACGCAGGATGGACTCGTGAAATAGGCGTGGGTGACCCAGTTGGATACAAGAAGTTACAAATGTTT
>JAWLEY010000177.1:0-5842 GCA_041685855.1 Perlabentimonas sp. | reverse complement strand
TCGCTTGTACTAAAGCGCTGCAAATGATTAATTGCCTCCTCGTACTCACCCAAACCTCTATAGCTAATACCAGCGTAATAATGTGCCAAATTTCCAACTTTTGTTGAGCTGTAATTATCAATTATATCGATAAATCCAAGGTAGTTTCCGTCACCATATAAAGCAAGATTAAACGAGTCCCTCTCAAAATACTGCTCAGCAGCAAAAATCTGAGATTGAGCATCCTTCTCCATTGGTGCAACGTATAACCTCTTATACCCAAGAAAAGCACCAACTATAAGTACAATTGCAAGCACAATAATTGTTAGGCTCTTCTGATTATTCTCAATATACTGCTCCGTTCTGGTTAATGCATTCTCCAATGCTTCTGCATTGTTGTCTTGGTTTTCTTTTTTACTCTTTGTCATACCTATTGGTTAATAAAAAATTAATATCTAACAATTTAACGCTATCTCTATTATGAAACTATTCAAGCAAGCGCAAAAGTAATGGTTTTTAGTTTATGTTGAAACATTTACCTTAATATTTTACTCCAATTATTTATGTAATAAAAAAAATAATGCCTGATATCACAAAAAACTTTCTTTTAATGTTCAATTTTATGGTTCTGTTGTTCTTGATTTTCTGATTAACTTTGCAACTTAGTAAAAGTTCCACATTTATAATATGTACCTAAAAAAATATAACTTACTGAACTTTAAATCGTACGACCAAGCCGATTTGGAACTACACCCCAAGATAAACTGTTTTGTTGGGAATAATGGCCAAGGAAAGACCAATCTTCTCGATGGAATATTTTACCTGTCAATGTGTAAAAGTAACTTTAATTCAGCCGATTACCAGAACATCCAGCACAATCAGGAGTTTTTTTTAATTCAAGGCGTTTATGAAAGACAAGGTAAAGATGAGTCCATTTACTGTGCAGTAAAAAAGGATACCGGGAAAGTATTTAAAAAGAACGGGAAAGAATATCCACGCCTTGCCAATCATATTGGATTTATTCCAATAGTAATAATATCGCCCGCTGACACCTCCTTAATCCTTGACGGTAGCGACGAACGGAGAAAATACATGAACGGTGTTATTTCACAGTACAACCGAACCTATCTTGAGAACACAATAAAATATAACAAGCTAATAGCCAATAGGAATAAACTTCTTAAAGAAAGAGGCTTCTCCGGATCTGGAAATTTAAGAGAGGTTATTGATGTTATTGATGATCAGCTTCACGCATTAGCCAAGCCAATACACGAGCAAAGGGTAGAGTTTACCCAAAAGCTCACACCCATTTTCCAGAAGTATTATCAACAAGTATCCAATGGAGCCGAGCAGGTTGAGCTTATTTACAAATCGCACCTTGCTGAAAAAAACATGAAGGAGCTACTAAATGAAACCTTTGAGAAAGATAGGATACTGCAATACACAAGCAAAGGAATTCATAAGGATGATTTAGTGCTTTCAATAAATGGGCATCCAATTAAGAAAGAAGGGTCGCAGGGTCAACAAAAAACTTACCTTATCGCCCTAAAGCTGGCACAATTTAACTTCATA
Organism: Perlabentimonas sp.; assembly: GCA_041685855.1. GTDB lineage: Bacteria > Bacteroidota > Bacteroidia > Bacteroidales > Tenuifilaceae > Perlabentimonas. Next base: position 4,291 of record JAWLEY010000177.1, on the reverse strand, counting down.
CAGCAGATATCAGGCTTAAAACCCATTCTGCTACTCGATGATATTTTTGACAAGCTGGATATTTTAAGGGTAGAACAGTTTATTAAACTCATTGCTAATGATGAATTTGGACAGATATTTATAACCGATACCAACGCTGAAAGGGTACACAGTATTTTAAACAACTCTCAAATAGAGCATTTTATGTACGAAATTAATAATAGCGCTGTAAAACGGGTTCAACTATGAGAAAAACACGAAAAGAATCGGTAGTTTCGTTGGGTGATGCTATTAAGGAATTTTTGAGCGAATACAAACACAGCGGAAAACTTCAGGAATCGGAGGCAATTAATGCATGGAGTGTAGTTATGGGGAAAAATATAAACGCATTAACTAAATCGGTTTACGTAAGCCGAAAAAAACTAATCGTTCATTTAAAATCATCCGTTCTACGTAATGAGCTAATGATGCATAGGTCAAAAATCACTAAGTCAATTAACCAGCATGTTGGTGCTGAGGTAATAGAAAGTGTTGTCTTAAGATAAGGTTCCAAAAAGCGGCTTCTCCTACTCCAGTATCTCTCTCTCTGCAAAAAAGAAAGACCATTCAATTACAGCATTCTCAGGACTATCTGCGCCATGAATTGCATTTTTGGTAATGGTAGTACCAAAACGTTTTCTTATGGTTCCCTCAGCAGCTTTCTCTGGCTTAGTGTTGCCAATTAGCTTCCGGAAATCTTCAATGGCATTTTCTTTCTCAAGCACCATGGCAACAATGGGGCCGGAACTCATAAAGGTAGTTAGCCTTTCGTAAAACTCTTTACCTTCGTGAACCCTATAAAACCTCTTTGCTTCGTAGAGGCTTAACTTAGCCATCCTCATTGCTTTAATGGTAAAGCCTGCTTGAGATACTAAAAAAATTATTTCGCCGTAATGATTCTCTTTAACAGCCCCTGGCTTAATTAGGGCAAAAGTTCTGTTGTTTTCCATTTATTTTTTAAGATTATGCTACTAAAGTAGGAACTTTTTAATTACTATCTTTGCAAATATTTCAATTTTTTAAGAAAATTTCAATGCCAAAAATTACAGCAAATACAATTAATGCGATACAACTTCTGCTTAACGAGAAAAAAGAGGTTCTTATCGTTTCTCACCATAACCCCGATGGCGATGCCATTGGCTCTATGCTAGGGCTTTACTATGCATTAAAACAAGAAAACATAGAAGCAAGTCTTATAATTCCTAACGAAATACCCGAGTCGTTATCGTGGTTACCGGGAGCAGACAAAATTATTAGATTCAGCAAACATAAGGAAATAGCCAAAAAAATTATTACAAACTCACAGGTAATTTTTGCGTTAGATTTTAACGACCCTGAGAGATTAGAGAAGATGAGTGAACTATTTATTAAATCGAATGCTACCAAAATTCTAATAGACCATCATCCCTCACCTAAAAAATGCTTCAATCACGTTATTTCTGATATCGCAGCCAGCTCAACGGCAGAACTTGTTTACGTATTTACCACCATGCTTAACAAGAAAATTACACCCGACAGCAATGCTGCCACTTGCCTTTTTACAGGTATAATGACTGATACTGGCTCGTTCAGCTATGGGTGCAATAACCCAAGAACATTTAAAGTGGCTGCAGAGCTTGTTAAACAAGGAGTTAACATTGAGGATGTACAACAACAAGTTTACAACAATTTTACCGAAGGGAGAATGCGTTTGGTTGGATACTCACTAACCAACAAGTTGAAAGTTTTTCCTGAATATCGAACTGCATTTATTTCATTAACACGAGACGAACTAAATAGTTTCGATTACAAGATTGGTGATACCGAAGGAATTGTAAACTATCCTCTCTCAATTAAAGGAATAATTTTTTCAGCACTTTTTATTGAGAACACAGACTATATTAAGGTCTCGCTTCGTTCAAAGGGAGAGTTCCCTGCAAACAAAATTTGTGAGAATCACTTTGCAGGTGGAGGTCATAAGAATGCTGCTGGCGGAAAATCATTTGCCTCCATGCAGGAAACTGAAGAGCAATTTGTTAGTATCCTTAAAGAATACAAAAAAGACCTGAACAAATAATGAGAAGCTATAGCCTAATTACTATCGGTGTTGTTTTTATGCTACTCCTATTTTCTGGATGTAGGCAAAACAACGAGAAAAAGCCCCCAACAACCCTGCCTAGGGCCAAAAAGAATATGGAAAAAATCAATAAGGTACTTGTTGATAAGGACAAGGAGAAGATTGAAGCCTATATTGAACGTAGGAAGCTAAAAGGTATGAAAGAGAACAAGTCGGGGCTATACTACCTTGTGTGGGGCGAACAAAAAGGACCAAAAGTTAATACAGGAAACATTGTTGTTCTTGATTTTAAAGTATCGTTGCTTGATGGTACGCTTTGTTATAGTTCTAAAGAATCAGAACCAAAAGAGTTTCTGGTGGGGCAAGGTGGCGTTGAATCTGGTCTGGAAATGGCTGTTCTCCTTATGCATAAGGGTCAAAAAGGCAAGTTCATAATGCCCCCTCACCTTGGGCATGGCCTACTTGGCGATAACGATAAAATTCCGCCTTTGGCTACTCTGGTTTACGATGTTGAGATACTTGACGTAATGGAATATTAGTTCTTTTTAATTACTTTTACACAAAATTGTTAAGGCCAAACTTTTTACCCATGAAAAGAATAGCATACATACTATTTATTGCTTTACTAGTACTAAGCAGCTGTAATAATAAATCTAAGGAGTTCACTGGCTTTTCGGTTACTAAAAGTGATATCCATTACAAGCTAATTACCATAGGTGATGATGAGGTACTGGCGGAACCATCAAACTACGTTACCGTTTCTATAGCATACCGAACTTTAAGTGATTCTATTTTCTTTAACGGAATTAGAACCTTCCAACTTACAGAACCACAGTTTCCTGGTTCAATTGACGAATGTTTTTTGATGCTAGCCCAAGGCGATAGTGCAACCTTCTACATCTCAGCCAACGACTTTTTTACCAAAACCATAGAAACACATACACCCAACTTTATTGAGGACGATAAATTCATGAGGGTGGATATTAAAATGCTCAATATTTTTGAGGAGAAAGAGTATTTACAAGCAAAGGAAGCTTTTATGCACTGGATTGAGGATTTTGGTGATTACGAACAGGTTTTACTAAAGCAATACGTTGAGGACCAGGAGTTCGATTTTGAACCAACAGCATCAGGACTTCACTACGTACCTATCCAGAAAGGATACGGAAACCCCATTCAAGAAGGAGATACAGTTACCGTTCATTACGAGGGGCGTTTCTTCAACAACAAGTATTTCGATTCTACTCGTAAACGCGACGAACCCTTCCAGTTTGTTTACGGACAAAAATGGCAGGTTATACCTGGCCTTGAAGAGGCCATTGGAATGATGTATCCTGGTGAGAAATCACTCTTCATAATTCCGTCGCACCTTGCCTTTGGACAGGGCGGCAGCTCTACAGGTATTGTTCCTGCTTTTACTCCTGTTATTTTTGAAGTTGAGATAGTTGAAGTAAAGCCTAGAGATTAAATGCACAAGTCAGCCATACTATTTTTTATCCCCCTAATTTTGCTTTTTGGCTGTGAGGGTTCTTTAGAAGATGAGAATCGAGCCTCCAATGAAGCAGAAATTGAGAGTTTCCTAACAAACAACAACCTAGAGTTTGTTAAAGAGAATGGAGTCTATTATGCCATTCAAAATAAAGGGTTTGGTTATAAAGTAACCAGCAACGACTCATTGGCATTCTACTACATTGGTTATACTTTAGACGGAACTGTTTTTAACACCAATATTGCAGAGGTGGCTGAACAGGAGAATCTGGATACATCCGTCAGAGATTTTGACCCCATTAAAATACAGGAAGGTTCAAACAATCTGATTGAAGGCCTTCAAAGAGGCATCTCGCTTTGCCGACAGGGCGAGTATGGAACCATACTCTTTGCCTCAAACTTAGGTTTTGGAGAGCAAAGCATGGGGCCTATCCCTGAATGGTCTGCTCTTGCATACGATATCTTCATAATTTACGTTAAAAATGAGCAAATAGAGGAAGAGCAAAATATTATCAGTAACTTTGTAGCCAGTTCTGAAGGCTTTAGCCCAGATAGCTTAACAGGAGCCTTTAAGAAATATATAACAGAGTATGCTGAGGATACTTTACCGGGTATAAATATTGGAGACACCATATACGGATACTACAAGGAAGAAACCCTAGAGGGTACACTGATATCCGAGACCAATACTGAAGGGCAGGAAATAATTCTTAGCACCAAAGAGTTAAC
>JAWLEY010000176.1:0-5873 GCA_041685855.1 Perlabentimonas sp. | reverse complement strand
GACCTGAACGGAGTTGTATCCGATTGTAATAAAGCAATATCGTTAGACCCAAACAATAAAAATGCTTACTTTCTTCGTGGATTGGCGCGATACGAATTAGGTGAGAAAGAGCAGGGTTGTAAAGATTTTAGTAAAGCAATTGAATTAGGTTTTTCAGTATTGAGAGTTGCCGAACAAGAAAAGTGTATTGATTTTTGGGAAAAAGAATAACTGAAATCAAACCCTTGCCATAACAACCCTTTTAACCAAACTGCATCGTAAAAAGTTTCCAAAGTAATTCCTCATACGTATATTGCAGCTGACCAATATCACCATTTTTAGTCGCGCCTAAGCTTGTCTGCTGCCCCATATTCGTCTATATTTGTAAACATGGGTATTTAAGGGTTTTATCCCATTACAAATTGATTTTAGCATGGGTACTTTTAAAATTGAACAGCAAGAGGACACACCACAAGTATTAGTTGACTTTGATAATGGCTTGGTAGAGTTTAAAGGGAAATCGTTGCCCGAGGACTCAACTGAGTTTTTTCGCCCGGTAGAGAAAGCAATTCGTGAGTACCTTTCACAACCACAACCAACCACCAAAGTAAGTTTACAGTTCGATTACTTAAACTCATCGTCGCAAAAAAGAATGCTTGAGATTGTCTCTCTTTTTGAGCAGCTGGAGCAAAATGGAAAATTGCTTGAAATAAGCTGGTTATACCCCGACGATGACGAAGACATTCTGGACGAAGGTAAGGAGTTCGCCAGGATGCTTGGATTGGATATAGACATTAGGCCAATAAACCAGTAAACTAATTTGCCATGAAAACCACTTTACGTTTCATTTCACTTTTCTATCTAGTTTTTATTAGCCTTTCAACCGTGGTTGGCCAGTTCCAGAGCGAATTACCAGATAATTTGGTGAAGGAAATTGAGGAGCATGTAGAGAAATCATCTGAGTTCGAAGCAGAAGCTGACTACAACCAGGCGGCTTACTTTCAAAATAAGGCCGCCACTATATACTGGGTTAATGGGTTTCCTTTCAAGGCAGTTGAGCATTTTAAGAAAACCATTGAGCTGAACCGGCAAATTGGAAACCTTAATGCCATACGAAACCTTTACAACAACATTGGTATGATTTATACCGATGAGGAGGACTACCCCAAAGCCATTGACTATTTTAATAGAACCATTGAGGTATCGAGGCAGATGAATAGGAAGCCCTATATTGCATCTGCATTAATAAATCTGGCCAATGTACAGGCCGAGTCGGGAGCATATTCCAATGCCGCCAAAACGCTTGAGGAGGCCAACGCTTTGGCAAGAGAGCTAAACGATGAGAAACTGCTACGCAACAGTTACTCTCTTCTGGCCGATGTTTACGAGAAACTTGGCGACCCTGAAAAGTCAACCGAATACTTTTCACTCTACACGGCCATTCAGCAAAAAATTCAACGCGACAGGATGCGCCAGAGCGATGCCAAGGCAAGAGAGATAGTTGACGACGCTAAAACTCAGCTTAGCGCCATTGATAGTGCCCGGGAGGCAACAGAGAAGGAACTGCTTAGCAAGCAGCGTGCATTAAAAGAAACGGAACAGAGTCTTCATCAAATTGAAGAGATTTCGCATGAACGCCAAATGGAGATTGACCTCTTGAGTAAAGAGAGAGCCCTGCAGGATGCAACCATTAAGAATCAGAAAATGGTTAGAAACATCTTTGTGGTAATAATTTTGGCTGTTCTGGGTTTAGCCGTAATGATATTCTTAAACCTGAATGAGAAGAAGAAGGCCAATGCGAAGCTCTCAAAACAGAACAAGGAGATTGCCGAGCAGAAGGATGTAATTGAGCAGGTTAACAAGGACCTGGAGGGAGCATTCAATAAAATTGAGAAGCAAAATAGAAACATTACAAGTAGTATAAACTACGCGCAGCGCATTCAGCATGCCATGCTTCCCGCCGAGGAGAATCTGGCTGCAAACATACCAGAATCATTTGTACTGCTTAAACCCCGCGATATTGTTAGCGGTGATTTTTACTGGTTCTCTGGTTATGCATCGCCAAAAGCGCTTAAAGGCAAACAGCGGAAGAACTACGTAAAGCTTCATAATGTTTGCGACGATGATAGCGGGTTCATAATTTCAGCAGTGGATTGCACCGGTCATGGTGTGCCAGGTGCATTTATGAGCATGATTGGATTTAACCTGCTTGATACAATTATTCGAAATGGGGTAGTTCTGCCCAATGAGATGCTCAATGATTTGCATCGCTATATCCGCTTCTTACTAAAACAGAAAACCACCGATAACAGGGATGGTATGGACATGGCAATATGCAGCATAAAGAATAACGGCAGGAAAGTCCTATTCTCTGGAGCTAAGAACTCTGTAATCTACATTTCAAAAGGAGAGGTACATCAAATCAAGGGCGATTCTCTTCCGGTTGGAGGTTTGCAAAAGGAGGACAAAAGAGAGTTTCAACTTCATACCATTGATGTAACAGAACCAACAACTTTTTACATTTTTTCCGATGGTTTCCCCGACCAATTTGGTGGTAAACTCGGAAAAAAGTTTGGTACTAAGTATTTTAAGGAGCTGCTGCTTGAAATACATGAACTGCCAATGGCCAAGCAGAAGGAGATTCTTGAGAAGAAGCACATGGAGTGGAGGGGCTCCACATACAACCAGCTTGATGATATTATTATTATCGGATTTAAACTTGGGGAGGGCGATATTGATATTTAACATCCTTCCCAGAGGCTTAAGACGTTGCGAATTCGATTTTTGTTTATAATTTAGAGAAATTTAAAAATAGGATGATGAGATTCCTTGTTATTGTAGCCACCATTTTGATTGTGCAACTTTTTAATGTGCATGCGCAGGATAATCCCGAAAAATCTCCTGCTTTATATGTTGATAGCACAGGGCAGGTTTACACTCAGGCCGATGCACCTGCCTATATATTTATCTCACCAGCCAATGAGGATGGTAAACTGGTAAAATCGCCCAGTTCCGATAAGGCGGCCAACCCAATGCAGTGGGATGGACATGGAGTGCACTATATAGCGCATAGAGATGTTGTGCAGAATAAGATAGTTAGGTTTAAAATTCTTGCCGATGGGGTAGCCCCAAATTCAGGCATTGATTTTGATTCTGGTCTACTTTTTCACATTAACCAGAACTATTTTACTGAGGTTGGTGCAACTGTTATCCCCAATGCTTCTGATGATATGTCTGGGGTTAGCAAAACATACGTATCGGTCAACAATGAGCCATTTAAACTTTTTGACGAACCCATTGTGTTTGATACTGAGAGTGAGTTCTCACTTCGAACCTATTCAGTTGATAATGTTGGAAATACTGAAAAGCCAAAGGAGTTTAAAATACACACATCGCCCGATGCCATTGTGAATATGGATAACATTTTCTTTGGGCTTAATAGTGCCGAACTTACCCAAACTTCAAAGGTAGAGCTTAATAAGTTGGCATCCCTAATGAAGAAGTATAAGGATATTCACCTTGAGATTAGGGCTCACTCCGATTCACGGGGCAGCGCTGATTACAACCTTGAACTATCGGAGCAAAGAGCAAGAGCTGCTGTAACGTATCTTAAATCCAGAGGGGTGCCAGAGCAAAGGCTTAAATCGAAAGGATACGGAGAAACCATGCTGCTTAATGAGTGTGCAGAGGGCGTATCGTGCCCAGAGGAGAAGCATAGGGTTAACCGTAGGGTAGAACTTATAGTAAGTAAAAAGAATTAGTAAACAACCATAAGATTATGAGGTCTCGCTATATAACTCACTTTTTAGCTACATTTTTTTTATTAGCCACCTTGGGAGCAACCGCTCAGGAAACTGACTCGTTTCATGTTGATTCAACCGGAAGGCTGTTTGTAAATCCTGGCACGCCAGTTTATATCTACCTTTCCACATCGCCCGATGGGAGCGATGCCGTTAGATTAAATAGCCTTAACCCCGAGGATATGCCCATGCATTGGGATGGTCACGGCCCACACTACCTAACCCATCTCAACCTGTACATGGGACGAAAAATTCGGTTCGATTTATACGCAGATGCAATTTCTCCCAAAACATCAACCAGCTTTGATGCAAAGAAAGGTGTTCAGAAAAACGATGTTATTTATATTTCGGGGGTTGCAACCCTGGAGCTAAATGCAATTGATTCCCATTCGGGTATTAATGCAATTTACTATTCAGTTAACGAGTCGGAGTTTCAGAATTACAATCAGCCTTTGGTGTTTGACAAGGAAGGGGAGTACACCCTAAAGTTTTACGCCATTGATAATGTTGGAAACAAGGAGGATGAAGGAAAAAGGGTTATTGTTGTTGATACAACACCTCCCGAAACTACTCTCGATATTCAGGGGCCAAAACACGAGAATGTGGTATCTCCCCAATCGAAGTTTGAGCTAAATGCAACCGATAAGGTTGGTGTTCAGGCTACCTACTATGCAATTAATGATGCGAAGGATACTCGTTACAAACGAGCAATACCAATGGCAAGTTTACCTGAGGGTGAGCATGCCATAAAATGGTACTCTGCCGATATTGTTGGGAATAAAGAGGAACCACAAACCTTCACCTTTTTTGTTGACAGAACCCCGCCCATGGTGTTTGAGGAGATTACCGGAAATACATACATGGTGGCTGGTAAGGAGTATTCCTCTGGCAGAAGCCAGCTAAGAATTGCAGCGGTTGATAACAAGGCTGGCGTTAAGGAGATTTACTACTCAATAAATAATAAACCATTTGAACTTTACAATAAGCCAATCTTCCTGTCTGAAATTTCTGGCGCCGTCTCAATTCGTTCGTATGCCGTTGATAATGTTAACAATAAAGGTGAGAGTGATGCCAGTGGACAGGAGTTTGCCATGCCAGAAATTGATATTACCGGCCCAAATATTTCCCATTCATTCACCGGGAAAAATATTACCCTGCGCGATACATTATGGATTGGGCCCGAAACAAAAATCAACATTACTGCAAATGATAGGGGAGCAGGACTAAATCGCATTGAGTACAAACTTAACAATGAGACCTCCGAACCATATCAGGAACCTTTTACAGTAAAACAGGCAGGATACCATAAATTGAGCACAACTGCCTGGGATTATGTTGAAAACCTCAATGTTGCAAGTATAGAGTTTGGGGTTGATGCGAATGCACCTGAGCTATTCCATAATTTCTCAGTAGAACCATACAAGCATACTGATTCCAACGGCGAAACCATACCGGTTTTTTCAGGTGGAGTAAAGCTGTACGTAGCCGCCACCGATAATATTGTTGGAGTTGATAGAGTTACATTCTCCATTAACGATTCAAAAGAGAGGGTTTACTCCCAGCCAATTACTGGCTTCAAATCTAACCAAACCCATAGCGTGAAGCTACGTGCTATTGATAAAATGGGCAACGAAACTTTTAAAACTATTATGTTTAGGGTTGAGTAGGCTTTTTGTGATGGTAATATAGAATTATTGAGTTTGCCTAGTTAATAATATTGTTACAGGTTAAACGTTCAATCATTCTGATTTACAAATGGGGCTGTGGCTCTTTTGAAAATTCCCTGAACGTAGGCAATGGCCATCCCAAAATTTGTAACAGGCACCCCGGCTTCAATGGCATTTCGTAACCTGCCTTGTAGCTGCTTACGTGTTATTACGCAACCACCGCACTGTATTACCAATGCATAATCGGTAATTGGAAGTGAGGGCTTATCAAGCCCAGCAACCATTTCGAATTCCAGATTTTTTTTGGTGTAATCACGAAGCCATCTGGGTATTTTTACACGTCCAATATCCTCGCAAGATACATGGTGCGTACAGCTTTCTAAAAGCAGCACCCTGTCGCCATCCTTCAGCTCCGATATTTTTGGAG
>JAWLEY010000175.1:0-5895 GCA_041685855.1 Perlabentimonas sp. | reverse complement strand
GCAGCGTTAAGCTCATCAGAACTTAGAGGTTTCTCAGTGTAGTTTTCTAACTTCTCTATGGTAATTGCAATGCTATTTACCCTTAGCTGCCTAAAGGCCGACTTCATCCTGTGTGCAACTCTGGCAACTTCGTCCCACTTCTCGTTTTTAACAAATTCTGTTAGCTCCTCAATATTCTTGTTGGCATTGTCAACAAATGACTTAAGTATTGTTCTTATTGAGTCGCTGTCATTATCGGCAAATCTACAAATATCGGTAATATCGTACTCATCAGAACGTTCTTGACTATTATCAACCCGTTCAACAGTGCTGTAACCTACAATGGGCGCCAAAACATTGTAAATCTCAACCTCATTTATGGGTTTTATGAGTACCTCATTAAAACCAGCATCGGGATACTGTGAGGGATTGCTGGAAACACTATTGGCCGTTAAGGCTATAACCACGGGCTCCTTCTGTTTTCGCATTTTACGAATAGCCTTAATTAGGTCGTACCCGCTAATGCCTGGCATCTGTATATCAGTAAAAATTACATCGTAATTACTGCGCTTAATTTGCCGAATGGCCTCTTTGGGATTACCCAACACAATGGGCTTAAGTCCAAGAGTCTTTAGCATTTCAAGAATAAGAAGCTGGCCAGTGGGGTCATCATCAACAGCCAATACGCGCAGCGACTCGGGAAGCTTAAGACTCTTCGCTTGCCCATCCTCACTGGTTTCTCTCTTAACATCATTCGCCTCGGGGTAGGAAAGCACAACAGTAAATTCGCTTCCATGTTCCTCCTGGCTTTCAACTGTAAGTTCACCGCCCTGCAGTTCGGTGAGCTTCTTCACAATTGTGAGACCCAACCCAGTGCCACCATAGGTACGACTAACGCTAGAATCGACCTGTGTAAACTCATTAAAAATTGTATCAATTTTGTTCTGTGGGATTCCTATACCGGTATCAATAACGTGAAATTGGTACGATATTCTTTCATTCTGCTTCTCCTGCTCAAGAATGCGAACGGTAATGCTACCCTTATCGGTAAATTTTACAGCATTACTAATTAGGTTGTAAAGAATCTGTCTTAACCTGAACGGATCACCCAGCACTACGTTCTCCTCTTTACTTTCGGTAATCAGGTTTAAATCAAGCCCCTTTTCCTGAGCTTTAAGTGAGAATGTTGATACGGCATCCTTTGCAATTTCGTTTGGCGAAAAGGGTACCGACTCAAATCTAAGATACCCCTCCTCAATTTTTGAGAGATCGAGAATATCGTTCACAATTTGAAGCAGATGCTGCGATGATGAGTATATTGAACCTATGTAGAGCTCCTGCTGAGAATTTAACTCGCCCCTTTTTAGCTGGCGAGACAGGCCAATAATTGCACTTAGTGGGGTTCTTATCTCATGGCTGATATTTGCCAGAAACTCCTCCTTCACTTTTAGCAGTTTTTCTGCATACTGCTTTGCATTATACAATTGGTTCCGGTAGTAGTTTGCTTTGGATAAATCTCTGAATATAATGGCAGTAAATATAATTGTGATGAACAGTGCCACTCCTCCCAGTATAAGCAGAAGCTGTGTTAACTTGCTCACAACCTCGTTGGTTTCCTCTGCCTTTTGATAGGAGTTCATAAGCTCCTCACGCTCCAGCAAAGAGACTACGGCTCTAATCTGATCCATTATCTCCTTATCGCTCTTAAGCAGCTCCAACTCTTTCTCGCCAATATCATACAAAGCCATCTCCTGCTGGGATTTCATCTCGGTAAGAATTTTAACCACCTCGTTTAGCAGGCTGTCAGAGGGCGACATAACCGCCTGGCTTAGGGTGTCAACCTTAGTTTCAACATCTACAATTAGCTTGGTGATGGTTGTATCAACAGGATCCTTTTTTGAGAACATACGAAAGAACCAGCTAAAAACACCCTGTGACTCGTCCTTTTCGGGAGTTTTTGTAATAACTGAATCGCGGCGCGAAGTAGTTGTAGTGGTTACGCTCGACACAACGGATGATTCCTGAATTGAGTCCACCTCAAGCTTCTCAACCTCCTCAAGTGCCATGGAGTAGAATCGTGAGGATTGATCAGTCCGCTTAAGTTCTACCAGCTCGTTCAGCACCCTTCGCTTTCGAACAAGTAGCTCCTTAATAAACTTTATTTTTTCGGATTGTACGGGATCTGTTTCTGCAAGGGTAAGTAAAGTATCGACCTTCAGATTGATATCGGCCATGAAAGAAACGTAAATTGACAGGTAGCTCTCATTTTGAGTTAATGTATAGGTTCTAATATTGCTCTCGGCCTCATATATATCGGTTAATAACGAATTAATTTTAATGAGCTTCTGATTTGGCTCTGATATTGATTGTCGGGTTTTGGTTAAGTCAATAAACCCCTTATAAGTAATGCCTAGGGCTGCCAGCGCAATGCCTAATACTACCAAGTAACCAAAAAGTATCTTTGGTTTAATCTTTCCCTGCTTCACCTTGCCCTTACTTCCCATTATCGTTTTTTACTTTACAAGAATTACCAGATATTTGGATGTGCTCCAAAAAAGTTCGGGGTTAAAAATGTATATCTCCTCCACAACGTCATTCTCATTAACAACAAGTTCGTATGAATTTTTGGGATGCGTTGTTACCAGCGTTGCCTCCGATGTAAACAAAGGGATGCTCTGGGTTTCCTTAATATTAATTTTTGTGAAGTAGCTATTGTTAAAATCAGCCTTTAGTTTTAGGCTCTTGCCAATTCCTAAGAACCCACCAACCTTCTCAACAACATTATTATCTGTAAGCTCGCTTTTACTACCAAAAGCATACCAGGCCGTATTGAGGTCGGTCTTCTGCTTACCCACCTGCTCCTCAAGCATCTCCTTCTCAAGGCTAAGCGTATCGAGGGTAGCATTGAGCTGCTCAAGAGAAAAGTCGAGAGCGGAAAGACGACCTTTCAAATCCTCAACCTCAGCGTTTCTCTTATCTATAAGATTTTGGGCGCTCTTAATGCGATTTTCAAACTCGCCAATTTGAAGGTTTGCCCCTTTAAGCTGATTTTGCAGCTTTGATATGGCGCTATTGTTCTTGTTCATCAACTCGTTTATTGTGTTGATGTCTTCCTGAATTCTCTCACGAACATCCTGCTGCATCTCGTTACCCATTGCAGCATTCTTGGCAATAACCTGTTCCTTCTGCATTATAACCGACAGGTTACTATCGATATCATTAAGTACCCTAAAAAAATTGTTTATGGCAGAATCCTTAGCATGCGCCTCCGCTTTTAGGGTTTCTACTTCCTTATTTAGCTGCTTTATCTCCTGCTTCTCTCTTTCGTTACAACCAAAAAAGAGAACAGCTGCCAGAATTACTACTATTAACCTTCTCATATTGAAATTTTTATTATTTGTTTAACTTCTTACCCAAAACTGTGTATATTTATAGCTATCCAGAGAAAATCATTAAAAAAATTATGGTAACATTTAATCAAACACTCTGCTCATTTTAACGTATTTACAATAATGTTATTATTTTATGAACAGCTAAGAAACCAAAGTTAAATATTACTACATCTAAATACATACCAAATAATTAAAAACCCTGTATAACACAGATAAAATGTGTGTTAAAGCGTTTTTGCAACTAAACATCTAATTGTAAGGTGAGTAAAAAATTCAACAAACTGAGATGTTAGGAAAGAGCTGGTTTTTTTAGGTAATGCGCAAGTACCCTCAAAAACTCATCGGGGTCAATGGGTTTTGCAATATACTCATCGCAACCAACCTCAAAACATTTGGTTTTATCGTTACTCATTACGTTTGCGGTTTGGGCAATAATGGGTAGGTTTGGCCTTAACTCTTTAATTCGGGCCGTTGCTTCGTAACCATCAGTAAAGGGCAGCCGCATGTCCATTATTACCAGGTTAATGCTGGGTGCTATTCTGCACATTTCAATGGCATCTTCCCCGTTCTTTGCGTGCAGTAGCTTAGCGTTGCTATCTTGGAGTAAGGCCTCAACAAATTGGTAGCTAATAAGGTCATCCTCAACAACTAGTATTGTTTTATTGTCAAAATCGAGCCTATTGGCAGAAATTGAGGTGATTGACGTATAGGTGTCGGTCTTGTTTTTTGCTGGTAAGTAAGGAATTGTAAAGAAGAATGATGAACCTTTGTTCTCCTCACTCTCATACCAAATCTTACCATTTAGCATATTCACTAAACCTTTACAAATGGGCAATCCAAGTCCTGTACCATAGGTTTCGGAGTTATTATCGTTAGGCTCCTTATTAAACCTTGTGAAAATTTTATCTCGCCTATGCTTGGCTATTCCTGTCCCTGTATCTTTTACAAAAAAGGTAATCTCCTTTTTTTGGTTAACATTGTAACCAAAGCGGACGAATCCAGTTGATGTAAATCTTAATGCATTGTCGAGCAGGTTTGATAGTACCTGCTCTAGCCTATTGGGGTCGGTAATAATATTACTTCTTGAGTCGCTTAAGGATACGCTAAGCTTAAGTTCTACATTCTGTTTCTTCATTGCGAATGGGCCGGAATTGTACATGGAGTACAAGTCATAAAGAAGTTGGTTTAGGTTAAAGGAGGTATTATTAAGTTCAATCTGACCTGTATCGAGCAATGAAATGTTTATCAGATCGTTAATAATATGAATAAGCCCTCTGCACTTGCCGTTAATTATATCGATATACTGTTTTCTAGTAGCAACGGAGATGTTCTCTTCCAGCAGCAACCTGGAAAAACCAAGTATTCCATTGAGGGGCGTTCGCACTTCATGGCTTATGTTAGCAAGGAAGGTTGATTTTAGCTTGTCACTCTCCTGAGCTTTCTGCAATGCCTCCAGAAGGTCACTTGTACGATCCTCAACAATGGCTTCTAAGTGATTATTTATATGGTTTAACTCAGTATTTACTTGCGTGTATGCTTGGCTCTTCTGCTTAAATCGTCGGGCAATAACAACTGAAATTATGAGCATAAAGAATAGTAACGTAGCAAGCACAATTAGTAAAAGTTCAATAACAGTACTTTTTTGGGTTCTAAGCCTCTCAACCTCAAGATTCTTTTCTAGTAGTTTCCTTTCCTGTGCCTGACGCTCGTTTTGATATACAAAAGACAACTCTGCTATTTGACTAGATATCTGGTTGTTAAAAAACTCTTCTCTACTTTTACTGTACTCTGCTAATAGGGACCTTGATTCTTTATAGTTACCAATTGCGTTGTAGTAATCGGAAAGTAGCTTAATGTTTTTAAGAGCCTGCTCTGTGCTTTCATTAATATCGGCAAGTTTCTGGCTTTTCTCAATATATGATAGCGCTTTATGTGGTAGATTGTTTTTTAAATAAAGTTCTGCAAGGCTAGAATAGCTGCTTGCTAATCCAAATAGGCTCTGCGTTGACTTTTGTATTTCAATTGCATCATTAAAATATTTTATTGCCTTTTTGGTTCTGTTTAACTTTTTGTAAACAGTTGCAATATTATATAATCCGATTGCAGCACCGGATGTATCGTTTATCTCTTTTTTAAGGTTTACCGATTCAATAAAAAAGTTCAGAGCGGAATCCAGCTCCATTTTATCAAGCAGAACCAGTCCGATATTATTCAAACTTAACGATTTGCCACGTATGTTGTTATTATCATCATACAATGCTAAACTCTCAGAAAAAGAGTTCAGAGCAGCATCATGCTGGTTGGTTGCTCTTTGAGATACCCCAAGGTTATTTAAAGTTGAGGCAACATGGAGGGAATTGCCAATATTTTTACGTATGGGCAGGGCTTTCTGTAGATACTCAATAGCTCTGTTATAATGGCCAAGCCTATTGTATGTAACTCCTATCCTATTAAAGGTTCTTGCAAGCTCAACACTATCCGATACTAAAGCCAATACCTTGGCTGCCTTATTAAGATTCTCTAT
>JAWLEY010000012.1:0-25947 GCA_041685855.1 Perlabentimonas sp. | reverse complement strand
TAAAGTTTGGAGATGGAGCAAGAGATAATTCAACATTGAATCCCTGTACAACAGCACCTCCCTCCTCGTTTACACGAAGATATTCCACCACGCCATTCTCATCGGGCTCGCCAAATTCATTTGCAAACGGGTTTTGAAGGATAGTATAGAACCCTTCAATAAGAAGACTTGAGGGGAGGGTCCCCAACTTATAGCTCAAATCAACGGAAGACATGAAGCTGTGGCTAGTTTCCTGCTGTAAACCAGGTGCGTTTCGGTGTATAACCTTTCTTGAGCCCGAGGTTTCGATGTGTAAATCCTCATCGAAAACCTGAGGAGCGCGATAACCCTTAGCGTAGCTAGCCCTGATTTGTGCCAAACTATTTACATCATACATCAAAGTTACCCTTGGGCTAAGTACATTGCCGGAAATATCGTTTCCTGAGTTCTCAGTATCAGTGATGGTATAATTATCAAAACGTAAACCCGCTGTTGCTTTAAAATTGCTATAGGTGTAGTCAACCTGTGTGAATGCTCCAATAATATTTTGAAACTGATCAGCAACAATAGTATTATCAACATGCGTAACTTCAACCTCATCATTTACTATGCTGTACTCGGGGTAGCCAAGTTTTTGATCTTTTAACCACCCGCCTTGATTCTCTACACCAAAAATTAACCCTGCTCCATTAAACTGCATTTTGTACTGGGCACCAGCGGTATAGGTTAAATCGGCGGTATGACCATAATCGCTAAGCGATTTCTCTGCTCCGTAGTAGGAATCACGATCGACGTGCTGAGCCGATACGAAAACAGTTAAAAGATCGGATTCGCGGAAGAACTGGTCGTATGTAAGAGCACCGGTTGTAATGTTGTGGTCAACTGCCTCGGCAATATTTGCCTGATGCAGGGGTAGGTCATGGCTATCGCCACCTCTCCTATCCTCACGAATATTAAAGAAATCGGCTGTAAGCTTGCTCCTGTGGCCAAAACGATGGAATCCGCGTGCTCCTATGCTCGTATTAGAGATTGATGCCAGTTCTGAAAAACCATCGCTGTTTGCATCGAATGGGTGGCGATCGCGAACAAAACCAAAAACAGCCAGACCAGTTTTTATATCGGAAGATACGGCAGTTGCACTAAATGTCATGCTATTGTCAGGGATTTCAGATGCATTGTCCATACCAACTCCTGATAAACCACCGTTAATGCCCAGCTCATACGAGTTGTTAATAGGATCTTTAAGAATAAGGTTAACAGTACCAGCAATGGCATTGCTACCATAAAGGGCAGAGCCGCCACCACGAATAATCTCAACCCTATCAATCATGTTAGATGGGATAAGTTCCAAACCGTAAACACCAGCTAGCCCGCTAAATATTGGGCGGCTATTGATTAGTATTTGCGAGTAGGGTCCCTCCAAACCATTCATGCGGAGCTGAGTAAAACCGCAGTTTTGACAGTTATTCTCCATTCTTAGGCCTGGGCTAAAGTTTAATCCATCGCCCAAGGTAACCGATTGGGTCATGGTAAAAGTTTGAGGTTTAACAGTGCTGACAACTACGGAAGATTCACGCCTATTCTGCTCGGTTCTATCGCCGGTTACCACAACCTCGTCAAGGCCAACGGCATCCTCCTCCATGCTGAAATTCAGTTCAATTGTCTCGCCAGCACTAATAGTAACCTCCTTCTCGACCTTCACATAGCCGACTGCGCTTGCAACTATAGTAAACGTACCCTCGGGCAGATTAACAAAACGATAATGACCTGTTTCGTCTGTAGCAGTACCAATAGTTGTACCCTTCAGATAAACGCTGGCAAAAGGTATGTGCTCACCACCATTAAGAACATGGCCAATAAGATGCGCATCGGTTTTGCGATTTTTATATTGGGCTCCGTGTCTGTGGCCTTTGCCCTGCCTACCTTGATGTCGCTGTGCAAAAGTTGATGTTGATACTAAAAGAATTAAAAGGCAAAAAGATATAATGGTTCTCATTTTGATGTATTGTATTAGCTTAGATTTATCATAAAGTCAAACAAATGACTTAAAAAAAGAAAAGAAAGTAAAAATATCTATGCTAATACTGGGGGAGCCTTATTTGTAACTAACCGTGGGGTTCTATTAAAGTGGACTGATACGCAGGGGAAAAAGTATTTTTTTTCACCAACCAGCACGCTAATTAAATAAGCAACAATGCAGAAAGTAAAAAGTAACATTAAACTGTCTAGCACATGAAATTCCACTTTTGTATGCTGGTGGTTAGTAGGGCTATTTGCACAATTGGGTTGCGATGAAGCCGAAAATGGGTGGGCATGAACTATTACATTCCCATCAGGCAGGTTATGTATATGAATAAAAAGTGCGTTGTTAAGCGTTAACAAGCCAACAAGAGCTACCAAGAAAATGGCAACATACCTCTTTATCTTATTAAAAAACCCTACATTCATGACCACAAAGATGAGAATGTTATTTTGTTCACACAATACCTAAATGTTGGTATTATGAAAACACAAGACTTTTCTTTGACGGTAATTATTGATGGAGGTTTAATATGATGTAGGAATACTGAAAGTTCAATATCTTTTCAATCGAAAGAGAACATCTCGCCTGTTTTTATCTGCCTCACCTTAAAGGCTCTGTAGAACTCTGCTAAAGCGGCTAGCGCAGTGCAGTGCGAGGGATAAATGTGCTTAACCATATTCTCTTTTAGGTAGGAGATGGTTTTTTGAGTTTGCACTCCGTTCTTCTTTAGATGAAATCCGCCAAAAACGCCATATATCCTGTTTTCACCTGTAACCTTTTTTGCATGCTCTAAGGTATTAACAACACCCGAATGGCCACAGCCGGTAATAACAAACAGCCCCTTGCTGAGCTTTAGCGCTATTGCGCTATCGTCCATCACAAAATCGGGGGTTCCATCCTGATAAATAAAATGAGTAACTTTAGATTCAAAATCGGTTACCCGGGGAATTTCGCCTAAAAAAAATGCCCCATCAAAGAGTTGGTATGGCTTATCTGTTGTTATTAGGTTGAACTTATTATCAATCTCTTCTTTTGAGTTTTTCAAACCAATATAGGAGCGGTCCTTCTCTCGGTAACGCTTTACAAAACATCCTGGGTGGCAAACCAATTTCCCGCCTTTTAGATGCTCCAGTCCATTACCATGGTCAAAATGGCCATGACTTAAAACCGTAAAATCAGCATCCTGAACTGGTAGACCCATAATCTTGGCATTCTCCAAAAAAAGGGTTGACTGGGCTGTATCAAAAAGGATTGACCTGCCTTTGTACTGAATAAAAAAGGACAACCCAAACTCTGCCAGAGTTTTAACACCGGGAGAATTATCAACAAGAATGGAGATTTTCATAACATAGGTTAAAAGTAACTATTTACTACTCAAGCCAGGGGTCCATATTTAAATTGGTTGTTCCATAAATATCTCTGGTTTGATACTCGTTTATTTTTTTTACTTGTTGCAAGTACACTTTCGCTTTCTCATTTTTCTCATCTAAATCAATAATTCCCTGCAGGTAATTAATTGCTTCGCCATATTTCTGCTCACTAATAAGTTTTGTAGCTACTTGTAAAAATTGCTCATCATTAGGTTGTTCTTTCATACTATTATTTATGATTGTTATAATTGCACAGCAATAATTACAAACATAATAAATTTATGTAATGTTCATTTAGCATTCGGGTAATATGATGATTTGTTGTGAGCAAAGTAATAAACTGAATTAAGCATCAAGCCTATAAAAATAATATAGTGTGCATATATCCAGATGAACTTAACTTTTTATACATTTATAGTCCATTCATTGAAATTAAAGATACATCACATTATGGACAAAATAACTTATCAACCTATTGGTATAATCTCATCGCCATTTAACAAAACTAAAGACACCCCCATTCAATCCTCATCGGCAGAAGGATTTTGCGGTACAATTAATATTTTTCCTGAGTTTGCTGATGGACTCAAAGATATTGAAGGATTTTCCCATCTGATAATCATTTATCATTTCCACTTGTCGCATGATTACAAGTTGCAAGTGAAACCCTTTTTGGATGAAGAGCCTCGCGGAGTATTTGCTACCCGCGCCCCCAAGCGCCCAAATGGTATAGGCATCTCAATAGTAAAGCTAGTTAAAGTGGAGGGGAATACGCTGCACATCGAGAATATTGATGCGTTATATGGCACTCCCCTCCTTGATATTAAGCCCTATGTTCCTGACTTCAATAATGCCAAAAATGTAAAAATTGGATGGCTTACAAGCAAGAAAGATAAAATCAGAACACAAAGAGCTGATAATAGGTTTGACTAGCTGATTGTAGATAAAGAACTAACGATATTGTCGAATACATCCGTGGCAGTCTTATTCTCCTGATTGAAAACACTAAGCCCCTTCTCGGCAGCTTCTCCAACCTCGGCAATAAGTGGAATTTGGCCAATTAACGGAACGTTAAGTTCTTTAGCCAACCTCTGTCCTCCGCCCTCACCAAAGATATAGTATTTCTCAAGCGGGTGAGGTTTAGGCGTAAACCACGACATATTCTCAATTACACCAAGTATTGGAACCTTTAAATCGGCATTGTTGAAAAGCGATGCTGCTTTACGTGCATCATTAAGAGCAATTTCCTGTGGTGTAGTTACAATAAGAGCACCTGTTACTGTTAACTTTTGTACTGTGGTGAGCTGAATATCGCTTGTTCCCGGAGGAAAATCGATAACCAGATAATCAACCTCGCCCCATTGAGTATTCTCTAAAAGTTGAGTTAACGCATTGGATGCCATTGGTCCACGCCAAATTAACCCTTGATTTTTCTTAATAAAGAAACCTATTGACATGATTTTAACGCCATACTTCTCAATGGGCGTCATTTCCTGTTTTTCTTCTGTACCAGAAACCTCGGGCATAGCATCCTCTATACCAAACATTTTTGGGATTGATGGACCGAATATATCAGCATCAACCAACGCTGTTTTGTAACCATTGCGAGCCAAAGCAATTGCTAAATTAGCTGCAACGGTTGATTTTCCAACGCCACCCTTGCCGGAAGCTACGGTAATAATATTCTTTATTCCAGGCAGCTGAATTTTTTCGATTGGTGCCATGCTACTTCCCTCCTCTCATTAAGGTTAGCTGTTTCTTTGAGATTATCTCTGCTGCTTTAATTAACGGATAGGCTGCAGGCGAAGCTGTTAAACATGGATGGGTACCAATTTGCATTGTTAAAAAAGAATTAACCGACATACGATTCTGAATAGCGAGACCAATTACGTTGGTTAACTCACCTGCTTCTAAACCGCCAAGCACCTCTCCACCAATAATTACACCTGAATTTTTTGCAGCAATCAGTTTCACAATCTGCTTGTGGGCGTTGGGCAAATTCCCCGGGTGACGGTCGATACCCTCAAACAAGCCTGTAACAACTTCAATCTCCTCCTCATCTGCTCTTTGCTCTGTTAAACCTGCAGTTCCAAACCCTGTATCGTCAATGGCAGTGGAGTAAATTGCTATGGTACCACTAAAGGTTTTAACCACATGAAGGTTAAACAGGTTCATTCCGGCAATGCGCGCCTCGGCACAAGCCGTTGATGCAAGCATGGTAGGCACCCGCCGACGGGTAACAAAATCGCGCTTTTGGGCACAATCGCCAATGGCAAAAACATCCTTGGTATGTGCGCGCATATACTCATCAACACTTATAAAGCTATCTTCATCGGTAGTGATTCCCGATTTTTTTGCCAGCTCCGTGTTTGGCTTATATCCCATGGATAGAACAACAGCATCAATATCGAGGTTTTGTCCGTTCTCAAGCTCTATTGACTCTACTTTATCCTTACCAATAACCTTTTTTATGCCAACTCCAGCAATAATGTTTACCCCACGATTAGCGAGCATCTCATGAATCTTTTGAGACAACTCAACATCGAATGCCAGATTGAGAATGTTTGGTAACTTTTCAATTAGCGTAACGTTGTAACCTTGCTTATTCAACTCATCTGAAAGTTCAACACCAATAAAACCAGCACCAATAACGGCAATGTTCTTTGCAGAACCAAGTTTACTGTGCATCTGGTCGAGATACTGCCTATCTTTAGGGATTACAAAAACATTGTCTAAATCAGCTCCCTCTAACCACTTTGGTTTTACTGGAGTTGACCCTGTAGCAACAACTAATTTCTGATACTTTATCTTCTCGCCACTCGCAAACGAGACCACCTTTTGAGAAGTATCTATCTCAACGGCCTCATCAACAATGGATGCAATGCCATTCTTCTCCATCATTTTATCAACAGGCATAAGATTTTTCTCACTACTCTCAAGCGTACCGAAAATATATGGAATACCACAGGGTACCATAACATCCTTTTGCTTTTTTACGAGAATAAAATCCTTATCGGGCCAATGGGTTTTCCCCGTTACAGCAGCAACCATTCCTGCAGCGCTACCGCCAATAATTAGTACATCTGTGCTTTTCATAGTCTTTGTCTTATCAAATTATTATACTTATAGTAAAAAATATAGATTTATTAATTTATGTTTATGTTTTAAAATTCAATTCCCTTCCTTGCCTCAACGCTATTCTGGTAGTAATGCTTAATTTCTTTCATTTCAGTTACCAAATCAACAATTTCTATAAGTTCATTGGGAGCATACCTCCCTGTGAGCACCAGCTCCATTTCGTTTGGTTTTTGCTTAATTAGCGAAACCACCTCGTTAACATCAAACAAATTGTAGTACAATGCAATACAGACCTCATCGAGAATAACCATATTGAACAGATTCTTCTCAACTATAGTCTTCACTTCCGCAAGTCCGCTTTGTGCAGCGTTAATATCCCTTTTTGTTGGCTTATTCTTGATAAAGCAGTCCAGGCCGTACTGCCTGACAACAATTTCGGGGAAACGCTTCAATGAATTGAGCTCGGCGTAGTGCATGCCCTTAACAAACTGAGCAATAAATACTTTTTGACCTGCGCCCACTGCTCTAATTGCCAAACCAATGGCAGCGGTAGTTTTACCTTTCCCATTTCCTGTGTACAGCTGCGTTCTACCTGGCTGCTCTTTGTTTTCTGTCATATTTACAATTTTACCCAAATAGTTGAACTGCATCAGCATAGGGCAGCCCTACTACTAACTGGTTATCTTTTACACCGCCATACTTTCTTGATTCGGGACAACCAAAGGAAACGCTCATTCTGGCTGATTTAAAAGTGCTTATAAATACATTCCCACATACCGATAGAAACATGTATGGCCTAACAGCTGGATAGCTATTTATTTTGACAGCATAGTTCCTTATCAATTCAATTAAATCGCTTGGATTAATGTACATAATATACATATCGGGCTGTATCTCCTTTTCAACCTCTTCATCTATCCCCATAAAAATATTATGTATGGGAGTGTTCATGGTAGGTATTTCAAGCAGAGCCTTCTTTACTGTTTGATTGGAGATACCACTTTCATCGGAGATATGTTTGACCAGCTCCTTATCGTTGTGCAAAAAGCCCATGCTTCGTCGCGCTCCAAAACATACCAGATTTTGTGGATTGAATATTAAGGGGGTTTTAAATGCATCGTTAACCGCCTCACAAAACCTAATAGGTTTTACAGGGGAATAGGCCATCTCGCTGCTACAATTCACCTTAATGCCAACACATTGATGACCAAACCTTCTTCGTAATTCTGTTATCATTGCTAATTCTGCTTTTTATAATCAGAAATTACACGACTTACATCGGACATTGTAAAACCATACCTTTTTCTTAAGCGCCCAAGCCTCTCAGAGGCTAATCGTGTGGGGATGTTTAGTTCGTTACATATATGTGTGCTAGGTACATTATACATTGTAGCAACAGAATGTAAGGATTGTGTACCCTGAACATCATACTTCTCTACATCATCCTTATTCTTTTTTTGCTTGCGCTGTACATCACTCTCATTGGGCAAATGCTCCTTGTTATTTTGGCTGGTAATTGACTTTTCAGGTAGCTGGGCAGGTTCTTCAACTTCTTGAATTTCCTTAGAATTCTCATCTTCATTTAGTTCTTGAGAAGTTCTATTACGATATATATTCTGGTGGGAAACCTGTTGGGGCTGTATAATAAATGCAAAGATTATTAGCAACAAGCTAAGTGCCGACACAAACCCCACAAAGGCAAACCGTGCAGATTTTCGTGGTATCATCCTTTTCAAAACACACAAAATCATTTTCCAATGCAAAACAACATGAAGAATAATTAGAGCCAGAAAAAATATACTTACAATAAGATGCACTGTTCCCCAGTCGTGGCGGTCAAGTCCCAAAAACTCCAGATTCACATTTTCTCCGTACATGGCATTGCGCTTCTCTCCAGAAACGAGTACATACTTTATTAGAAAACCAATGCCAGCCATAGCCATTAAAACTATAAGCATCAGTATATCAATGCTCATGTTGAGTTTTGACCTATCCTTTAAAAACCTAACGCAATTATTCATAATAAACTAGTTTTATGCGTTTTTCGATGACCTTGTAATTCTTTTAAGCTTACCAGCTATCATGGTTCGTCTTAACTTGCTAATCCTATCAATAAAGAGTATTCCGTTAAGATGGTCGAACTCATGCTGAAAAACCCGGGCATCAATATCATTAAACTCCTGTTCAACCTGGTTCAGTTGCTCATCAAAGTACCTTACAACAATTTTTTCGGGACGGATAATCTCCTCAAAAATGTTTGGGAAGCTTAAGCATCCCTCTTTATAGATGTTAGCCTCATCGCTCTGCGTAATAATTATGGGATTAATTATTACCCGTCTGGCATTACTACCAACCTTATAATCATTAGCCATTGAGCTTGTATCAATAACGAATACTTGCTTTAGAATGCCAATCTGCGGGGCAGCCAAACCTACTCCACCCTCTTTTGACAGCACCTCAAAAAGGCTATGAACTAAAGCGCTAACATCGTCATTGTTTGTTACCTCCGCTGATTGCTGACGCAGAATAGATGAGCCATATTTTAAGATTCTGCTATTCATCTTCTTACAATTGATGCTTGCGTAAATAAAACTTCTTGGTTTTATAAGTAATCTCCTTTATCTTCTGCTCCTCAATCAGCTCCTTAACAACTTCAAAATCTGCGTTGTTTCTTTCTAATAAATCCTTCATTGTATCTTCCCTAATGGGATGCACTGCTGAAATATTTAGGATATCATCTTTTGCATTGCCTGTAAAACCAACATTTGTTCCTTCAAAACCCATAATAAGCTCAGCATTTATTCCTTTATCGTTAAAAATTTGGTACGCCTCATTTATGGCAACTTCGTTGGATGCTTGCACCCATGAAAGTGCTGGAGGCCTTGTTGGAACAGATATATATGCTTTTGATGGGTTTACCTGAAGAATAAAGTTTGCTGTTTTAACAATAGAATTGCCCTTGTCGTTAATTCCATCAACAAGCATGGTTTCAGTAGCAAGCGTACCTTCATATTTTTTAGAAAAATCGAGAATGCCCTGTAGAATATGATTGTAATTCAACTGCTGATGTGGTCGGTTAATAGCTTTCCATACATCCTGCTCTGCTGTATCAACCTTAACAGAAACCCAATCGGCATACATTAAATCGTCTTGTACTCTCTTTTCACTTAATAAGGATGCGTTTGTTAACACTGCAATAGGAATGTTGAATGTTTTTAGCATTTTGATGGCTTTCCCTAGCTTAATATCCAGGGTTGGCTCTCCGTTTGCTACAAATGTTAGAAAATCAGGCTTACTATTCTCATCTAACTTTTCAAGAAATTTTTCAACATCGCACCGAATTACCCAGGGTTCGTAGAATGGCTCCCGGGCATAACTAATCTTTTGCTTTGCGCCAACTTGGCAGTAAACACATGAGTAAGTGCATATTTTCCTGTCTGGTATATTATTTATACCAAGGCTATTCCCAAGGCGACGGGATGGTATGGGTCCAAAACAAATCATTATTAATTATTGGTTATGGTTTTCCAAATTCTGCTTAGCTCCTCACTTAAAAAGGAGTCGGGAGCCCACTCAACAATACTCTTACAGTTCACCATGGCATCAACCACGGTTGAGTCGAAAGGTAGTTTGCCTGCCATTGAAACACCTTCATCATGGCAGTAGTTCTCAATTAGAGCAGACATCTCATTATTCAAATCGTACTTATTGATTACCACCCAAGCTCTGAGGTTAAACTTTGTAACAACCTCAAGTGTTCGCTTCAAGTCATGCAGTCCGGATGTGGTTGGTTCGGTTACAATTACAACATGATTAACACCAGTTATTGATGAAATTACAGCACAGCCAATGCCCGGAGGGCCATCAATAATTATGTTATTGAGATTATGCTCCTTGGCAACAGTCTTTGCTTTATCACGCACCATGTTAACGAGTTTCCCAGAATTCTCCTCGCCAGGAGCAAGCCTTCCGTAAACCATGCGGCCAAAACGATATGCACCAGAGTACATACGACTCTTATCATTATTGGCCATACTGATTGCCCCCAAAGGGCAAACGCGCGAACAGAGCTGACAGCCATCGCATGAAGTTTCGGAAATTACAATCTTACCATTCTGGTTACTAATTGCATCGAATCGGCAATAATCCATACAAAGGGCACAATGCGTACAAACCGAATAATCAATTACTGCTGTTTGACCAGCAATGTAAACCTGCTCCTCCTCGTGGGTTGGATTAAAAAGAATGTAAAGGTTAGCGGCATCAACATCGCAGTCGGCCAAAACATTATTTTCACCAATTGATGCTAAGGCAGCACTGATGCTACTTTTCCCTGTTCCACCCTTCCCGCTTATTATTGCAATTTCCATGGTCCTTCTTTTATCTCATTAAAAACTGCATGGAGCTGTTCCTGTAATTCAGGTTTTCCCCTGGCAACAATATTTCCCTTTGAATATATTGATGCAATTTCCCTATCGAAAGGAATCTCCATTAGCAATGGTATAGAATTATCCTCTAAATATTTATACACCTCATTGTCACCCATACCCGCACGGTTAATGATAACACCGCATGGGATGCTCATTGTCTTTAAAGTTTCAACAGATTGTTTCAGGTCGCTGAGCCCAAAAGGTGTAGGTTCTGTAACGAGAATAACATAATCGGCATGATTAACGGTTTGTATAAACGGACACGAAGTGCCAGGTGGCGAGTCCATTAAAATTACATTGGTGTTTTCCGCCTCATCAATGGCTGCTTTAATAACAGAAACAGGCGAGTAAACGCCAACCCTTATTCTTGATTCTATAATTTTGGCATGCTCAGTAATGGAGTAGCTGTTCACCTCTCCTAGCGAAACCTCTTTCTCTGTAATAGCGCCAAATTCACAAGCAACAGAACATGCTCCACAGCCATGGCATAAATCCTCCATCACCTTAATAATTTTTGAAGGCGGGATTATAAAGATGGCCTTGTAGCTGCAGTAATCGTGACACTTTCCGCAGTAGGTGCATTTATTCTCATTTATTACAGGGACAAGCTGGGTTACGTTTGTTGTTTTTTCTGTATCTCCCGAGAAGAAAACCATGTCGTTTGGTTCCTCTGCATCACAGTCAACTAAAGTTACTGGTATATTTTGCTGGTGCAATGTATAGAACAAGCTGGTTGAGATTAATGTTTTACCTGTTCCGCCCTTTCCGCTGGCAATGGCAATTCGTATTGACTGACCGTTAATCATACAATAAACGTGTTTTTTCGTCGGTAATGGTATTTTTAATTGCCCTTTGAAGGAATGGTTCATCCCAGGTATTGAGGGCTTTGTGGGTTAGGAAATACTTTTGCGGAATTGGATGAGTTCCAAATACCACCCTTATATCATACTTCTCC
This sequence comes from Perlabentimonas sp., assembly GCA_041685855.1. GTDB lineage: Bacteria > Bacteroidota > Bacteroidia > Bacteroidales > Tenuifilaceae > Perlabentimonas. Next base: position 14,112 of record JAWLEY010000012.1, on the reverse strand, counting down.
TGAACGAACTTTTCAAAATGCTCCATAAATGGGCAAGGTGGATAACCAACCAGAAAGCCAGTAGCAAAATGGATATGCGTTGCTCCATTCTTCTTCATCTCCTCGGGCACATACTCAATATTACCGCCCGGGCAACCATCGCATGTGGTGTAGCCAACCAATTCAACATCCATATCCTTATACATGGCGAAAGCACCTTCGCGCTCTTGTAGCGAGCGGAAACACTTCCCGCCACCACAGGTTCTGAAACGATCGCATATCACGATACCAATCTTTACTTTTTCCATAACAACTCTGATTTTTTGCGTTACCGTTGAAAGGAAAACTATTTAATTTGTGCTATGCACAATAAAACTTCCCTTCTCAACCTTCAATCGTTCGGCAATAACATTGCACTTAACCATTAGGGCAAAGAATATCCTTTTATCATTCACTTCCAGTAAGCCTTCGAGGTTTCCCTGACCTTTTGATACTATCAAATCAGCCGATTTATAAATGTCCAAAAACTCATCGCTACATTGATTTAGCAAGGTTGATGGGGCATCGTACCCATTAGATATTACTTTGGCTACCTTATAAATACCCGAGTCAATGGCATCTTTCATGGTAACATCGTTTAGAATTGGAGCATCCTTTACTGCGTAAGTAACATCATTATGCTTAAGGATTTCAATAAAGAGCCTGTCGAACCATATTTCCCCAGCATTATCGCCAAGGTAAAGTATTCGGTTTGCATTTTTTATTCGATTTTGTAGCAACTTTGAGTGATCTATTGCAAAATCAGCATTGAGTACTTTTTCTATGGTCTTTTCAACATCAAAAGCATTGCTGGCTCCATAGTCCATAATATTTCCAGCAATTGCTAGCCGAAGGGCTAACTCAAACGGCTTATGCGATTCATCTACCTTAGGTTTCCATACTTTGTAAAGACCACGTGCTACTCTGTTGCTATCACCCTTTTCCTCAACAAAAGGATCGTTAACCCCAATAATTTGACAGAACATACGGCTAAGTTTTAGCTGAACTTCAGGGCTACTAGAATTGTTCTGTTGTTCCATTAAAGAATTAAAGAACTTCAGGAAAGCCTTTTGCTGCGATTCGCCAACATTAAACCTCTGAAAAAGACGCCTATAAGTTTTAAGAAAACACTCCTCGCAACGCTTATCAACCATACTCTATTTAATTAGTGGCTGCAATTACCATGCTCATGATGCCCACTGTGATTACAGTAATTGGCGCTGAGTTCCAGTTTGCTTTCAATAAAATCATTAACCAGAGTTTTAGGGTCAACCATTGGTGCGCCAATAAAAACGTTAATATTCTGCTCATTAAAAAGATTAATAGCTTTCTGCCCCATACCCCCAGCAATAACATCTGTTGCACCTAACTGGGCTACCCAACGTGGGTATAAACCAGGAACATGCTCTGGTGGAGTATGCTCTTGAGTATCTACAATTTTCCCGCTCTCCACCTTAACGATGGCAAATTTTTGGCAGTGGCCAAAATGGGCACACAGTTTTCCGTTCTCCAACGGAATAGCAATTGTTTTATCCATTTTAATTTAGTTATTGAAAATATTAGCCTGCTACAGGCAGGCTGGTTATTAAAAATTCACAGGGCAACACGTGATTGCCCCGTGAAAAATGAAAAGAATCATTTAAAAACCACCTCTAAAGCGGTTTTGCATTCCTAAGCCTCTGCCACGACCCATTGGTCTGCGACCGAAGCCTCTCCTGAAATTTTCAGGGAAATTTGCATTTGGGCCTTCGCCCATGGGCTGATCTTTCACTGCTGCACCATAATTTGTACAGCGACCCATTCTGCGGCCGCTCATTGAACCTTGTCCAACCGGACCTGTTTGATCAAAACCTGGCATAATCACCTCCTTTTTATATGGTTAACAAACATTTTACTACTAATAGGCTGTCACATTGCTTCTGGCTAACGGACACCTAATAACTCTGAATACTACTTGCCGCTCTTTAACCTTTTTCCTTTGCCTTTTCCATACTCCGATTTACGAGATTGCCCCATTCCTTTACCTAACTTTTGAAGATTATCATCATCGGAGCTATCGCGACATTCGCCAAGGCGACGTCCTGTTCCTGCGCCTTTTTTTTCAGGCCCTGTTCCATCTAGTTTTGGCATATCACATAATTTTAATACATGTTGATTTTTAATGCTCCAGCATTTCAATAATATCATTCACAGTTTTTTGCTGATCTTTCACAACAATCATCTGGATATTCAAACTATCGACAAGCGACTTAATTTTCATACCAAACTCACCGGAAACAATTTTACTTACATTTCGAGAGGCTACCAGCTGAACCGATGCAGGCCCAGCGCCATTATCAGCCTCCTTGTTTGGGTTTGGAACAAACTCGGTTGATTTTGTTTCCGTATCGTAAATCACAAAAAATGAGCAACGTCCAAAACGCTCATCAAGCTTTGATTCTAAAGAATTTCCGGTAGAAGTTATTGCTACTCTCATATTTAACAGTTTAAGTTTCTATTTCTGGTTGATCGTCCTTTCCTTCTTAATGCAGAATTACATTCCGGGCAAACCTCGTGACTACATGGCTTCCCAAATTGGTGTGGTTTTTCGTATCCACATTCAGGGCAAATACAGCAATCATCACAACCGCTTTCGTCTTTATCTGCAACATTACCCTCAATGTTGTACTGTTCAAATTTTTTGCTTCCGCAAAGGGGGCACTCAGTAATGTCAATATCCTTTTGAGGATTGTTAAAATAGCAGCCACAACCTTTACAGCTATACCAGTCACTATCAAAATAAACCTTGCCACCCTCTATGGCTATCTGTTTGCCTTCAGCAAAAGCCAAGGCAATTTTTTGACGAACCGAGGCGTATATTCTTGAAAAAGTTGGCCGCGACACACCCATTATTACCGATGCCTGATGATGGTTGTAATTATCATAATCGCAAAGCTTTAAGGCCTCATACTCCTCAATATGAATTTCAACAACCTCTAACTTTTCCTGATTTACATCAGGACCATAAGGTTTAAATCCCTTAATATTAGGTGGAGACAATACTTTACGTAATTTTTTAAGCCTTGGCGACATACATTTTAACCATTTGTTCGTTACAAATATAATGAACATATGCTCACTATGCAAATTATTTTATACATTTGTAAAAATTTGAGTGATGATAAAAATGGAGAAATACGAAACCAAACAGGACAGAATAGTATTCCAAAGCATGCTCAATGACCAGAAGAACCTCTTTGGAGGGCTCGCAATGCAATGGATGGATGAGGTTGCTTACATTACTGCCAAAAGATACACCAGGAAGAATATGGTAACCGTGTCAGTTAACAATGTTAGGTTCTTGCATCCTGTAAAAGAAGGCATGATAGTTAAGATTACTGGCAAAATGAAAGATGTTTCAAATGTGAAAATGGAGGTGCAGGTTGAGATATTTGCGGAAGATATTCATAAAAAAGAACACACAAAATCCATAGAAGGAACCTATGTGCTCTCTTGTATAAATGATAAAACCAAGAAGCCAATACGTATGCCTGATGTAAATAAATAATTGGCTTGCATCAAATAATTAACAATATCGGCTAAGGTGTAGTTATTTGTTGGGTTAGGTGAGGTTAAACACTGCTGGAAAAAAAACATTCAATTTGCAAAAGACATTGCTTAAATTTTTGGCACGTTTGATTATTTCAAGCTACTTCAATCCCATTTCTTTGAATTTCAATCAAGAAGCCACTTACGTCATTGTCTTTTTCAATAAGTATTGGTTCAATTCTATCGTCAATTTGTCTTCTTAATTTCCATAGTAATGGCTGGATTGTAAAGAAATCTCCTTCTATCTTTTTTACTACAATAGCAACATCAATATCACTATCTGCTCGATTCGTATTTTTAGCGTATGAACCAAATAGATATACTTTCTCAAGAGGCATGTGCTCCTTGAGTAGAATACTGTACTCTTTCACTTTATTTATAACTTCGCTTTTATCCATTCTTGGATTTCCTTTGTTTTATCAATAATCTCAATGCATTTACTTTCTGTTAAACTTTTCAAGAGTCTATCTTTATGAGAAGGGTAACGAGTTTCTATATTTAAAGGTTCAATATTGTCAATAAAATCTTTTTGTTCTTCAGAAAACAATTCGTAAAATCCTCCTTTTTTTGCTAAATATGATAAACTATGTGAAAATGGAGCAACATCTGATTTCAGAAACGTGAAATATGCTTTAAAGGCCTTTTCTATTGTTTGATGACACATAAATCCAACATACAGAAACCTTTTGCTACTATGCATTGCTTTTGCGGTCTCCAAATCGTAATCTGAAAGTTCTATCCAATATTTTACCTTATCTATCATTTTTAACTGTTTAAAACAAAGTTACAAAAAGCTTTTACTGAACTGGATATCTATTTTGCTTTTTGCAATTAAATCATCTATTTATTGCACAAGAATTACTCAAGCACAATCTTCATATCCTTAGGATACTCAACCTTATAACCAATCTGCAATTTTCTTTTTTCCGAAGGATTAAGCTTAAGCCTCCACGTAACCATGCCTGTATCCTTATTTATTGAGCCATCAGTAGTTTCTTCTGGTTCTATGGAAATGCTCTTATCTGTAGAAACGGGTATTTGGTCGGTTATTTTTATTGAGATAGGCACCCCTTTCCCATTTCGAATGTTTATGTCCCAACCTACTGTTTCAGCAACTTTTGAACCAATAAATCGTTTCGATTTGTAGTCTTTTGTTCTTACCCGCTCAACTTTAATTGCCTTATCTACACCCAGCGGAAGCAAAAGCGTATCGGCACTCATGCTGGAACTTAAATTTGCTGAACCAGTGTAGGCTCCTTCAAGATAAATAGATGCTTTTCCAGAAAGCAAATTCAACTTCTCTGTATTTGGTATTTTAGCCAATAAGTATGCATTAAAAGATTTTTTAGGAATAGTAAAATATTCATACTTTGCCTCTAAACGTTTCTTTTCAATCTCAACAACCAGTGGATCCTTACCAGTTTCTAATTGGTAACTAATAGGTAATGAATAATCTGTGGCAGTTACTGCATCCTGTTTAACTGAATAATCAGCTGATGAACCAGCGGATGTAGTCATTTTATCTTGATCTAATTGTTCTGGTTCTGCTGCAACCCTAACACTATAACTCTGTGCCATTGACGGAGCAGGAACTTTTGAAATGGGTCGTAAAAACCAAGGATTAATTGTTGGAGGGGTTGCTCCAAGCGTAGGCTGACCGGTACTAAAGGTAAATTTTGTATCAGCCCAGTCCTCTCCTGTAAAATTTGTTGCTGATGCTTTAAGAATTAACTCAACCGGCTCGCCAAAACCATCTGTTCGGATATCGTACATTGGGCTCCAACTAGCAGAAGTAGTATAATAGCTAACTGTTAACTTAGCATTTGTAGCCTTTTTTGCACTTACCGTTACGGCCAACTCCTGATTTAGTGCAACCCTATCAGATGAGAATGGGTAAAGCTTTGCTTTAAGGCGCTCAATCTCCTTATTTAACTCTGCTACAGTTCTTCGGTGCGTTAGCTGCTTCTTTTTAATTTCGCCTAAACGTGTTCGGTAAAAGTTAGCTGCATCCTTAAGTTCCGTTGGATTAACACCTGACTGTTGTCCGCCAATGCTACGGTTTTCGTAAAGGAATCTCTCTTCCTCCTCCAGAATACTCTGCAATACTACAATATCCTCCTTTTGTGCCATTAAAAGAGTTAAGCTATCCTGCAAAACCTGTGCTTCCTTTGGCAACCGTTGTTTTTCATTGGAGTATCCCTGCATTATAGATAAAATGGTAAAATCTCCTCTGCCATCAACAGAGAATGTAGTTGCATCAATAGTATTGGGTAAATCCTTAAAAACAATTTTTGATGTACCATTTGTAATATTCAGATTTGCTGACCTTGTTACCTGAGCACCACCAAGGTATAGTTTCACCTCATCAACATTTGATTTTACAGGGATAGTTTTCACCATTTGCCCATAAGAAGTAAAAGCTACCAAAATAACTACAAATAATATACTAATCTTTTTCATATCATCGTGATTTAAATGTTTTTTCAAGCAAAATTACCCAAAAAGATAAATTCAATATCTGTAAATTTACATCATATATTGCTAATTTTGTCAATCAATTATAAAAAACATCAATTTTAATTTTCAGATAATAATGAATGATTTCAGCATAAATAATCATGTACAAATTATTTCCAAGGAGCTAAATCTTGCAGCAAAACAGGTACTCAATACCATTAAACTGCTAAACGAGAGCTCTACAGTTCCGTTTATAAGCAGATACAGAAAAGAGCAGACAGGAAGCCTTGATGAGGTTGAGATTACAAATATTCGGGACAGGTTAGATAAACTGGTTGAACTAGAAAAAAGGAAAGAGACGGTTCTTTCAACCATTGATGAACAGGACAAATTAACCGACGAACTTAGGAAGCGAATTGAAGAGTGCTACGACCCCATTGAGTTAGAAGACATCTACCTTCCCTACAAACCAAAACGCAGAACCCGTGCCACAATTGCTAAGGAAAAAGGTCTTGAGCCTTTAGCCGAAGTAATAATGAAGCAGATTGAGCGAGATATTGAGGGCTTAGCACAACGATTTATAAACGATGATGTACCAACAGTTGAGGACGCCCTAGCTGGTGCTCGCGATATTATTGCTGAATGGCTAAGTGAAAGTGAGAAGGCAAGAAACATTGTTCGCAGGCACTTCCGTAAGGGTGCCAGCATTCGCTCAAAAGTAGTAAAAGGTAAAGAAACTGAAGGCGCAAAATTCTCCGACTATTTTGCTTGGGAAGAACCTGTTAACAAGTGCGCATCGCACCGATTTTTGGCCATGCGCCGTGGACAAACCGAAGGTTTTCTTAGAGTTTCAATTACACCCCCCGCCGATGATGTGATGGACGAACTCTCAAGAGCTTTCGTAAAAAGCAATTCTGAGGCTGCCGACCATATTGACTTTGCCATTGAGGATGGCTACAAAAGACTAATAGAACCTAGCATTGAGAATGAATTTACCGCTGAGCTAAAAGAGAAAGCAGACGATGAGGCCATTCGAGTTTTCGCCGACAATTTAAGACAGCTCCTTTTGGCTGCACCATTAGGACAAAAGAACGTGCTGGCAATTGACCCCGGTTATAGGACCGGATGCAAAGTTGTTTGCTTAGACTCTCAGGGCAACCTTAAACACAACGAAACCATCTACCCACATGCTCCACAAAAAGAGTCGGGTAAGGCCATGAGCAAAATCTCTGCATTGGTTGACTCCTATAAGATTGATGCTATTGCCATTGGCAATGGCACAGCCAGTCGTGAAACCGAATCGTTTGTAAAACGAATTCGCTTTAATCGCGATATTCAGGTTTTTATGGTGAGCGAGGATGGAGCATCTATCTACTCAGCATCAGCGGTTGCACGTGAGGAGTTCCCCGAGTACGATGTTACCGTACGTGGGGCGGCATCTATTGGTCGTAGGCTTATGGACCCCCTTGCTGAATTGGTAAAAATCGACCCAAAATCAATTGGTGTTGGTCAGTACCAGCACGATGTTGACCAAGGGAAACTAAAACAAGGGCTAGACACTGTGGTAGAAAGTTGTGTGAACCACGTTGGCGTTAACCTGAATACGGCCAGTAAACACTTGCTAACATACATCTCAGGGCTGGGGCCGCAACTGGCTAAAAATATCGTGGATTATCGTCGAGAGAATGGTGATTTTACGAGCAGAAAAGAGTTGAAAAAAGTGGCACGGTTGGGCGAAAAGGCCTTTGAGCAAAGTGCCGGTTTCCTCCGAATTACCAATGCCAAGAATCCCCTTGACAACAGTGCTGTACACCCCGAGAGCTACCATGTGGTTGAGCAGATGGCTAAGAATTTAGACTGCAAAGTGGACGAGCTACTAAAAGATGAAGAACTTAGAAAGAAGATAAACATTAACAATTACGTTTCCGATAAAATTGGCCTGCCAACTTTAAAAGATATTATGAAAGAGTTGTCAAAGCCCGGCAGAGACCCGCGTCAAGGCATTAAGGTGTTTGAATTTGCCGAGGGCATTTTTTCCATTGATGACCTTGTTCCAGGCATGACACTCCCCGGCATTGTAACCAACATAACAAACTTTGGAGCCTTTGTTGATGTGGGCGTTAAGCAGGATGGATTGGTTCATATATCGCAAATGGCCGATAGGTTTATATCAAACCCTAACGATGTGGTAAAACTACATCAGCATGTTATGGTTAAGGTACTTGAGGTTGATGCTAGTAGAAAGCGGATTCAACTAACCATGAAAGGTGTTGAATAAACTCAGGAGGAACCTTTGGCATGAATACTGGCGCACTTTACTAAGAAGTTAGCCCTTATTAAGCTTAAAAAACTTTATTAAATCAAAAAAGCCACCGGCATGCTCCTTAAGCGATTCGGCACCTGTTGCTAACTGCTCAGCAGCAACAGAATTCTCCTGACTCGAATTATTAAGCTCCTGAATGGATGTGTTTATTTGGTCCATATTTGTTCGCTGCTCGGATGATGTAGCCATAACCTCATCAATCATATCGGCAGTTTTTTGAACATTAGGGATTAGCTTATAGAGTAAACTATTGGCTTGTTTAGTTACGGACAACGTTCTGCTAGAAAGTGAACTAATCTCATCCGCAGCATTTTTGCTCCGCTCAGCTAACTTTTGAACCTCAGATGCAACAACTGAAAACCCTTTGCCATGCTCTCCTGCTCTTGCTGCTTCAACGGCAGCATTTAGGGCAAGGATATTGGTTTGAAAGGATATATCCGTAATAATTCTAATCTTATCGGCAATTTGCTTAACCGCATTATCGCTTTTTGATGCTGACTGGCCAATTCGCTGAATCTTTTGGCTGGCCTCGTTGGTAATTCTATTCGCCCTACTTGCACTCTCAGTAACCTGTTCAATTGACGAGGTTACCTCCTCGATGGAAGATGCTAACTCCTCTACGGTTGAAGCTTGCTCATTTGCACCTGACGCTAATTCCTGTGAGGCATTGGTAACCTGCTCGCTATTATCTCCAACCTTGCTTCCACTCTCCTTAATACTTTCAATAACATCTTTCAATTTACCAACCATATCGTTTAATGATTGCGATAAAACTCCCACCTCATCAAGATTAGCTACGGATAAATGTGCGGTTAAATCGCCCTCAGATAAATCCTTGGCAAAACTCACTCCCCTTTTTAAAGGTTTTACGATAGTATTACTAAACAAAAGAATTACCAGGAAGAACAGACCATAGGCTATTGGAGCAAAAAAGAACATTGCCTTAACCATGTTTCTAATCGCGTTATAAGCATCGGCAGCATACACCTTAGCAATTACATGCATATTTCTACTTGGCAGCTTATGCGAATAAAGCAACACTTCCTTACTCCCTCCAATACCCTGAATATTTGTCATCAATTTCCTTTCGGATGTTTGAAGGAATTCTTTTGCCAAAGACTCATCCTCTCCAATAGAGGCCTCATTTGGATGAATAATTACCCCATCACTAGAACTGAAAAGGAAAAAATACCCAGAACCATAATAATCCTTATCGGAAAAGGGTTTGCTTAACCTCTGCTCTACTGAGCCAAAATCTGAAGATTTTGACTTATCCAGAACCATCTCAGAAATATCAGCAAGAAGTTCCAAACGTTGAAATGTTCTAAAATCAACCTCACGATAAACTCTATTTCTTTCGAATATATAGGCTGTATAAGCTAATCCGAATACTAATACCATGGCCATAGCTGAAACTACCAAATTCAGCCTGGTTCTTATTTTTAATTTTCCTAATATTTTCATAACTTAAATTCTTGCTATGTTTATTTCAACTTGAAGAAAGCCATCAATTTGCTTAGGTCTTTCGCTTCCGAAGTTAGAACCTCGGCTGTTGCATTAATCTCTTCGGCTGATGCAGCGTTACCTTGTGTAACCTCATTTAGCTGCTGAACAGCGGCATTAATCTGCTCAACCCCACCCTCTAAATCAACTATTGCAGTTACTACATCCTGCACTAGATTGGAGCTCTCCTTTATGCTAGGAATTATTTCCTGCATTTCATTTCCTGTTTTTTCAGTAACCTCAACGGTTTCCTCAGACAAGTCGTTAATCTCCTGCGCTGCAATCTTACTCTTCTCTGCTAAACGTCTGACTTCAGTTGCCACCACGGCAAAACCCTTACCATGCGTACCCGCGCGTGCTGCTTCAACCGCCGCGTTAAGAGCAAGCAAGTTTGTTTGGAAAGAAATCTCGCTAATTACCCCAATCCTTTCGGCTATCTGTCTAATTGCCTGTATGCTCTCCGATGAAGCTGCACTAATTTTGTCTAAATCGCTGGAAGTGCTTTTCGCAATTTCTCCAGTAGTGCTTGCTACTTTTGACGCTTGGTGAAAAGAGTGGGCAATCTCATCAATAGTTGATGCCAACTCCTCAACATTTGTAGCTTGTTTAGCGGCCCCGTTGGAAACCTGATTTGCTGAATGCGAAATTTCCTCACCAGTAGTTAGAACCTGCTGTGCTCCATTGGAAATATCAGCAACAACAACAGATAACTTCTTTGACATAGAGTTGAGTGCCTCTGCCAACTCTCCCATTTCATCGTTTCGCTCAACAGAGAATGAACTCTTGAGATTACCCTCTGATAGTTTTTGTGCAAACTGAACACCTCTTTCTAAAGGGCTTGTAACAGTTTTTGTAAATCGAAATAAAATAAAAATGAATATACTTGAATACAGGACGGGGAATAGTGTAATTATCCAATTTCTCAATCTTATATCACCACTTGCTTCATAAATAGGTATCTTCGCAACAACCTTCATCCCATTGTTCTCAAGGGTATGTTGATATATATACCAATCGTTATAGGTGAACTTTTGGAATTCACCTGTAGCTGTTCTCAACGATTTTTTACCAATCAATAAATCCTCATCAGGTATTCTCGATTTTGCATGAGCAAGAATCTCACCATTTTCATCAATTATAAAAGCATATCCTCTCTCGTAAAACGATTTCTGTGAAAGGTAGGCAGACAATTCGGACTTTTCGCCTTCTTCCAACGCTTCGTTCTCACCTTTAATAGCAGCTACATAGCTTGAAATTAATTTTGCCTGATCATTACCAAACTCATTAATACAAGTATTTATACGCTTAACCTGCTCAACATAGGTTTTGTTTGATAAATAAACAACCATGATAAGTGAAAGCAAAATGATTGCCAGATTAAGCTTTGTGCTAAATTTCATTCTTCTTACAAAATCCATTTTTCTTAGGTTTACCGCCAAATATACCATTATATAATTATATGGCGCAGGTAATTACATTTTTATCAAACTTTATAGAAATAACACTAAACAAAAAAACAAAACAACCTAACAATACATATCTATGTATTGATATGTATTTGTACGAATAATGCTGAATAGAGTTACACGCGTTAGTATTCAAGTGTGTCAACAAGGCAATTTTAAAGTATTTAATTCCAATAAGCAAATAATTGAAGACATCTTTTAAGAATTGATTTAAATAATTATTATTAAGGTTAAGTAGGAATTCATATTTTTGCATTCAAATTAAATAGAACAACAACACTTTGAGCACAAAAAAAAGCATAGTAGAAACCCCGTTAATGAAGCAGTATAACGCTATTAAGCGTAAGCATTCTGATGCTATTTTGCTATTTAGAGTTGGTGACTTTTACGAAACTTTTAGCGAGGACGCCATTAAATCTGCTGAGATTTTAGGGATAACTCTAACAAAGCGCGCTAACGGTGCAGCATCGTATGTTGAGCTAGCTGGGTTTCCTCATCATGCTTTAGACACCTATTTACCAAAATTGGTACGAGCAGGACAAAGAGTAGCAATTTGTGAGCAGCTTGAAGATCCCAAACAGGTAAAAACCATTGTTAAAAGAGGGGTAACCGAACTTGTTACTCCCGGAGTTTCCCTAAACGATAATGTTCTGGAACGCAAAGAGAACAATTTTTTAGCTTGCGTTCATTTAAATAAAAAGTATGCTGGCATTGCCTTCCTGGATATTTCAACAGGCGAGTTCTATGTTGCCGAGGGCACATACGAGTATATTGACAAGCTAATTACAAACTTCAACCCAAAAGAGATACTTGTAGAGAGAACTAAGTATAAGGAGTTTGTAGATTTTTTTGGAACCCGGCACTACATTTATAAGTTTGACGAATGGGCATACAATGAGGACGGAGCCCACGAAAAGCTCACAAATCATTTTCAAACCAGCAGTTTAAAGGGGTTCGGGATAGAAGGCTTTAAGCATGGCGTAGTGGCAGCAGGTGCCACCCTATACTATTTAGATATTACGCATCACAACCAGGTTAAGCACATATCATCCATCTCCCGACTTGATGAGGATAAGTACGTTTGGCTCGATAAGTTCACAATTCGGAATCTGGAGCTGTTCTACTCCGTTAACGAGGGTGCAAGAACTTTAATTGATATTATTGACAAAACATCCTCTCCAATGGGCGGCAGGTTGTTAAGAAAGTGGATATCCTTACCGTTAAAGGACACAAGCCCCATTCAGGATAGGTTGAACGCTGTGGAGTTGTTTATTAAAAAGTCTGAACTTTCCGATGCAATTCGCGAGCATATTAGAGAAACAGGCGACCTTGAAAGGATAGTCTCCAAGGCTGCAGTTGGACGAATATCGCCCAGAGAAATCATTAGCCTAAAGAATGCATTAACTGCGCTTGTTGATATTAAGAAGATATGCGAAACCTCTGAGGAGCCAACCCTGCAGCGTATTGGTGATCAGATTAGTTTATGCTCAAGCATCAGACAAAAAATTAAAACGGAGATAGTGGCAGACCCGCCTGCACAAATTAATAAAGGCAACGTTATTGCCAAGGGGGTAAATGCTGAACTTGATGAGCTAAGGGAGATAATGCACTCTGGCAAGGAGTACCTTATAACAATCCAGCAAAGAGAGTCGGAGCGCACAGGAATTCCTTCGCTTAAAGTAAACTTTAACAATGTTTTTGGATATTACATTGAGGTTAGGAATACACATAAAGATAAGGTGCCTGCTGAATGGATTAGGAAACAAACTCTCGTCTCGGCCGAGCGATACATAACGGAAGAGCTAAAAGAGTACGAGGCAAAAATTCTGGGAGCAGAAGAAAAAACCTTACAAATAGAATACAGGCTTTTTGAGCAGCTGGTTTTAAGTTTAACGGAATACATTGCCTCCATTCAGCTTAATGCCAATCTTGTAGCACAACTCGACTGCCTTCTTTCTTTCGCCTTATGCGCACAGGAATATAACTACTGTAAACCAGAAATAAACCTTTTGGAGAGCATCAGTATTAAAGAAGGGAGGCACCCTGTTATTGAACGAATGATGCCAGTTGGGGAAGAGTACGTGTCGAACGATATTGAACTTGACAACGAGAACCAACAGGTAATTATTATTACCGGGCCAAACATGTCTGGAAAATCGGCACTACTCCGCCAAACAGCACTCATTGTACTTATGGCTCAAATGGGCTCTTATGTTCCTGCTAAATCAGCAAAAATTGGTCTGGTTGACAAGATATTCACACGAGTGGGAGCATCGGACAACATATCGCTGGGAGAATCAACCTTTATGGTTGAGATGCATGAAGCTGCCAGTATTCTCAATAACATATCAAACAGAAGTTTAGTTCTTTTGGATGAGATAGGACGAGGAACCTCAACCTATGATGGCATTTCAATTGCGTGGGCAATGACCGAGTACATCCATGAGAATCCGCAGGGAAGAGCCAAAACTCTTTTTGCAACACACTATCACGAACTTAACGAAATGGAGGGCTCATTCCCCAGAATTAAGAATTACAACGTTTCGATAAAGGAGCTGGAGAATAAGGTAATTTTCCTTCGGAAATTGGTGCCAGGAGGTAGCGCCCATAGTTTTGGTATTCATGTTGCACGAATGGCAGGAATGCCACCAAGCGTAATAAAAAGAGCATCGGAAATTCTTAAGGAGCTAGAGAAGTCTCCTGATGATAAGCACCTTTCAAGACCAGATTCAGAACTTGGAACAAACCGCGAAGGGT
>JAWLEY010000174.1:0-5942 GCA_041685855.1 Perlabentimonas sp. | reverse complement strand
TGCCGATATATTTGCCCCAATTGAAGACACACTAGTTCTCCGACCCGATAATTCACTTGGCTTTAGAAGGGAAACAACAAATGAAGGGTATGCGCTTTATCAGGGGCGTGGTAGGTTTTATAATAGAGTTGATTTAAGCAACAATGGCCTTAGAGGCCTCGGGGAGGTTACCTATGTAACTTCAACAACAGCATCCGATGATATTTATTTCTTCCCGGACTCAATGAGAACTGAAAGTAATGAGTTCAATATAGAAAGACAGAATGCTGGAATTCAATACCCCAAGGTGATTGGAGGTGAGCATTTAATTAAATGGTTCCCTTACGATGAGCAGCTGCTTGCCTTTAAAGGAGACGAACCGTTCAAAATGTTCCAGGATCAGGCTCGCCTAACAGGGAACCTTACGCTAGAGCCATTGGGATTAATTGGCGATGGGTTGCTTGATATGAATAAGGCTCGCCTGCGCTCAGAGGAGTACGCATTTAATGCAATTGATTTTAATACAGATGAAGCCAGCGTAGAGTTTGATGTGGTTAACACGGAAGATTTAGCCTTCACATCAAACAAGGTTAAGGCGTGGGTGAACTTCGATAATCAGGAGGGAATTTTCCAGAGGGTTGATGATAGGATTCATGCTGACCTCCCACCAATGATGTACCAGTCGCAGCTTGATGGTTTTTATTGGGGCATGGAGGAGAATGAACTCACCATCTCAACACCATCTCATTTAGAGAACTTTGGTGTGGATGATTTTTATGTTTCTGGAATGGTCGATAAAGACTCAATTCCGCAGGGTTCACTATTCTTCTCACAGCATGCAGAGGAGGATTCGCTATACTTCTTCTCAAAAACATCGAGGTATAACCTAAGCCAACCCAATATTAAAGCCGATTCTGTTAAGTACCTGATTGTTGCCGATGCAGTTATTAACCCACATGAACAGAAAGTTGAGGTTGATGCTGAAAAGAGGGTTATCCCATTAAAAGAATCAAACATAACAGCTAATTACTCTCAAAAATTCCATCACATTTATAATGCAGAGGTGTCAATACCTAGCCGCAAGAAGTACTATGCTAGCGGAACCATTGATTACGTTGACGAGGAGGGGGCCGTTCAGCCTGTTGAGCTGAAAGAAATTGGCGTGAACAAGAATGGCAATACTTTTGCCAAAACCACTTTAACCGAACCCGATAGTTTTAAACTAAGTCCGTACTTTGGCTTTATAGGAAATGTGGATATACTTGCAACGGAGAAGTATTGGACCTATCAAGGAGGGGCGCAACCAATTCACAACTGCGACCAAATTAAGTCCAGCAATATTAAGTTTACGGCTCAGCTTAAGCCTGATGATATTTTTATACCAATATCTGACCGTCCTCGTAATATGAACGAAGTTGAGTTGATATCGGGAAGTGTTGTAACTATTGACTCCATTCACCTATATCCTTCTTACCTTACAGACCTTAGGGAGTATAGCGATCGTACCCTGGTTACAGCTGAAGGGTATATGCATTTCAATAAGAGTAGGAACAGATTTCAGATTGGTTCGAGAGAGAAGATTAACGATCCTGACACTACAGGAAACCTCATTAGCCTGAGCAACGATTTTTGCATGCTTTTTAGCGAGGGTGTTGTAGATATTCCTGTAAACCTAGGACAGATTAAGAAACAAACTACAGGTTTGCTGACGCATACGCTAAAGGATAGCACTCTGAGTATGAATGTTGTCATGTCGCTCGATTTCCATTTTAATCAGGTCTCTCTAGAGGCTATGGCTTCAGAAATATTGCAGACGGAAGGCTTAACTGCCGTTGATCTTGATAGAAAACTATACCACGATCATATTAACACTTTTGCAGATCCAAGCGATGCTCATACAGCAATTAACCAAATAAAACTCTTTGGAGCCATGACACAGGTTCCCCCTGAACTTGAGAGTACAATATCCTTTTCTTATCTAAGAATGAAATGGGATCATGAGAATAACTCTTTCGTATCGGAAGGGAGGCTTGGTATAGGGAGCATTGGCAATGTGCAAGTGAATAAGCGAGTAAATGGATTTCTTGAGATTTACAAGCTAAATACTGGCGATAGGATGACACTTTACATTGAACTTGCACCTGATAAGTACTATGTATTTTATTATGTTAGGGGCTCAATGCAAGTATCATCGCACAATCCCCTATTCACAGAGCCAATTAACGATATGAGAAACAGGGAGCGAAGAGTTAGGGTTAAACCCGGCGAAATACCATTTAACTTTGCTGTTGGTACTCGCAGAGAGCTGGAGAGAAGCCGTGAGCGTTACCATGAATTAATTGGCAAGGGAGTTGAACCCGATGAGCAGGAAGAAGATTCCACCGATGAAACGGATGGAACCGATGAAGAGAAGGAAGAGAGTGTATCTGAAAATGAAGAGAATGTTAAGGAGGATGACAGTAGTGATGATGGTAAAGAGGAGGAGTCTGTAGAAGAGGATGATAAATCGGAAGCTACCGATGACAGCGTTGACGAGGATGTTGATTCAAGCGAGGATGATGGTAACAGCGTTGAGGATGATGAGGATACGGATACTGATAACGAGGTTAAACCATAAATAACTTGGTTTATCTTCTGGGTATTTCAAGGATTTCTAAATCAGTTATATTCTTTTTGTTTACCTTAAATCGTAGCGCTGTTATTAGGTTGTGAAAACCAGAAAGACCTGCTGCACCCGGATTCATGTGTAGCAGGTCATACTTTTTATCATATATTATTTTTAAAATGTGCGAATGCCCACTAATAAATAATTTTGGTGGATTTTGCTTTAACTCAGAGAGGACTTCCTTCTGGTATTTTCCGGGATACCCGCCAATATGAGTAATTAGTACGTTTACATCCTCGCATGTGAACCTAAGCAATTTGGGATATTTGCTTCGAATATCAACACCATCAATATTTCCGTAAACTGCTCGTAACGGCTTAAAGTTTTCCATCTGCTCAGCTATCTCCAAGCTCCCAATATCACCGGCATGCCAAATTTCGTCGCTATCTTTTAAAAAATCTGCTATTTTTTTGTTCCAATGGCCGTGGGTATCGCTTATAAGTCCAATTCGTTTCATTTAATTACCCTTTTTGTTACTTTTGTATAGTTAAGCTCAAATATACATGCAACTATTCTATATTCCTATTATTGATAATGGTACTATAACCCTTTCACAGGATGAGTCGAGGCATTGTATCCGTGTGCTCAGATTAACCGAGGGTAGTACCATACAGGTTGTTGACGGGAAGGGTAATTTTTCTACCTGTAAAATATCCGATCCAAATCCTAAACGATGTATTGCTGATATTGTTGATACCCAAAAAGAGTTTGGTAAGCGTGATTTTCATCTGCACATTGCAATGGCCCCTACAAAAAATATCGACAGGTTTGAGTGGTTTCTTGAGAAATCCACTGAGATTGGTATTGACGAGATTACCCCAATGCTCTGCGAGCACTCCGAAAGGAAAATTATAAAACCGGAACGTTTAGAACGCGTTCTGGTTGCCGCCATGAAACAGTCAATAAAGGCCTATAAACCCCTACTGAATCCTCTTACACCATTTAACGAAGTAGTTAATAAGTCCAATGAGGATATTAGGCTAATTGGGTATTGCAACGATTACACTCAGCCGCATATGAAACAGCTGGTGGATAAAAAGAAAAGTGTGATCTTTTTGGTTGGACCCGAGGGAGATTTTAGCCCTGAAGAGGCCGAATTGGCTATTAAGAATGGGTTTTTACAGACCATACTTGGACCATCGCGCCTTAGAACTGAAACGGCTGGTGTAGTGGCTTGTGCAATTGCAAACACCATTAACGATTAGTTTTAGATCCAATATATAGCCATAAACCATTAGTAGATAACATGTTAATGCATTAGCATACTCTTTAGTGGTGTTGATAATAAACCACAAATCCCCTTTTAGTGCATGTTTCTTAAGCCGATAGTGGATATCTAATTATTGTAAACAATAGCTGAAGAAAAACGACCAGAGAAATTTGAAACGAATTGAATAAATCTTTCGTATATTTGTACAAAGAATAGAATTATGCAAACCATTAGATTAAGAATAAACGACAGAATTTACGATAAACTAATATGGTTATTAAGTAAATTCAACAGTGATGAGATCGAAATCATTACTGAAAACGCTGAATTTATTGAAAATCAAAAATATTTGACTTCGGAACTCAATGAGATTATTCAAGGAAAAACTGTTTTTGTAGACATTAATGAAGTAAATGAAAGACTAGAAAAAATTATTGTTAGAAATGAAAATACTATTTAAAGAATCGTTTCTTAAACGACTTGAAAATCAAATAGAATATATCTCATTAGACAGTCCCAAAAGAGCAAGAAAATTTAAAAATGATTTATTGAATCGAATAAAAGAAATACCTGAAAACCCTTTCAAATACAGAAAATCAATATATTTTGAAAATCAAAACATTAGAGACTTAATCTTCAAAGGTTATACAGTTGTATTTAGGATTAGTGAAAATCAGATTGAAATTTTTGGATTTGTAAAATACCAAAAGGATCCTATAGATTGACTAAGCTACAGTTTGCAACAAGGAGTGTAGCAAATGTGGGTTGTAATTGGAACTTCGGAGCGATTTCACCCGTTCGGGTGTTTTCGTTGGGGGACGAAAACGTAACACGCTCTCCCACACTCGCCACACCCCAATCCGTTGATAATAGGTTGTTTTAAACAATTATTACATAGTTTATCGCTAATATCCTCTGTTCGAAATAAGGTGTTGCTACCAAATTGTAGAGGCTTTGCCAACAACATTTTGTTATTTTGCCTTGGGTAAAATAACAAAACTCTGCGCTCTCTGCGATTCTCAGCTTAATAATTATTGGTGCTAAGACCATGCCTAGAGGGTTTGGTTAAGTTCGAAATTTCTCTGTGTTTATTTTCTTATATCGAGTTCGGGTTAATGAATTTTTTCATAAAAAATTACGTGTAATCTTAAAAATCATTAGCACAATCCCATTCTTCTTTCTCAATTTGTATTGTTACATGATTTATTCCAAATTCACGTTCCAGTTCTTTCTGCAGGTTGTTTATAAAACTGTCGTTGTTACCATTATCCTTAGGTATATACAAGTGTGCTGTTAATGCAACTTGAGAGGTGCTTAATGCCCAAATATGCAGGTCGTGGATGTCGTTAACCCCTTTTTTATTTAGCAGGAAGGTTCTTACTTTCTGGAGGTCAATGTTTTTGGGAACAGCGTCAAGTGCAAGGTCTATTGAGTCGGTAAGTAATCTCCAGGTACCCAGAATAATAACAATAATAATTACAAAGCTGGTTAAGGGATCAATCCATAATTTGCCAGTTAAATTAATTAGTAAACCTGCAATAACAACGCCGGCAGAAACAGCTGCATCGGCAGCCATGTGTAGAAAAGCTCCTTTAATATTAAGGTCATTTTTCTGTCCTTTTATAAATAGCAAAGCAGTTATTGTGTTAATTACTACTCCTATGCCAGCAACAATCATTATTTGAGTTCCAAAAACGGGTTCGGGATCTTTAAGCTTTTCAATGGCATTCCATGTAATAATTCCAACCGCGCCAAAAAGCAATAATGCATTAAGTATAGATGCTAAAATGGTTGATTTACGTAAGCCATATGTGTACTTTCCCTTTGGTTTTATTGTAGCCATCCAGGCTGCTGTCCATGCAAAAACAAGCCCAAGCACATCGCTTGCATTATGGCCAGCATCTGCAAGTAGGGCTGAAGAATTTGCAATTAGCCCGTAAACAACTTCTACTATAACAAAAGCAACATTAAGAGCAATGCCTATGGCAAAAGCCTTACTGTGTGATATTTGGATACTAGGTGTATGGCTGTGATTGTGAGATATTCCCATACTAATACTATTGTTTTAGTTTAGCTTGCGATATATGT
>JAWLEY010000173.1:0-5972 GCA_041685855.1 Perlabentimonas sp. | reverse complement strand
TAATGAGTTTAAATCAATCCTAAAACTTACTCAGAGGCATTTCTTTTTTCTATAGTTTCTTTCTTCTTTCGATACTTTAGGATGTAAATTATTGGCAATATTCCTACTGTGTTAAATATTGCAATACAAATAAACCATGCTAAATGATTATTTCTGGCTGATTTCCAAAATGCCACTAATTTCCAAACTATGTCCCAAAGAGTTAGAACAATAATCAGCGACATTGGCAATGTCGAATTTTCGCTAAATAATTCCATTTTTTCGTTTTTAGGATTTCTCAAAAATAGGTAATCCTGTCAAGAGAATTAATATTTTTTTAAAAATATATTATATAATCAGATAAGAAGCAGATATTCTGTCATCTAAAACGTCATCCAAAATTACGTACAACGGCACGTATATGAAACGTTTGGAATTTCGAAGCACTTTCCTGTCAAGTAACAAGTACTTTTGATACGGGCTGAATTGTTCGATAACCCGCTGACTGCCAAAAGTATAATATACGATATTGTAGGGCGTTTTTTTATTTTATCGAATAATTAGTCCCAGGTCCTGTTCCAAATTTTTCAATCAAGTTTTTGTCAATCAATTCAGGTAAAATCCGTTTAACTGTGGGACTTGGAATTCCGAGTTTTTTGGCAATATCACCAGATTTGCAACCCGAATTGTTTTCTATGAAAGTCAATATGGATTTTTCTCTAGGCGACAATCTTGTTTCAACTCCTTTACTTTCAAGTTTTATCATTAGTTGAGTCTGGATATTTCCAAGTGCATCAAAGAAAAATCGAATCCAATCCGTTACATCCTCATTGGGTCTTTGTGCTTGACAACTCCTTAAAGCTCTATAATATTCAGTTTTTCTACTTTCTATTTCATGTTCAAAACTTACATATTGAATCCATTTATATCCATGCTTTAGTAGCAGCAGGGTTGATAGTAATCTGCTCAAGCGACCATTCCCGTCCTGAAATGGGTGAATACTCACAAATTCATAGGCAAACAATGCACATTTAACTAATGGATGAGTTTCATTGTCATTTATATACCAATCAATTAGAAATCTCATCGCATCCTGTGTCGGGAATCCTGCTTCCGTGGTCTGAAATATTTTCTGTCTGGTTCCATCGGGAAGTTTTGCTTCTACAGCATTGCTATGTTGCTTATAATTACCTTTATGCCATTCGTCCTTCTTGCTATATTTCATTAAAATATTGTGCAGGTTTTTCAGGTTACTTTCTGTAATTGATATTTCTTCATGTGATTCCGAAATTAAATCAAGTGTTTCAAAATAGCCCACGACTTCTTGTGAATCTCTATCTACAATTTTTGTAATGTCAATTTCTTTGAGCAAGACTTCAACTTCTTCGTCAGACATTTTTGAACCTTCAATACGTGTTGAAGCCCCAACGCTTCGCACAGTGGCAATCGTTTTTAATTGCTTTAAACTTTGTCCTTCTTTCTTTTCTATCGTAGTCCATGAAGCATCAAATCGGTCAATTTGGCTTATCAGTCGGATAAGCTCCCAATCAATGTTGAGTGAAAATGTATGTACTTTATTTTCCATGCTTCAAATATATCACTTTATTCTCAGTCTGATACGATATGATTCGTTTTTATTCGATAAATATTCGAAAATAATGATTCGATATGAGCTTATATTATACGATAGCGGTTCGGTTAAATGCCCTACAACCTCCTTATATCCCAAGCTCAATTTGAAAATGGATAACCCAGCGGTCGTTCATGCTTTCCCTTTGCTGATACATAAGGTTGCTTTGCAGCTTTACCCTGTGCTTATGCAAATACTTTGTAACGCCTAAGGCGTACTCTTTCATTGGCGATTCGTACAAAGAAATGGCTTCGCTTGGGGTAACTTTTGTAAAACGGGTGCCAATTTCAAAATCGTTCATAAAATGATAGCTAAGTTGAGAAAGGAACCCATTACCGTTATAAACGTGAACAGGGCCTGTTGATAGTGGGAAAGGAGGGAGGGTGACAGGATTTTCGGTATATCTGTTCATGTATTCTGAGTATAATGCCCATCCTCTGTACTTGAATACAGCATCGAGGTACCATGTTTCAATATCGCGCTGCTCATTCAGGAAATCGCCTCGCTGGCCTCCAGCACGCTGTGCTTTGTGGTTAAAGCTGTATCCTCCACCAACCGATAGTTTTGGTGTTGGCTCATGTATTTGGTCTCCCTCAGAGAAATCGCCACTATTGGTAAACCTACCAAAAGGTAAAACCTCAACACGGCCAGTGTATGCTAACCCATTGTCAGATGCCCGGGCGTTACGGCCTTCACCGCCTGTAATTGCTCCCTTAAGGTTATAGGCTATTTCTCCAATACTATTGGAGTAGTAGGCCATTAACCCAAAATCCCTATCGATATTAAAAGTTGAGTTCACCATGGACCTGTCTGTAAACTGTTGTTCGCCCGATGAAATAATTCGCTGCCTGTTTCCGGGAAGTTTACCCTGGCCAAAACCAATGTAAAAGTTAGGGTTGAGATTGTAGTACACCATCGCATCGCGAATAATATTTGGTACACCCGAATTATCCCAGTCTAAATCGCTTCTGGCAAAAGATAGCTGAATGTGTATGTTAACTTCTGGTTGTTTGTATATCCGTCGAGCCTAAGGCGAAGCCTGCGTATGCGCGCATCAACCTCATCTATGCCAAGGTCGCTTTCCGAAAAGGTTGACACACCTATGCGATTTTGCATTCTAAATCTTAAGTTAAGTCCAAAGCATGTGTCGGGTGCATGGAAACCAAGGCCTTCATCAAATCTAATTACCGCTCTTTCATCCAACTCAGTTTGAGCAAAGGAAACATTGTTTTGAAATGACAGCACTATGGCTAAAGCAAAATAAAATAAAACTCTTTTCATTGTTCTATTAATAATTATTTATGGTTTAGTGAAATGCAGTAAGATAGGATTTTGGCAGCGTTTTTTATTTGCTTGGTATTACGGCCAGTACTGTTTGTGTACCTGTAACCTTTTGGTTAAGCTCTACCTTAACTTTAGATGACAAAGGCATTAGAACATCAACTCTGGAGCCAAACTTAATAAATCCAACTTCATCAGCCTGCTTTACGTTGTTACCAACTTTTGCTGTGCAAATTATTCTGCGAGCAACAAAGCCAGCAATTTGTCTGAAAAGAACCTTTACTCCATCGTTGCGCTCAAGGGCTACGGTGGTACGTTCGTTAAGGGTTGATGATTTTGGTTCCCAGGCAACCAAAAATTTGCCGGGATGATACTTTGAATAAGCTACCTTGCCACTAACCGGATACCAGTTTATGTGTACATTCCATACCGACATAAAAACCGAAACCTGAATGCATTTGGTATTAAGGTATTCAGATTCGAACACCTCTTCAATGGCAACAACCTTCCCGTCGCAAGGCGACAGCACTTTATTCTCATCAATTTCAATACTTCTCGAAGGGATTCTGAAAAATCGGAGCATGAACAGGTAGAGAGGAATTAGAATTGCTAGTGATATGAAAAGAGCAATTGGCCCCATTGCAAACCAGCAAAGAGCAAATATTACTATGAATAGTATGAGTGAAATGGTTAAAATTTTATAACCTTCTTTATGGATACGCATTTTCTTTATGTTGATAAGTTGATAAATTGAATTTTATAGCAATTTAAATAAGCATCATCATTTCCAGATAAACAAATACTACTGGTGTTGATAGGAGTATACAGTCGAACCTATCGAGCAGTCCTCCGTGCCCGGGCAAAAACTTTCCTGAGTCTTTAACGTTTACGCTGCGTTTAAACATGGATGCTACTAGGTCTCCAAATACGCTCATAACGGCAACTATAAAACCTATAGCAAGCCAGTTGAAGCGAGATACTTCAAAGTAAAACAACGAGAGTAACCATGCAGTAAGCATCGTTGTGAAAATTCCTCCAATAAGCCCTTCCCACGATTTTTTTGGTGATACTTTTGGGAATAGCTTATTTCGTCCCAGGCTAACCCCAAAGGCGTAGGCACCCGAATCGTTTGCCCATGTTAATACAAAAAAACCAATTAGTATATTGGTTTTGTAGCCTATGCTGTATGAAGCGTAGCTAAGGGCAAAGTAGTTAAGTAAAGCAAAAGGGAGCGCTACATAGAAAATCCCCAGGAGTGTTGTTGCAATATTGTGTATTGGTTTCTGACGACTCCTGTAGAGTTCAATAATGAATACGCTTAAAAGCAATGGGATAAAGCCCAGAAAAACGTACGACCCTAGCTTGCCAATTGCATGCATGTAGGAAAATACAAAGAGTATTGCTCCTAAGGCTATACCGTAAAAATATTGAGGTCTGAGCCTTGCCTTAAAAGTTATTCTGTAAAATTCATGAAGCGTGGCAATCATTAGAAGCAGAAATACCACAAAAAAGCTGAAACGCCCCAGAATTATGGAGCCTAAAATAACACCAACGAAGAGTGTCCCACTTATGGTTCGTTTCAGAAAATTACTCAAAACTCAAGTCCTGAATTAGCTTTTTCGCTTTTTCTTCCCATTTCTTTGGCACATAAATTTCAGCCTCACCAATGGAAGGGTAAGCAGAGTCCTGCTTGTCAACAACAACTGCTTCTATCCCATTGTTTCCAAGCATCTGCTTAGCAATTTCTGCCTGGTAGGGAACGTTGGTAGTGAATACCATTGACCAATCCTTCTTGTCCATGTTATATTAATTAGTTTGAGTTTGTTGAATTTTCGGATGTACCTTTTTCCTTTGGTTCGTCTCCTTCCTTCTTCTCTTCAGTCTGTTCTTTCTTCTTCTCTTCGGGCTGCTCTTTATTACCATTTGCTTCCATTGCTGCAACAACCTCTTCTGTTCTTGTGTGAGATTTGCGGGGGCCAAAAATTTTCTCTAAGTCCTCGCTAAAAATAACCTCACGTTCAAGTAGTAGCTCAGCAAGTTTGGTTAGGCCATCCTTGTTCTTTTTAAGAATGTCCTTTGCCCTGTTGTAGGCATCTTCTATTAAAGAGCTAACCTCCTTGTCAATAATCTCGGCTGTTTTTTCGCTATAGGGTTTAGAGAATGAGTACTCGCTTTGCCCTGAGGAATCGTAAAAGCTGATATTTTTAATATCCTTACCCATACCAAAGTAAGCAATCATAGCATAGGCCTGTTTTGTAACCTTTTCTAAGTCGTTAAGTGCACCTGTTGATATTTTATTAAAAATCAAATCTTCAGCTGCTCTGCCACCCAGTGCTGAACTCATTTCATCAAGTAGCTGTTCGGTTGTGGTAAGCTGTCTTTCTTCGGGCAAGTACCATGCTGCACCCAAAGCGCGTCCTCGTGGAATAATTGATACCTTAAGCAGCGGGTTGGCATGTTCCAGCAACCAGCTAACGGTGGCATGGCCAGACTCGTGGTAGGCAATGGTTTGCCTTTCCTCCTTAGATATTATTTTACTCTTCTTCTCAAGGCCACCAATAATACGGTCTATGGCATCAAGGAAATCTTGCTTTTCAACCAGAGGTTTGCTTTTGCGGGCAGCGATAAGAGCGGCCTCGTTACAAACATTTGCAATATCGGCGCCTGAGAAACCGGGCGTTTGCTTGGCTAGGAATTCAACGCTAAAATTCTCGTCTAGCTTAAGCGGGGTGAGGTGCACCTTAAAAATTTCTTTACGCTCCTTGTAATCGGGTAATTCCACGTGAATTTGGCGGTCGAATCTGCCAGCACGCAGAAGTGCCCTGTCCAGAATATCGGCACGGTTTGTTGCTGCCAGTATTATTACACCTTGGTTCGATGCGAAGCCATCCATCTCGGTTAGAAGCTGGTTTAGGGTATTTTCCCGCTCATCGTTTGATGAGAAGTTGGCATTCTTCCCTCTGGCTCTACCAATGGCATCAATCTCGTCGATAAAAACGATGCATGGGGCTTTATCTTTGGCTTGTTTAAAGAGGTCGCGAACGCGTGAAGCGCCTACACCAACAAACATCTCAACAAAATC
>JAWLEY010000011.1:0-26179 GCA_041685855.1 Perlabentimonas sp. | reverse complement strand
AACACCAAAAGCAACTATGGCAATTGTTGAGAATACATGGGAGTATGAAAGCAGCGTTCTGAAACCACCTCCTGCATCTGCAACTCCATCGGGTGATAACCCGGTTACACTTAAGGTTATCCTTTCAAACAAGCCTCCATTCCCTTCTACATCTTTTGTAGTAAACTTGGCAATAATACCAGCAATATAATGTGCAAATGACATTGAAAGGAACCAAACACCCATCATAAAACTAACAACTTTTGCAGGTGAAAGACGCGTTACAACAGACAATCCTATGGGGCTTATAAATAACTCTCCGGTTGTAATAAAGAAGTATCCTACAATTAGGAAAAGTATTGGCACCTGACCAGTTTCTGAAGCAAACCTAGCTCCATAGGCAAAAATCAGAAATCCTAAACCTACCTGCGCTAAACCATAAGCAAACTTAAATGGGGTGTAAGGATTCATCTTCTTCATAGAGAGCCAAGTCCATATCATAGAGAAAGGTATGGCTAACGTAATAATAAAGAAGGGGTTAATCATGTTGGTTTGAGCTGCATTCATAAACATCAAATCAACATTTCGACTAGCATATAAGGTAATTGTGCTCCCTGCCTGCTCAAAGAACGACCAGAAAATTGTACTGAAAATAGCCAGAATAAAAATGGCTATTATCTTCTCACGTTCAACCTTAGAAATTTCAATGAATGATTTACCCACAACAATTACAACCAAAGCTAGAATTGTGTATAGCAAATAGCCTGCTAAATCACTTTTCCATATAAGCATACTTAATACTGGTACCGCTACAATAGATAAAATTATTGACCATGCTGATATGCTAATACCTGCAATCCTTTTTCGAGCAGCTTCAGTTGCTGGAGGCAGACCTTTATCGGTAAACACGTTGGTATTAATACCAATTTGGAAAACAATTAAACCTAATACCATTCCAACACCTGCCATTCCAAAACCGTAGGCCCATCCCCATTGGTATGCAACCCAACCGCATACAAGAGGCGACAACCAGGCACCAATGTTAATACCCATATAGAAAATGGTAAAACCACCATCCCTGCGTGGGTCGCCTGGTTCGTACAAACTACCAACCATTGAAGAGATGTTAGGTTTAAACAGTCCATTTCCTGTAACCAAGAAACCTAACCCTGAGAAGAAGAATAATGGTTCAGGGATAATCATTAAAAACAGACCAATGGTCATCATTACACCACCAGTCATAATTGATTTTCGATAACCAAGAAATTTATCTGCAATCATTCCACCAAGCACAGGTGTTGCATAAACCAAAGCTCCAAAAGCAGCATAAATTCCATAGGCTAACTCATCAGCCTCTTTACTAACTAAATCGGTGTAAAGCCGCTCAACAACATAAAGTACAAGCAATGCCCGCATACCATAGTAGCTAAAGCGTTCCCATAGCTCTGCAAAAAACAGGTAATAAAGGGCCTTCGGGTGTCCTTTCTTCATAACATTTTAGTTTTAAGTGATTATTATTATTTGATTAATTGGCAAGAACAAGCTCTAGATTAAAAACCTAGATTTAAATAATAGAGAAATTGAAAATAGGGGGAAGATTAATTAGCATTCAATAAGCAAATGCCAAAATCCAAGGAAGTAGTGATCGCGATAAAGTAATTGACTTAAAACAATCCTCATAGTTACAAAACTACATTCATGGGCAAAAATAGTCAAAAAAAATTACCCCAAAAATAAATCTCAAATTTTCGAAAACTCTCTTTTGTTAATTTTTCTGCTAAAAACAGGAATTGAATCTGTATGAACTGATAAAAAAGTGTTTAGCAAACTTGATTTGGCAAATAGGAGTCAAACCTATATCTTTATCAAAAACTGATTCACTAACAGAATTTCCTTGAATATTCTTTTTAAAAAACCTTATTAAAGTTAAACCTCAAAATCGAGCCTATTAATGAAAGGCGATAGTAAACAGTATGGAATACTTCAATAACCCTCAGCTTCAATTAGCTTATGAGTTTGTGCAATTTACCGGAACAAATGTATTCTTAACGGGTAAGGCCGGAACAGGAAAAACAACTTTCCTTCACAATTTAAAGCAATCAACATTTAAGCGAATGATAGTAGTAGCACCAACTGGTGTTGCGGCTATTAATGCAGGCGGGGTTACTATACACTCATTCTTTCAACTCCCATTTGGCCCACAACTACCTAATAACCAAAATAGAGACAATGAGTCTGGTGGTGAAAAATCTCGCCTACAACGTTTTAGCCGCGATAAGATTAACATAATAAAAAGTTTAGACCTTCTGGTTATTGATGAAGTGAGCATGGTTCGTGCTGACCTGCTTGATGGTATTGACGGAGTTTTACGAAGATTTAAAAATCGGAATAAACCTTTTGGCGGGGTACAACTCCTTATGATAGGCGATTTACAACAATTAGCTCCCATTGCTAAAGATGATGAATGGTCTATTCTCAAACAGTACTACGAAACAGTATTCTTTTTTAGTAGCAAAGCCCTTCAACAAACAAACTACATTTCCGTTGAGCTAAAGCATATTTTTCGCCAAAGCGACAAAATTTTTATTGAGCTACTAAATAAGGTGCGCAATAACGAGCTGGACGAGGAGAGCATCGCTTTGCTAAACCAACAGCATATACCAAACTTTAATCCAGATGATAGCGAAGGCTATATCACCCTCACTACGCATAACAATCAGGCAAAGAGCATCAATACAAGAAAACTAAAAGAGATAGACGCTGAGCCAAAAACCTTTACGGCAGTTATTTCCGGGGATTTCCCAGAGCACTCATACCCAACAGACTACGAACTTACGCTAAAAGAAGGTGCGCAGGTAATGTTCGTAAAGAACGACCCCACACACGAGAAGCTCTTCTTCAACGGAAAAATTGGTACCCTAAAATATATTGATGACGATGTATTATACGTTGAGTGCCCCGAGGATAACTTACCTATTCCTGTAACTCCACTTGAATGGGACAATACGAAGTACTCCATTAATAATGATACCAAGGAAATTGAAGAAACCGTAACAGGAAGTTTCACTCAGTATCCATTAAAACTGGCATGGGCCATTACCATTCATAAAAGCCAGGGTTTAACTTTTGAAAAGGCTATTATTGATGCACAGGCAGCATTTACTCACGGGCAAGTTTACGTGGCGCTAAGCCGTTGTAAAGCGTTAGAGGGCATGGTACTTAGCACACCAATTAGAACGCATGCCATAATTAACGATAATACGGTTACGGGTTTTAACAAAAACATTGAGAAGAATCCACCTACTCCTGAGCAGTTAAAAAAGGCTCAGCTCGATTATCAGAGAGGTCTGCTTTTGGAACTGTTTAATTATAAATATGCACAAAACCTGCTCGATCAAACCCTTAGGTTTGCAAAAGCAAATGCCAACAGTTTTCAACCCAATCTACCTCAACTGCTTAATTCAATTAGCTCCAAGCTAAAATCTGATATTTTTGATGTAAGCACAAAGTTTACACAGCAAATTATTCGGTTAATTGAGGAAAAGTCTATGGTTGAAAATAACGCCCAACTTCAGGAACGAATTAAAAAGGCGAGCAGCTATTTTGGTTTAAAACTTCAGGATGAAATTTTACAACCACTTTATAATATTAATATTGAAACCGATAGCAAGGAGCTAAAAGGGAAAATAAACGAAAGTATCGACAAAATAATTAACGAGCTATATGTAAAGTTATCGTGCATTAATTCATGTAAAGATGGCTTTATTACAACAAAATTTATTGAGACAAGAGCCAAAGCATCAATCGAGGGTCCAAAAAGGAAAAAAAGGGATAAAGTCCCTACAAATCCAGACATAACAGCAGTTAAGCATCCTGATTTCTACAACCGCCTTAAAGATTGGAGAAACAAGCTGGCACAAGAGCAAAACGTACCTGTTTACCGAATAGTAACCCAAAAATCGCTTATTGAAATAGCTAGCGAACTTCCTTACCACAAACTACAGCTGAAAAAGGTAAACGGCATGGGGAAAAAGAAAGTGGAAGAGTTTGGCCAGGAGATAATAAGAATGGTAACGGCCTTTAGAGCCGAAAAGGGAATTCCAATTCCGGAAGGGAATGTTTTTGAGGATGAAGAGCCCAAGCCAAAGAAGAAGAATAAGAAGGGGGACTCGCACCTTGCTTCATTCCAATTATTTGAGAAGGGTAATTCCATTAGCCAAATTGCTAAGGAACGAGGATTGGCCGAATCTACCGTTGCTGGTCATTTAACAAGATTTGTAAAATCGGGCGAACTGCCTGTTGATAAACTAATTTCCAAAGAGAAACTTAACAGAATTGAGACCTATTTTATTAATGCTGGCAGTCTTCATCTATCCCAGGCCATGGAAACCCTAGGCAACGATTTTTCGTATAATGAACTGAGGTGGGTATTAATGCACCTGCAAAATATAGGAAAAGTTAACAAAGAATAGGCCGAAAAATTTTCTTTTTAAGGTAAATCATCAAAAAAACAGCCCCGGGAACCACCCCGGGGCTAACCAACAAACCATAAACTAAACCTATTAAAAAAACCACAAATTACAGGGTAATAGGCAACCCCCTGTAAAAGTCTAATATCTTAACGCGTAAAACATAAGTATATTTTGCATGCAGCAATTCTCCTTCTGCTTTAATTAAATCATTTTGTGCCAAACCAACATCCAATGCACTTGCTGTACCTAACTCAAACCTTCTTGCAGTTTGGTCGTACAGTTCTTTAAAACTTTTAGCAGACTCTTTGTAGGCTAAATAATTATCCCAGGATGCTTTTGCATCAGCAAAGGCGGTCTGCACCTCCCGGTAAACCTGCTTTTCGGCTTCTTCTACCGCATATTTTGCGTCCAAAACCTGAATTTTAGACTTACTAATGCTCGTAAGGTTTGAAAGCCTTTGAAAAATTGGTATAGAAACTCTAAAATAAACTCTGTGCTGAATGTAATCCTGCACCTGGTCACGATAAGTATAATTAGGATATTCAATTAAAAGGCTATCGGGGGTAATAAACCAAGCGGTTTGGTCGTACCCTGAACCTAGCTGATAACCAAGAGTTACTCGTGGGCTAAGTTGACCGTACGCCATACTCAAACTCTTTTGAGCACTCTTCATTTCGTACTCAGCCTTACGAATTTCTGGTCTACCTTGAACAATATCCTGGTACAGATTATCAAAAGCAAGAATTTCGTGCGATTCACTAAGGGTTACAGGAGTAAGGTCTATCTCAAAATCTTCAGGCTTTTCAAGTTCAAGCAGGTGCGCCAGCTCAATGGTTGAATACTTTAATCTATTAGAGGCACTAGTAAGTTGCGCTTGCTGATTAATGTTCTGCGATTTTATGTTAAGGTAGTCGCTCTGCGAAATGGTACCCAATTCACGCTCCGTGTCTGCCTTATTGAGTTGTTGCTGAGAAACCTCAAACTGCTCCTTTGCAAGCTTATGCTGTTCAGTATCCATAAGTACCTGTAAAAAACCAGCAACCACATTTAGAGTAATGTTGTTTTTTAGAATCTCAGCATCCTGCTTTCTAGATTCCAGTTGATACTTTAGTCTTGAGCGATTATTAAAGCCAGAAAAGCCATCAAAAAGAGTAATTTCCGAAACAATTCCCAAACTACCAGATTGATTCTGCAAACTCTCAAACCTAAGGGAGTACTGATTAAAGGTTGTACCATCAAGAAAAGAGTGATTAAAGAACCCGGAAAGGTTAGGTCCCATTTCGAATGCACTCTGCCTTAAATCTTTCTGCCCCAATTCAACCTGAAGTTCCTTACGTTTAAGTTGAATATTATTCTGAAGTGCATGGTTTATACAGTCCTCCAGTGTCCAGGAATTCTGAGCCTGCAAAATATCTGAGGAGAAAATTATTACGAATAGAAGCAAGGCATTAATTAAAGTCTTCATAGCTATAGTATTTCAAGTATGTGAAGCGATTTATCATCGAGCCAGCTGGTTGCTGGATACACTAAATGTAAATAGCTCCTTAAAATGGTTTTGTTGATTGGTAAGGCAAGTTCAAAATCAATATAAAGTTGAGAATTAGACTCTCTAGAAAAAGTGTTAGGCTCCCTCTCATAATTCTTTAAATTATTATTGCTTTGGTGGGTTAAATTACCTACTACTCCCTGATATTCAATCATGTTTCGATTCATAATTCCATAATCGGACTGTAACTCTATACACATGGGAACAGACAGAATATACACCATTACGCTAGTTAATAACATCTCTTTCATAATCATAAAATCTAATCCGTATAGTTTGCAATAATAAAACTGAATTTACTAATCCCCATTAAATTTTTTAAAAAGCTAGCACCTATTCAAATTCTTAATAGTAGTAGTCTCCGTCTTTTTAAAGAAGCTTTGTTACATTCTCAGTAACTATATGTCCATCGAAAAGTTGAACTATACGATGAGCCTTCTCAGCATCGCTTGGAGAGTGCGTTACCATAACAATGGTGGTGCCCTCGTTATTCAACTCGCTTAGTAGTGCCATAACTTCCTCACCATTTGCTGAGTCAAGATTACCTGTTGGCTCATCGGCTAGAATTAGTTTGGGATTAGCAACAACTGCGCGGGCAATAGCCACCCTTTGTTGCTGTCCACCTGACAGTTGCTGAGGGAAATGCTTTTTTCTATGCGAAATTTTCATACGTTCAAGCACCGCCTCAACCTTTTTTTTGCGCTCAGAGGTAGGTACGCTCATGTAAAGTAAAGGTAGCTCAACATTTTCAAAAACAGTTAGCTCATCAATAAGGTTAAAACTCTGGAAAACGAAACCGATGTTTGCTTTACGCATGTTTGTGCGCTGCTTCTCCTTAAAGTTTGAAACCTCTACCCCATTAAAGTATAGTTCCCCGCCAGATGGATTATCAAGAAGCCCCAGTATATTTAGAAGTGTGGATTTTCCGCATCCTGAGGGACCCATAATGGCCACAAACTCACCCTCTTTCACTTCCAGATTTACCTTGTTTAGAGCAGTTGTTTCAACCTCTTCTGTACGAAAGACTTTAAAAAGATCTTTTGTTTTAATTGTAGGATTATTCGAATTCATAGCTGTTTTGTTTAGTTTAGTTATTTATGTTTAATATCTGTATTCTCTATTTTAAAACTAACCTGTCAACATCTCCAAAATTGTCGTAGCTCGAAACAATTACCTTTTCACCAGGTTCCAACCCCTCAACAACTTCGTAATGTCTTGGGTTCTGCCTGTTTATTCGGATTTGTCGTTTAAACGCATAATCACCAGATGGATCAACTACAAATATCCACTGTCCTCCGGTACTCTGGTAAAATCCACCACGCGGTATAAGAACTGCCATTTGCGATTCACCAAGCTCAAGACGAATTCTGGAAGTTTGACCAATGCGTATGTTATTTGGTACCAGGCTATCGAACTCCATGTCAACGGTAAAACGCCCACCACGTACTTCAGGATAAATTTTGGTTATGCTACCAGCGTACTGTGTGCCGTTGAATTCGCAGTTCCCTTTTAGGCCGTGTATTATCCGGTTAATATAATGCTCATCAACATCAACCTTAAGCATGTATGAGTCAAGCACATGTATTATACCAATGCGTTCGCCCATGCTAATAACCTGACCCACCTCAAGGTTTAAGGAAGCCAACTCGCCTGAAACAGGGGCACGAAAAACTAGCGCATCTAACCTATTGCGGACCATAGAGAGATTACTCTGTAACCTTGCGGCATCATTCTCTAATATTTTAAGTTGATTTAGGCGGTATAATGAATCCTGCTTAGCATTAGCCCTGAAAAGCTCTATTCGTTTTTGAGTTAGCTCAAAGGCCTCTTTTGAACGCTCGTACTCCTCTTTTGAAATATGATCCTGTTTAAAAAGAACTTTATTGGTGTTATATTTCCTTTTCCGCTCTTTCAGTTCAAAATTTAAATCAAGCAACCTGCTGCGAGTCTCAAGCGTTTGTCGCTCCATTTGTAATCTAATACTGGATAATTCGTTGTTGGCACGCGAAACATTAGCCTCAAAGTTTGAAATATCGAGTATTAAATTAGTGTTGCTAAACTTGGCAATAACATCGCCCTCTTCAACTTTACTACCCTCCTGAGTTACTATTTCCTCAACTCGGCTTCCTCCCTCAGTGGCATCAAGGAAGATGGTTTGTATTGGTGCAACTGTGCCAATCACAGTTATATAATCGCGATACAAATCTTCCTGAACGGTCTCAATGGTTAGCTTCTCAGCATCAACATTCAGTTTTGAGCTTTTATCGGCAAAAATTATATAGTAGCCAACAAGAAGGACAAGTGTTACTGCTGCTCCAAGCCATAATACCTTTTTTAAAGGCCATTTCTTTTTTTCAATTGCTCTATCCATTGTATGTTATTTTTTCTTGTTTGTTCTTTTATAAACATCATTTGTGCCAAAAGTAATATAACTCTCAATTTCAGTCTATTAAACACATATCTAACTCTATACTAAACTAAAAAGTGTTCGAATATGCTACATGCGTTGTCCGATATCGCACACAGCGTAACTAATTACACCTTTTAATATTAGTATTTAAAATTGAGTTAATAAATGATTACTTTTAGGGCGATAATTTAACATTAATAGAATTACAACTACATTTTATTATGAGAAGTGCTGCATTAACCATTTACCTATTAGTGAGTGTACTATTACTAAATGCTCAAGTAGAAAAATACCACAGAATAAAGATTAATACTCCCGAAAAAAATGATATGCTTGTCCTTGCATCTTTGGGTTTGCCTCTTGAGAGTCTAGAGCGTAAACCAGGAGCATACATAATTGGTGAGTACTCCGATTCCGATTTGAAACTGATTAATGAGTCGGGACTTAAATATGAAGTAATAATTGAAGATATGAGTAATTACTACATATCAAGAAACTCGAAATTTTGCATCGATAGTTTAAATGCAGCAATGAAATCTACCAGCAAAAAAATTGACGGTTACGTTACCCCGCAAAACTTCTCCTTAGGAAGTATGGGTGGTCATCATACATACAGTGAACTCCTTGATGAACTTGATACGATGAGAGAACAGTTTCCAGAGCTAATATCCTCAAAGGAACCTATTGGTACAACAACCTCCGTTGAAGGCAGACCTGTTTATTGGGTAAGAATTTCAAACAATCCTGATGAAGCGCAAAGCAAACCTCAGGTACTTTACACGGCTTTAACTCATGCCCGCGAACCAATCTCAATGCAGCAGATGCTCTACCAGATGTGGTACTTACTTGAGAACTATGGCAATGATCCTGAGATTACTTACCTTGTAGATAACCTTGAGTTTCTTTTTATTCCATGCGTTAATCCGGATGGTTATATCTACAACGAGAACACTAACCCTAACGGAGGCGGAATGTGGCGAAAAAACAGAAGCACCAATTCCGACGAAACGCAAGGAGTTGACCTCAACCGTAATTTTGGTTACATGTGGGGCTACGACGATAGCGGTTCGTCACCAGATGGCTCTTCGGATACATACCGTGGCCCTTCCGCATTTAGCGAGCCCGAAACGCAGCTAATAAAGCAGTTTTGCGAGGAGAGAGAGATCAGCCTTGCACTCAATAATCATACTTATAGTGATATACTTATATACCCTTGGGGTTTCGACAATCAATTAACCCCAGACTCGCTAATATTTATTAACTACGCACAGCTGTTAACAGAGGAAAATGAGTATGCCTACGGCACAGTATATGAAACCTTAAGCTACTCTGCAAATGGAGGTAGCGACGATTGGTTTTATGGAGAACAGGAAACAAAAAACAAAATTTTTGCATTTACTCCAGAAGCAGGAAGCCCCAGCGATGGCTTTTGGCCCGAAGTGGATAGGATTGAGGAAATTTGCGCTGGTCATACCGACATGAATCTCACTCTTGCACGCCTTGCACTACCCTATGCAGATGTTACCGATAAATCGAACCAATTTTATAGCGATATTGATATCTCCGTTCCCCTTAGCGTTAAATCACTTGGAGTGAGTTCAACATCAAGCTATACAGTTTCAATACAGCCCGTAAGTAGCAATATTCAAGAAATAGGTAATTCTATCAGTTTTCAAAATATGGAGACCCTAGAGGAGAGAATCGACACCATTCAAATGCTGCTTAACCCCAACATATCTCAGGGCGAAGAATTGCGATTTGCCATTTTACTTGATAATGGAGAGTTTACTTTTACCGACACTATCACAAAAATATACGGTACATCCGACATCCTTATTAGTGATAATTGTGATGATACTAATAATTGGACAACTACCTCCTGGGGTACAACAACACAACACTTTTACTCTGAACCAACCTCAATAAACGATAGCCCGAATACAAATTATCCAGATAACTCAAACTCCAGCATTACACTTGATGTTGAGGTAGATTTAGGCGATGTAATATTTGCCTACGCTGAATTTATGGCTCGGTGGAATATTGAAACTAACTGGGATTATGCTCAATTCATGGTATCTACCAATAACGGCACAAGTTGGGAACCCTTAGCTGGCAAATTCACAAGCACTGGTAGTAGCACTCAGGATCCGGATAAGCCTATTTACCATGGAGCAAAAAACGAGTGGGTAAAAGAAACCATCAATCTAAATAGCTATATTGGAGAAACAGTAATGTTTCGGTTTAGGATGGTTAGCGATGGGTCTGTTAATGAGGATGGATTCTTTTTTGATAACTTTAAGGTTGAGAAAATGCCTGCTACCAGTCATCCTCAATTGAATCTACCATCAGAGATATCGTTCAACCAGAACGAAAATACAACCATAAATATACCTGATTATATTTCAAACTTTACAAACGATATAAATCTTTCCTGGACAGGTAATAATAATATTGTAGTTGAACAAAACGATTGGGATATTACGTTTTACAATGATGACCCTGAGTGGACTGGCAGTGAAGATATTGATTTTACAATTAGTGGAGATTTTGAACAATCAACCAGCACTGTCACTGTATCCTCTGTCCCAACCAGTAGCAGTTTGCAAGAAACTGTATCAAGTAACATAACCACTTATTACAATGCATCATCCTCAGTATTAACCATTAAAAATAATACTTCACATATATTTTATACCGTTGAGATAATAAGCATGCAAGGACGTTTAATAAACAAAGCTAATGCAACAATTACCAAGGGTATGCATAACATTACGATGCCAAACATACCAAAAGGTGTATATATTATCCGATTATTGGGGAAAAGCACCTTCACTAGCAAAATTGTAAGATAAAATTAGATAATTTTACAAAGCAAAATTCTTATATTTATCAAGCAAAAAGTTAAACCTTCTGCATAAAAAGCGTTTTATTATGAAAAGTAAGAATGGAAAAATACTGGTTGTTGACGATAATGAGGATATTCTATTTGCCTTAAAATTACTGCTTAAGCCCCATGTTGAGCAGGTTCAAACAACATCAAACCCGAATGACATACCTACCCTCATAACCAAGAACGATTTTGATGTTATCCTTCTTGACATGAACTTTACCAAGGACGCCATAAGCGGCCAAGAAGGATTTAACTGGCTCGAAAAAATTCTTGAACTGGACCCATCAGCAATAGTTGTTTTTATTACTGCTTATGGAGATGCCGAGAAAGCTGTTAAAGCAATTAAGGCTGGTGCCACTGATTTTATTCTTAAACCATGGCAAAACGAGAAACTTATTGCTACCATCTCATCAGCGGTTAAGCTAAAACAATCGCAAAAGGAGGTTACTGATTTAAGAGAAAAGCAAAAGGAAATTAGCAACGTTATGGATAGTCCATTTCACGACTTTGTTGGAAAATCGGAATCCATGATGGAGGTTTTTAACACCATTAAAAAGGTAGCACAAACCGATGCTAACGTACTTATTCTTGGGGAAAATGGCACAGGGAAAGAGTTAGTGGCCCGCGCATTGCACCGTGACTCTCCCCGTAACGACGAGGTATTTATAAGCGTTGATTTAGGTTCAATAGCCGAAACGCTCTTTGAAAGCGAACTATTTGGACATGAAAAAGGGGCCTTTACCGATGCCAAGAAGGATAAGCCAGGCCGATTTGAGATAGCATCAGCAGGAACACTCTTCCTTGATGAGATAGGAAACCTGCCCCTCCCACTCCAGTCGAAACTACTTACCGCCATTGAGCGCAAAGAAGTAACACGCGTAGGCTCAAACAAACCAAAACCCATTGATGTTAGGTTGGTTTGCGCCACAAATAATAATATTCATCAGATGGTGAGCGAGGGAAACTTCCGTCAGGATTTGCTATACAGGGTTAACACCGTTGAAATCCATTTGCCTCCTTTAAGGGAGAGATACGGTGATATTCCGCTGCTTGCAAACCATTTTCTAGGGGTTTACTCAAAAAAATACAAGAAGAACATCAAAGGGATTACTGCCGATGCCATGAAAAAGCTCGAAGCATACAAATGGCCCGGCAATGTTCGTGAGCTGCAACATGCCATTGAGCGCGCAATTATTATGAGCGATACAAATACACTACAACCCGATGATTTCTTCCTCTCTAGCCAACAATCGAATCAGGGTGGTGGCATTGAGTTTGAATCGTATAATCTTGATGAGATTGAAAAAACCGTAATATCCAAAGTGCTAAAACAGTATCAAGGGAACATCACCCAGGCATCAAACGAGCTGGGCATAACCAGAACATCACTGTACCGTAGAATGGAAAAGTATGATTTATAAGAACTTTAGGGTAAATGCTATTACAAGGCTTATATTGCTTACCCTAACAATTTTTGCATTTTTTTTTACCTGGCTAAACTATGAGTTCTTTATTACTCCGGCTCTCATAGCGGTGTTAATTATTTTGCAAATTTACGCCCTGTTTAAGTATGTTGACAAAACCAATCGCGACCTAGCCAGCTTCCTTGAGTCAATTAGATTCTCTGAGTTCACCCGCTCATTTCAAGTTGAGGGCATGGGCACATCTTTTGATGAGCTAAGCAGAGCTTTTAACGATGTTATAAAAGACTTCCAAACTGTTAGAAGCGAGAAGGAAGAGCATTTTCAGTACCTTCAAAGCATAGTACAAAATATTGATGTTAGTATTATTGCTTTCCAGAAGGATGGCACGGTTGAGATGATAAACAAGGCTGCCAAACGACTCTTCCAAATATCTGGACTAAAAAATATTAAGCAGCTTTACACAATTAGTCCAGACCTGGTTGATAAGTTGCTTCAGCTTCACCCAGGCGAGAATATTCTTGTTAAAGTTCAGCAGGAGGATGACATTCTTCAGCTTGCCATATACGGAACTGAAATAAAGATTCACAGCAAGCACATAGTACTAGCAACAATAAAAAACATTCAAAATGTACTTGAAGAGCAGGAAACCGAAGCATGGCAAAAATTAATTAGGGTACTTACCCATGAGATTATGAACTCCATAACTCCAATATCGTCCCTATCGTCTACCATTGATATAATGATAAAGTCCATAAACCAAACCAAAGGAGACGACTCAGAAGCAACCATAGATGAAGAGACCATTGGCGAAATTCAGCAGGGCCTGCAAACAATTCACAAGCGGAGTACCGGGCTTATGCACTTTGTAAACACGTACCGAAACCTAACCCGTATTCCAAAACCAAACTTCAAAATTATTAGCATTAAGGGACTTTTCGATAACATTATTCCATTGATGGACGAGGAGATTAAAAGCACTAAAATAAATTTCTCAACCAGCTTTAAACCTGAAGATATTACATTTTCTGGAGACGAGGAACTGCTTGAGCAAGTAATAATTAATCTCCTGAAGAATGCTATTCACGCCCTTGAAAACGTTGAGAATCCTGAAATTTCAATGAAGGCATTCCTAAACAAACGAGGTAGGGTTACTATTCAGGTTAGCGACAATGGAGAAGGTATTCTTCCTGAAGTGCTTGACAAAATTTTTATTCCATTTTTCACAACTAAACCAAAGGGTTCAGGAATTGGCCTAAGCCTATCGCGACAAATAATGCGTTTACATGGTGGCAGCATAACAGCATTCTCCGAGCCCAATAAAGGAACAACTTTTACGTTGACATTTTAGTCAGAATAAAGTTACATATCCTTAAGCATAAACTCATATTGCCCAAGGTGTTTTTTTTCCTTAATTTTGCAATGATATTAATTACTTGGAGGAGATATGGAGATTAAACTGAATCATAAAAAGGAAAAAATTAACACAGAAAAGAGTAGCATTACTATTGAGGAGCTGCTCAGCATAAAAAATTTTACTTTTGAACTGCTAGTTGTAAAGATTAACGGAGAGCTGGTAAAAAAAGAGCAGTATTCTAACGCTACAATATCCGAAGGTGATAATGTACAGGTAATACATGTTTTTGGAGGGGGCTGATTTTTGCGTTTGCCAAATACTTATTTTCAAGATTTTTTAATAAAAGTTTAAAGCGAAAAATGACACTAACATCCATTTGGGATAAGTTACATCCTTGGTTAAGGAATAAATACACCCTTACCCTGGTAATTTTTGTTTTTTGGATGTTACTGTTTGATAGCAGCAATTGGATTGATGTTTACTCAGAGTACCGAAGAATAAAAAAGTTTGAGCGCGAACGAGAATATTACATCGAAAAGATTGAACACGATAAGAAGCGCCTTAACGAGCTACGTACAAATAACGAGAACCTTGAAAAGTTTGCCCGCGAGCAATACCTAATGAAAAAGG
Organism: Perlabentimonas sp.; assembly: GCA_041685855.1. GTDB lineage: Bacteria > Bacteroidota > Bacteroidia > Bacteroidales > Tenuifilaceae > Perlabentimonas. The sequence goes on along the minus strand of JAWLEY010000011.1, from coordinate 11,471 downwards.
AGAACGAGGATATTTTTGTTATATCTCCCGATTAGCAAATCATTTAAGAGTTGCACTTATTGCGAAAACTTAATTGTAAACAATCAACATAAACCTACTCATTCTCAAACTCACCGCACCTCTCTAAAAGTACCACATTTTCCAGATGATGTGTATGCGGAAACATGTCAACCGGCTGCACCTTGGTTACTTTAAAACCATCGCCAAGTAAATTAATATCACGGGCTTGAGAGGCAGGGTTACACGACACGTAAACTATCTTCTTTGGTCTGGCTTCACTTATTCTTTGAGCCACCTTAGGATGAACTCCTGCTCTTGGGGGGTCAAGTATCACAACATCAGGATAACCATGCTCCTTAAAGAAGGGTTCGGTTAACACATCCTTCATATCGCCAGCAAAAAAGGCAGTGTTGGTAATTCCGTTGATTCTTGAATTTTCTTTCGCATCCTCAATGGCCTCAGGCACATACTCAATTCCAATAACCTTTTGGCAACTTTTAGCTAAAAAGTTTGCAATGGTACCAGTACCCGTATATAAATCGTAAACAAGCTCATCGCCTTTTAGGGAGGCATAGCTGCGTGCCAACTTATAAAGTTCGTAGGCCTGCTGCGAGTTGGTTTGATAGAAACTCTTTGGTCCAACCTTAAACTTTATGCCCTCCATCTCCTCCAAAATAAAGTCGGTGCCTTTAAAGCAAATCACGTCTAAATCGTGAATGGTATCGTTCACCTTTGTATTTACCACGTACATTAATGAAGTAATTGACGGGAATTCATCTGCAAGGTGATTAAGTAAAGCATTTATTTTTGGAATATCGTCCTCTGCCACCACAAGAATAACCATTACATCTCCTGTGGATGAAGTTCTGATAATCAAATTCCTAAGAAACCCCTGATGCTCACGTATATTATAAAAGGAGTACCCATTATCCCTTCCAAACTTGCAGGTGGCTCTGCGAATAGCATTTGAGGGGTCTGGTTGAAGGTAGCAAGTATGTAAATCGAACACCTTGTCGAACTTACCCGGAACGTGGAAGCCAAGCACAGGGTACTGTTCAACCTCATCATCACTGTTTACCTCGTTTCGTGTTAACCAGCGTGAATGAGAGAAGGTAAACTCCAACTTATTCCTGTAATAACGAGTGTTTTCAGAACCAAGAATTGTGTTTATTTCAGGAACTTGAAATTTCCCTATGCGTGTTAGCTGGTCTTCAACCTGCTTTTGCTTTTGCTTAAGCTGCAATTCGTAAGGTAAACTTTGCCACTTACATCCACCGCAAGTACCAAAATGTTCGCAAAAAGGCTCTATCCTATCCTTCGATAGCTCGTGATAGGCAGTTACAAATCCTTCCATATAGCTTTTGCGCTTTTTTGTTAGCTGCACATCAACCACATCTCCAGGTATGGTGAATGGAACGAACAGCACCTTACCATCTATCCTTGCTAACGATTTTCCTTCCGCAGCAATATCCTCAATTTTCACCCTTTCGAGCAAAGGTTTTGAACGACGTTTCCTCACTTTTTATATTTTTGTTGTTTGAACGAAATGCCAATATCATTGTTTTACAAAACGCATAATCATATTTTTGCAAAGTTAGCAAATAAACTATGGATTCACTAACACATATAGTATTAGGCGCTGCCACTGGCGGAGCAGTTCTTGAAAAGAAGGTTGGCAATAAAGCGCTGTTTTGGGGAGCCATAGCAGGCTCGTTACCCGATTTTGACTCAATTATTACCCCCCTGTTTGAACCCGTTCAAGCATTGTTCCTTCATCGAGGTTTCAGCCATTCCATTCTATTTGCCTTTATTGCTGCGCCGTTGCTGGGGTGGATAATTTCAAAAATACACAAGGACAAACTTTTTAAACACTGGACAGTACTCTCGCTAATCTCTATTCTTACTCATTCTCTTCTTGATATTTTAAACACATACGGAACTGCAACGCTGGCTCCATTTAGCCAAGCGAGGCTATCTTTTGATGCAATTGGAATAATTGACTTTTTTCTGCTGGTTCCCATTGTTGTTCTAATGGTACTTCTTATTAAAAAACCAAAATACTCCAGAGGTAGACGTTTGCTCTCCTACTCTATACTAGGTTACGTATTTCTTTTTATATCAATGGCAACATTAAATAAGTTGCATATTGAGAGTAAAGCAAAAGAGCAACTTGCTCAGCATAGTATTGAATACTCCCGATTAAAATCGGCACCCTTGCCAGTAACAAACTTCCTTTGGCTTGTAGTTGCTGAGGATTCCTCAGGTTACCATTTTGGTTACATTGGCAATTTTGATAAGCATGATACCGAATTTCACTATGTAAAAAGAAATGCAGATTTATTGGATGGAATAAAAAATAACGAAAAGATACTGAAACTAATCCGTTTTACCGATGGTTACTATACCGTTAATAAAAAGGATGACAATAGTTTATGGTTGTACGACTTAAGATATGGAAGCATGGCCTTTAAGGATACCCAGGGCTGGTACGTATTTTCCTTTCAGATAACTGATGAAGATTCTAACATCAAAATATCAAGGGCACACCCGAATAGAAAGTTCAACTTCAATACATTTGCTGAATACTGGAAAAGAGTTTTTTAGAATCCTCTTGAAAGCATTTTTCAAACCTTCTCTAGTTGAACTTGTCAAATAAATATAGCTATCAACCAAATTTAACTTGTTCTACAAAATTTTCAATCATATTTTTTTTAAATTTACATAACTAGAAAACCAGAAAATCAGAACCAATGAAAACTTCAAATGGTTTATTTATAAAAGGCACCAGTAAGACTCCTGAGGTTGACTTTACCCGTGGTAAAATTCAACTATCAGGACGTTCAATACCAGAGGATGCGGTTGCTTTTTACCAACCTTTATTAATTTGGATAGAAGATTATATTAAAAACCCAGAAGAATTGACTAAGGTTATTTTTAAGATAGAGTATATTAATAGCGGCTCAAATAGGTTTGTTTATAATATCCTTAAGCTTTTTGAGAAGTGTTACAAGCAAGGGAATAAGGTTACCTTTGAATGGTACTACGAAGAGGATGATGATACCATAAAGAATTTAGGTGAAGATTTTAAAACGTTGATGGAGGCTCCTTTTAATCTGGTAATTATTACTCAATAATTTAAAAATCCACCACTACTATGTATAAATGCAAGGTTTGCGGTTACGTTTATAACCCAGAAATTGGGGATACTACACAAAATATTGAACCCGGAACAAAATTTGAAGACCTTCCCCCAACCTGGAGATGCCCGGTTTGTAGCGTTTCAAAAGACGAGTTTGAAAGCCTTTAGTTATCCGTTTTAAATAAAAAACACTTATAGTTTTCTGCCATGTAGTTAGCATTGCGTTAGTCAATTATATTGAGGTAATTTAATTATTACTAAGTACTATCTTAATTCGTAAACGTTAATAATTTAAACTACCAACATGGATTTACAACAAAAGCTTCAAGTTTTAAAACAGAAACTTGAAACTTTGGCAATTGAAAAAGATGAGAGGGATGGTTTACTCAAAGATATTAATGATTTTGAGAGTAATTTGTTCTTCTACGAGAACGATATTAAAGAGAAATATCAAAAGTTTGAGAACTTTGTAAAACATTCACCTGATATAATTTACCAGTTCTCTAACAAAAGAGGTGGATTATTCTGGTCAAATAGGATAACTGAGATTTTAGGGTACACACCTGAGGACCTACAAAATAATCCTTTTATTTGGAGCAGTTCAATTCACCCTGATGATAAAACTAATGTTGATAATGCAGTTAAAAGTTATAAAGAGGGGGCCGAATACAACATAGAGTATAGAATACAAACCAAATCGGGCGAATGGCTTTGGGTAAACGACTACTTTATGCATAAAACAATTATTAATGATGAAATAATTATTGAAGGTCATGCATCAGACATTACTGAAAGAAAAGAATTCGAGCAAGCCTTAAAAGAGAGCAAGGAGTATTTTAAAAATCTATATAACAACATAACAGACGCAGTTTTTTATATATCAAGAGTAACGGGTAGAATTATCTCGGCTAATAAAACAGCACAATATATTTACGGATTTTCCGAAGCTGAATTCGCGAATATGCCTATTATGAAGATTGATAAAAATGAAAAAGCGGAAGAAATATTTGCTAAAACTCAAACCTTAAAGCAAAAAGATGAATTTGTTTTTGAAACAGTACATACAAAAAAAACAGGAGAGCAAATACCGGTTGAGGTTAAGACAAAAGTTATAAGTGAAAATGAAGTTATTGCAGTAGCTAGAGATATTAGTAAGCATAAAAAAATAGAAAGAATCATTACCGAACGAAATAAAGAAATTGAACTACTTTTAAATGGGAGCCGCTTAGTACTTGAAAGCAATGATTTTTTAACCACTGCCCAGCAAATTTTCGATTATTGTACACTATTAACCGGTGCAAAAGCAGGCTATGTTGCTTTATTAAATGAAAACGGACAAGAAAATGATGTTGTATATCTTGAGCCGGGCGGAATGCCTTGCTCTGTAGACCCTGCATTGCCAATGCCTATACGCGGATTACGTGAAGTTGTTTATAAAACAGGAATGACATCCTATGAAAACAACTACTCAAATAGTCCACACGTAAAGTATATGCCCAAAGGGCACATGCCACTTAAAAACGTAATGTTTGCTCCTTTAAAAAACAAAGGAAAAACAATAGGCTTGCTGGGATTAGGCGAAAAAGAAACTGACTTTACTGATTATGATGCAAAAATTGTAACTTCTTTTACAGAACTAATTTCCGTTGCTCTTAAAAACTCCAATAATATTGATGCCCTAAAAAACAAGGAAAAACAACTCATTCAGTTAAATGCAGACAAAGACAAATTTATTTCAATACTTTCCCACGATTTAAAAAGTCCATTTATTGGAATGCTTGGGTTGTTGGAGTTATTACAAAGCAATATTCGCGAGTATGACATTGATAAGATAGAAAGCAGGATAAATATGGTTTTTGAATCTGCTCAGAATGTCCATAAATTATTAGATGACATCCTTTTATGGGCACGTGTTAGCGCTGGGAAAATGCCATATAAACCAGATGAAGTTTTTTTAAACCCAATATGTAGCGATGCCATCGCAGTTTTAAAACCAAATGCCGATTTCAAAAGTATTACCATCAAACAAAACATTGATGATACACTAAAAGTATATTCTGATAAGAATATGCTAAACACAATTTTACGAAATCTTGTTTCCAATGCTATTAAATTCTCAAATACTGAAGGTATAATAGAAATATTTGCTGAAACAAATCTTGATACCGTTATCATTACAGTTTCCGATAACGGTATTGGCATAGAGCCAGATAGATGCCATAAACTGTTTGATATTTCCAATATGGATAGCACAGAAGGTACGTCAAACGAAAAAGGTACAGGTTTAGGCTTGCTTCTTTGCAAAGAATTAATTGAAGCGCATGGGGGAGAAATTTGGGTAAAAAGCGAACTAGGAAAGGGTACTGATTTCATGTTTACAATGCCCATAAAGCACGTAACAAATAATGATTGATGTTTAAGCGTATAACCATGCGGACATCTAATTAATTCAGTGATGTATATCCATTTTTTAATAAATAGTTAATTCCTTTTATCTTTTGAATATCTAACGCCTAATGTAACCTTTAAAACGCAACTTAATTTAATAATTAACTTTCAACCATATTTTTGAGCTTTACATATGATGTGCTACTGACAAATATAAATTACCGCTTACAATTCATCTAGAAATATTTCATGATATTGATTTTTTTTGCAACTTTAAAAAGTCAATATGAGCCTTTTTAAAGATGGGTTTTCTCAAAACAAAAGTTTTAAGGGGTTTTCTAAACTTTGCATTTTTTACAATGCAGAAGTTGGTCGGTTTTTTACTTTTTCTTCTATTATCAAATCAAACAACTCTTTTAGCCCAAAAACAAGATAACGATAGCTTATTCTCGGAAGCACGTCAGCTGCTTGAACGCTCCATGCCTGATATGGCTATTCCGCTTTTGATAGAAATTGCTGAACAAAATCAACAAAAGAAGGAAATTGTCAATTATGCGCACATAAATTTGGCCGAAGCTTACCGTATTAAAAAAGAATACAAAAAGGCAACTGGCTTACTTTACGAAACTTTACGAAAAAATAGTTTAACAGCACGCAATAAGGCCTACGCCTATAATCGCATGGCAGCTTTATATAACGAATGGAAAGATGCAGGGAAACATCGGCGCGACAGTACTTTTAAATACTCCCTTTTATGCTCAGAGATTTCGGGAGAGCATGATTTCTTAAAACTATTAGCTTCGTCACAAAATGAGTTGGCTTATATTTATCGTTTGCGAAACGATTATGATAATGCCTTGATATTCTGTCGAAAGGCCTATGAGAATTTTTATAATTCCGAAGCTTATCCCAATGCGCTTAATGCGGCCATTAATTTGGGCGGTGTGTATTTGGTTTTGGAAGAATATCAAAAAGGCCTGCAACTACTTGATACAGCTTCTCAATTTTTAAATCCCGATGAATATCAGGGTCTATACATGAGAATGCATTTACGGAAATCAGATTTTTATATCGAACTTAGCGACTATAAATCGGCTTTTTATGCTTTGGACAAAGCTCGAAAACTGCAAAGCAGCGTTTTTGAAGGCAGAATGGACAAACAAATTAATGAGATGACTGCCAAATATGATTTAAAACTTAAAGAGCAGGAGATTATAAAAATACAGCATCTTAATAAAATTCAAAAGCAACGAGCCTTCTATTTAAGCCTTCTCTCTATAGCGCTTATTATTACTTTGTTTATACTTATTTATATTTTTCGATTAAAACAAAAGATTAGGCAACAGGCTCAAATGATTATATCACAGGAAAATGCCGAGTTAAAAGCCGACTTAGATTTTAAACACGAAGAACTTTTATACAAAAGTCGAGAACTGTCTAAAGCTACAAGCAATATTATAAGTTTTAACGAAGCTTTAAAAGAGATAAAACAGGCTGTTTTGAAAAACGACACAAAATCGGCTCTGGAAATTATAAACGCTAACAGAAACTTAGAACACAATTGGGATAAATTCCAGTTTTCCTTCGAACAGGTTTATCCGAATTTCATGGGGCGTCTCCGGCAAAAATTTCGGAATCTCACTAAGAATGACGGTAAACTATGCGCTTTTCTTTTGATGGAAATGAAAACCCGTGAAATTGCAGATATTACGGGTATTTCAGAGTCATCGGTAAGCAAAAGTCGAAACCGGCTAAGAAAAAAGTTAAATTTGGATAAAGGTGAAGACATCAGTCATTTTCTAAAAAGATTTTGTTAACTTTTTTTGCTGAAAAAGCTGCGTAAAAAACAAATGTGTCTGAAAGTCAAAGCACATTGAGTCTGTCATACCTTTTGTCATAGTGCTTTTTAGTTCAGAAGAATATTGAATGTTGTACATTCAATAAAAAATTCAACAAATATATTCCTTAACTAAAAAAAAATTGACATGAAAGCACGCATCTTTTACACAGCTATTTTTCTGTTTTTGTCATTCTCTCTTTTTTCTCAAATTTTTGAAAAACAAGGAGCTGGTGTTACAGTTATGGTACACGGCTGGAACCCCGACGGCAACCAACCTGTATGGATGGAAGCAATGGCAAATGCTATTATTGAAAGAAACGGTAATGAAGGCCATATTGCCAATATTACCGTTACCGGAACACAAGGAGATTTAACGGCTGAGTGCACCAATTGGAACTTTGATTTATCTACTCAGACCCATACCGAAATTATTGTTTTGATTAACTGGACAGCCGTTGCAAACCATTTAAATACAGGCATTACAGCTCAGGAGGTAGCAGCGGCCGTAGCACCTATGATTCATACCGGCCAAGAAGGTGAAACTGCATTAGCCGAACTACCCATTCACCTAATTGGACACAGCCGAGGCGGCGGAATGGTTTTTGAAATTGCCCGTTTGCTGGGGATTCAAGGTGTTGAAGTAGAACATCTTACTGCACTCGACCCGCACCCGCTGACTGCTGCCGACCCACAACCCTTAATGGGCTCCGATGTTATTGATACTCCCGTTGCATTATACGAAAACGTACTTTTTGCCGATAATTATTATCAAAACATAGAATTTCCGACGGGGGAATATGTGGACGGAGCTTATAATCGACTGTGGGAAAGCTTGCCCGGTGGTTATCATAACGAATCCGGATATACTTATACCATAGGAACAACGGATTATAATTTTTCCGACCACCTTAACATTATTCTTGCTTATCACGGGACTATTGATTTAACTACCCCGACTACAAACGGCGAAGCAACAATGACCGCAACAGAGCGTGGTTGGTTTAATACTTATGAAAACGACGGTGAAAATACCGGTTTCAAATACAGTCGTCAAATCATGGGCAACCGAAAAAGCAACGATACTCCAAACAGCGGCGATGCCGTTATTGACGGGTTTCACAATGATGCTTTGCTTGAGGGAAACGGAGCACGTGAAAATTTGACCTGGACAAATGCTGTTTGGCCAAACGTTCTTGAAACTAACATCAGCCTCAACAGTTCACCGCTCTCTGCAGGAGTACACATTATTGAAACAGGCGATGAACTAAATATTGAATTTATTTACAGAAGCAACACTAATGCAAGCACCATTACTTTTTATGCCGATTTAGACAGAAATCCCTACAACGCCAACCATACCCAAATAGAAACTCAAAATGTAGCGACTACCGGTTCTTCAATTGAATCAAATTCAGTGAATTGGACTGTTGCCGACCTCACCGTGGGCGAAACTTACTATATTTATACCAAAATTGATGACGGCACAAATACACGTTATTTGTACGCCCCCTACGAATTTAAGATGACACCGGTTGCAACGGAACCTGCTGACGGAAACGGCTCTGAAAGTAATCCGTATGAAATTGAAGATTTGGAAAATTTGTACTGGATTACACAAAACTCTACATTTTGGGATGCTCATTATATTCAAACGGCTGAGATTGATGCCACAGAAACAGAAACATGGTTTGGTGGCGAAGGCTTCCCTCCTATTGGCACAGAAACAACACCATTTACAGGCACATACAATGGTGATAATTACACAATTAGTAATTTGCACATAAACAGAGATGCTGACTACATTGGTCTGTTTGGCTATGTGGGCAATCATCCTGATTACGGTACGCTGAAAAACATTAATCTTGAAAACGTAGATATTAATTGTGCGGCTGCGAATACCTGGATTGGCGCCGGTGCATTGGCAGGTAATATTTATGGACAAGTTGATAATTGCCACAGCTCCGGAGCTGTGAACGGAGATGTTGGTGCGGGAGGTTTAATAGGAGCCTTTGAAATAGGAAATGTAACAAATTCTTCATCATCCTGCAGTGTGACCGGAATTGACGTAATCGGTGGTTTTATAGGCTGGGGTGATAATGTTCAAAATTGTTTTTCAACCGGAGATGTTTCAGGCCCAGTCGGAGATATTTACGGTGCTACCTGGGTAGGCGGTTTCGCGGGGTTTACTGATGCTGAAATTAATAATTGTTACTCTACAGGTAATGTTACCGGCACGTCTATGCTTGGAGGTTTTGTAGGGGAAGTTCGACTTATTTCAGGTTCCGCCCCAATTATCAGCAATTGTTATGCTTGGGGAAATGTAACGAGTCCGTCGGCATCAGCAAATGGTGATATTGCCGCTTTTGCAGGAGAATGTGATGATAATGGTAATGCGGCTGTTGAAATTTCATATTCCTATGCAATAGGTTCAGTAGTATATGAAAATGCAAGCAACCCTACCGATAAAGGATTTGTCGGATCAGATGTCGGAACCAATACCTATACGGGCAACTTTTTTAACAGCTCCACAAGCGGACAAACAAGCGGTATCGGGTCAACTGCCCAAATAACATCAGGAATGCAAGCCATGAGCACATTTACCGATGCCGGTTGGGATTTTATGGGAGAAATAACTAACGGAGAGAATGACTATTGGGGCATTAATCAAAATGAGAACAGCGGTTACCCATTTCTGAAATGGCAAGGCTATAAACTCTACACTGAAGTAACCGATAACCCAACAACTGAAAGTTTGCAATGCCCAACGGCACTCGAAAACATTACATTAACCGGAGGAACGGCTAATACAGATGGCAGTTTTGCTTTTGCCAATCCTGCGGATATACCCCCGGCAGGCACATCAGAACATGAAGTGATTTTCACTCCTACTGATGAAGAAAATTATAGTACGGTAACCATTACAATTGAAATTACCGTTGAGGATAATATGCAACCGGAAATTACATCAACACACAATGCACAAACCATTGATGCTGATGCAGATTGCGAGGCAATACTACCCGATTACACAGGCAATGTAACGGCAACCGATAACTGTACAGCAGTTGGCGATTTAATAATTACCCAAACACCCGCAGCTGGAACAACAATTTCAGGTGCAACGAATTCACTTACCTTAACGGTACAAGATGAAGCTGGGAATTACACCGATGTTTCTTTTAACGTGGAGGTTGTGGACAATACTTCTCCCACTATCACTTGCATAGCTAATCAGGAAGTTGATGCCGATGAAACAGGCACTTATACCGTTCAAGGAACAGAGTTTGACCCAACAGAAACATGGGACAACTGCGGAGTTGCAATTTTGGAAAATGATTTTAACAATTCAGAAACTCTTGCAGGAGAAACTTTGCCAGAAGGCATTACAACCATTGTTTGGTCTGCTATTGACAATGCCGGAAATGAGAACAATTGTAGTTTTAATGTATCTGTTGATACGTATGTAGGAATTGATAATTTCGCTGAAAATACTATCGAAATTTATCCAAATCCTTTTTCTGAACATTTAATAATTGACACAAAAGGGTACAACGAGAAGATTAGTTTTAAAATATATAATTCAACTGGACAAGTTGTTTATCAAGGTGATTTAATTGATAAATCAACTTTAAATACAAGTGATTTTTCCCCAGGGGTTTATATAATAAGGTTTGAAAATAATAATGCTATAGAATTTAATAAAATAATAAAAGAATAGTCCTTTCATTCAGGCTGGCACTTTGTTGGGTTGTTCAAATTTAATGGCATACTCAAAACCTGCGAAGTGCCAGCCTGTTTACTAATATGATTTGCCGACACATAAATATAAATCTTTACCACTTAATTCCCTTGGGAATAATCCAGTAAAAAAAACTGAACCTTTTTGCATCGTATGCGTTTATGTGTATAAATACATTTATTAATTTTAAAAACATTTTTTAATGGAGCTAAAAATCACATTTCAAGGTAGTAAGCAGGTAATTGCACATGCAGGAGATCATCAAATATTAACAGACCAGCCAATACATGCTGGTGGTGACGATAAGGGGCCTGCTCCTTTCTCTTTATTCTTAGCCTCAATTGGAACTTGCGCAGGAATATACG
>JAWLEY010000172.1:0-6067 GCA_041685855.1 Perlabentimonas sp. | reverse complement strand
ATAATGGGCCATGCTATAATGGGAATGCTGACCAAGAGAATCCTACTAACAGGGCAAAGCATTATTGTTCTTAAATTGGGTGTCTCATTGCACAAAACAGGTGAACAGCTTCACGAATAGTTATACCCGTCAGCTTTAACTTTAACCAAGAGAGTATTATTATTCCAGTCAGCTTAGTTTAAATCAAGAGTGTATATAGCGATTCCCCTCAGTATTAACTTAAACCAAGAGAGCATAGTTATTCCCGTCAGCTTTAGCTGACGGATAGTTTAACAAATTGTTTATTGGGCTTTAGCCCCAGTCAAACTATGGGGCTAAAGCCCCACAAACTTTTCAACTTTATTACTGTTGGCTGATGCCAACAGCAATGGAAAATGGTTGCCAAATTCTATAAACATTTTATACTGTACTCATTGTAGTAAAATACAGAGTTACAAAAGATATTGCTGAAAATTGCGGAATGCAAGAAATAGACCCTAAACCCCTTACAAATACGACTGAAGCTAAAAGGTAGCCAAATCTGATATAAAATGTAGGATAAATGTAACATTCCCAAAAAGATATGTAAAAGTTTAAGCATTTAATACCCGTACCTTTATATCACAATTAGGTAACAAGAGTTATTAAAAGTGTTATTTATTACCTCTTTGCTTGTCAGCAGGGCAACAGCCCCACCCATTTTTTTTTTTGGCATAATGGGTTAATTATAAATAAAGTAATAGCACTTAACCTAACCATATTAAAAATAACAGATTATATGACAGCAGTAGATTTTCAAAATAATCTTATCGAACTCCGCGAAAGTCTTATGGGGTATGCCTATAGCTTAACAACCAGCAAAGATAAATCGCAAGATTTAGTTCAAGAAACCATCCTTAAGGCATTAGCTAATCGCGAAAAATTTATTCACGATTCAAACATTAAGGCCTGGGTTTTTACAATCCTGAAAAACATATTTATCAACGAGTACAGGCAAAAAAAGCAACAAAACATTTTTCATGGAAGAAATTACGAATCGTTATGCTATAGTAATACAAAATCAATTGGTTTTAGCGATCCGTTTTCGGTTTACTGTGCATCAGAGTTGGTTGATAACATTGAGCAACTCCACGAGCCGTATCGTAAAACCCTCCAGCTTCGAATAAAGGGGTACAAGTATGAGGAAATTGCCGAAGAGCTCAATCTAAATATCGGAACTGTTAAAAGCAGAATATTCTTATCGCGGAAGCGGCTCGCCAAGATGATGTGCCTGTAAATAAAGCCTCCACTTCCCATTACTAATAAGTGTGATGATTTATTGCAGGTAACTCAAAGCATCCTAATCAGTGAAATATATAAACATTGTAAATAATTGTGTAACAGTTTGGTGCGTTGCGTTCTTACCTTTGTTCTAGGTGATATATTTCACAAAACTAATAACATGTACGTTATGAAAAATCTACTGAGAATGACAACTAGAATTGCCTTGGTTTTTTTTCTCGCTGTATTTCTAATGGGCAATAGTGTTTATGCACAACAAACAAAAAGTGTGGTATTTAAACAAGCCGATAAGGCTTTGCAAAATGCAAAAGCTATGCAGGCAGATATTCTTGCACCAAATGAGTATGCTAAGGCATTAGACTATTATCAGGATGCTGAAAAGGATTTTGAGAAGAAGAAGGGAATTGAGAAAGTTGAAAAAAATCTAAACGATGCTGTTATCTTTTTCAACAGGTCTGCAGACTTTAGCGTTTCTGCCCGAAATGTTTTTGGCAATTCATTAAATGCGCGTGAGGATGCTTTATCAGCGGGAGCAAACATTTATGCAAAGGAGCTCTGGTTAGAGGCGGAGGAACAGTTTATTAAAGCATCTAAAGAGCTAGAAAAAGGCGATAGGGATGATTCTTATAAAGAATCAGTTGAGGCAATTGAAATATACCGTGAGGCTGAGCTAGCTGCTATAAAAACAAATTTACTTGCCGAAACCAGAAGGCTAATTAAAGTGGCTGAGAATATGAAGGTTGATAAAAAAGCACCAAAAACTCTTGAAAGGGCAAAGCTGCTGCTCTCAAAAACCGAAAAGGAACTTGAAACAAATCGTTATGATATGGATTACCCACGTATTTTGGCAAAACAAGCAAAATATGAGGCAAAACATTCCATTTTCCTATACAATACTATTAAAAAAATGGAGGATGAGAATCTGGAGTTTGAGGATGTAATCCTGAGGTTAGAAAATCCGTTAATAAATATAGCCGAAAGAGTTGGTTTTGTTGCACAGTTTGATGAAGGGTTTGATAAGCCTGAGGATAAAATTGCAAGTTACATATCCGATTTACAAGTGAAAAATAGCATGCTAATGATGAATAATTCTCAACAGCATAGCTTAATTGGTAAATTGGAAGCTAATATCGATGTCCTTAAAAAAGAACGAAATGCACTTAATAATGAGTTTAAATCTGAGATAAGCAAACGCTCTGCTGAAAACAAGTCTAAAATGCAAGCAATTGAGGCTGAAAAGAAAGAACTTGCTAAAAAAATTGATTATCAAACAAAGATCAATGAGAAGTTTGAGATAGTTAATAATATATTCAGTAGCTCAGAGGCAATGGTTTTTCGTTCAGGAGATAATGTTATTATCAGAATGCATAGTTTCGCCTTTGATGTAGGGAAATCTGAAATAAAGCCAGCAAACTTTGACTTACTAACAAAGGTTCAAACCGCCATTAAAACATTTCCAAATAGTGAAGTAATAATAGAGGGTTACACTGACTCGTTCGGTAGCGATGCCTTGAATCTAACGCTTTCTCAGGAACGTTCTAACGCAGTAACTGAATATTTAATGGCTAATATGCCGGAACTTAATACCTCTAATATCAGCTCGGTAGGTTTTGGCGAAAATAACCCCATTGCCAATAACGAAACCCTGGAAGGACGCAGGAAAAATCGTCGTATTGATATAATAATTAAACCGACATTATAGTCTAAATAACTTCCCGCTTACCTGCTAAATAAAAATATGAGAGCAAAAACACTTTCTCATTATAAAGGGTTGCTTTTAGTAATCAAGCATTAAGGGAGTTAAACCTAAAGCATCCTAGCGTATTTTATTGAATGCAAAAAGGAGTTTCCTCAAAGGGGAGCTCTTTTTTTAATGCTTGTCAAAATGAATGGAGCCTCTCAAATCTTTTAAATCTGTGATATATGTAATTCTTTTAAATTATTGTGTAACAATATAATAGTGTGTATGCGGTACCTTTACTTAACCAAAAATCTACTCACTTAAAACTTAATCACAATGGAAAATTATTCGGTAGGATTCTGGAACGAACGAAAGGGGAAACTGAAGGAGAAGTACCCTGATATCTCTGATGAGGATTTAAACTTCCATAAGAATAAAGAGAAAGAGATGATGGAGCGACTTAGTTACAAGTTAGGGAAAACCAAGGAGGAGCTTCGAACTATTGTTAACACTATAAAGTAAACTGTTTATCTCAGTTTAATGTTAGGTCTGTCCCGCTCGGACTATTTCAGCGGGGGCGTAACCGAAAAGCCATACGAGTAGGAAACAACGAAAACTCACAATTATGAAAAAAATCGGATTAACTATTCTGCTGGCATTATGCTGTTTCTTTTTTAGCAATGCGCAGGATTACAACACAGGGATTGGACTACGAGGCGGCTTTGCAAATGGTATAACAGTTAAGCATTTTGTTTCATCAAATACAGCTTTTGAGGGAATAATTTCAAGCCGCTGGAGAGGTATAGGCCTAACTGGCCTCTACGAAATTCATGGGCGAGCATTTAACACCGAGAGGCTAAAATGGTATGTTGGTTTTGGTGCACACGTTGGATTCTGGGATGGCGACAACACAAGTAAATACTGGGGCGAACCAGGCACATCATACACAGTAATTGGTGTTGATGGAATTCTTGGACTTGAGTATAGTTTTGTGGATGTCCCAATAAATCTTGGTATAGACTGGAAACCCGCTTATAATTTCTTCGGTTACTCTGGCTTCTGGGCCGATGGGGGAGCATTCTCAATTCGTTACATTTTTTAAACATAAATTAAATAATTAAACTCAAACACATGAAAAAGTCATTATTACTGATTATTATTTCTTTCGCACTACTTGCTAATGTTGGTATTGCTCAGGATATTTATTTTGGCCCAAAGGCTGGCCTTAACATATCAAATGTTTACGACTCGGAGGGCGAGAACTTCGATGCCGATGCAAAAATTGGATTGGCTGCAGGATTATTTGTTTCAATCCCATTTGGTTCGTTTTTGGGTATCCAGCCCGAAATTCTGTTTTCTCAGAAGGGTTTCAAAGGTAACGGTAGCATTCTTGGCAGCGATTACTCCTTTACTCGAACCCTTAACTACATCGATGTACCTTTACTGCTGGTTGTTAAACCAAGTGAAATGTTTTCAATTGTAGCAGGGCCTCAGTACTCCTATCTTATGAGTAGTAAGGATGAATTTGAAAATTCATTCCTTGATATTGAGAATGAGGAACAGTTTGATAATGACAACCTACGCAAGAACACCTTATGCTTTCTGGGAGGTTTCGATGTTAACTTCAATCAGCTTGTTATTGGAGCCAGGGTTGGTTGGGATTTATACCAGAATAACGGCGACGGGTCTTCATCCAATATTCGCTACAAG
The DNA here is from genome assembly GCA_041685855.1 of Perlabentimonas sp. Taxonomy (GTDB): domain Bacteria; phylum Bacteroidota; class Bacteroidia; order Bacteroidales; family Tenuifilaceae; genus Perlabentimonas. The sequence continues at coordinate 1,416 of JAWLEY010000172.1, read as the reverse complement.
AATGTTTGGTATCAGGCCACAGTTGGGTTCCGTTTTTAGAGTGAAGTAATTCAGCAGATTGGTTGAAAGGGAATTAAGGTGACCTTACATTACAAATAGAGGAGAGTTCCAAAATAATTTAGTAATAGGAATAATCAAATAATCTTAATTACAATGGTAAGTCTAATAAACACCTCACTAATAGCACTTATGCTCTTCTTTACATCATGTGCTTCAACTGTGAAATTCCCTACTTCTGCTGTAACTCCGGCAGCTGATATTTCAGCTACAAGGAAAGCAGATAAGAATGGGAATTTCGAAATCTCAATTACGGCAAAAAATTTGGCTTCTGCCGACAGGCTAGAACCTCCCCAGAGCGTTTATATAGCTTGGATTGTAACTCATAACGAGGGCACCAGGAGTATTGGGAGGCTTACAAACAAGAATGCAAAAACCGCAACTATTGAAACCCTAACACCCTTTGCTTTTACCGAAATATTTATTACTGCCGAGGGTAAAGCCGATATCTCATACCCTTCGGGGGTTGAGATTGCCAGAGCAAGTTTCAAGAAATAATTCACAAAAGGTTGAAAATAGATACTATTAATCGACTTACTAATAAAATTAAAATGAGACTAAAAACATTTCTACCAATCGTTGCAGTAATGCTATCGGTTGTATTTTTTACAAACTGTAAGGACGATGAGGATGACGACAACTTCTTAAGGCCCATTGTAACATCAACATCACCTTTGGATAACGCAGATGGAATTGCGCGGAACGTTTCCCTTACGGCTACTTTTAGTATGGAAATGGACCCATCAACCATTAATTCTAATACGTTCACACTTAAACAAGGTTCTACAAGTATTCCTGGAACCATAGAGCACTCTGGAGAAACCTCTACCTTTACACCGTTGGGCACTTTGGGTGCAGCAACCGATTACACGGTTACAATATCTACCGATGCAAAAAGTTTAAACGGTAAAGCTTTAGCCAGTAATCATGCATGGAGTTTTTCCACAGGAGGAAGCCAGGATGGCCAAAACGTTGTAGCTTTAAGTACGGCTGGCAATTACGTTATTCTTGCAAAAGAAGCTGTAAACAATAATCCAACTTCTGCAATTACCGGCGATATTGGTCTTAGTCCAGCAGCAACCTCTTACATAACAGGATTATCATTAACAGACGAAACGGGCTATGCCACCTCCAATCAGGTTAATGGCCTTGTGTATGCTGCAGACATGGCAGACCCTACACCCATTAATCTTACCACGGCTGTGGAGGATATGATTGCTGCCTACAATGATGCAGCTGGACGAACATTACCCGATTTTCTGGAATATGCTTCGGGAGATATTGGCGGATTATCGCTTAGCCCAGGTCTATATAAGTGGACCAATACTGTTACTATTTCTTCAGATATAACTTTATCTG
>JAWLEY010000171.1:0-6073 GCA_041685855.1 Perlabentimonas sp. | reverse complement strand
AAGTAGAAACCATAGTGAAGCATTTACAATCCTTACCGATTGTACTATTAAACAAGAAGATATTCACGATATCTCCGGATTGGCAAATTCATATTTCCGTCTTGCACAACTTCATCACATTAACAATGAGCCAAGCAAAGCAGTTAACGAATATTACCAAAGCATTAGTTACGCTTCGATAGCTGGTCTTAACGATTTAATTAGACAAGTTTATAAGGGACTATCAACAATAAACGGCAAACAAGGTGATTATAAGAACGCCTTCCAAAACCTTAGCAATTATACAAGAATCACAGATAGTTTATTTAATAATCAAAAGATTAGTGAGGCTTCTAAGCTAGAAGAGAAGGCAAAGCAAGATTTGCATCTAAAAGAGATTAAAAGCAAGGAGATTAAACTTGTTGAGAAAGATGAACTGATTAAGCAGCAGAAACAGAAGCAACTCCTTCTATACATTATCATTGCAATGTTCCTGGTAATAATTGTATTCGCTTTTAGAGAGTTTTATCAAAAGAAAAAATCGAGTACTAAGTTAGCACTGCAGAAAACGGAGCTGGAAAAACAAAAAAGAATAGCCGATAAAAAAACGCGCGATTTTACCGATAGCCTCAACTACGCAAAAAGAATTCAACAGGCCATATTAAGAGCTTCGGAAAAGCTACAGGAATACTTTTCCGAATCATTCATATTTTTATACCCAAGAGATATTGTAAGCGGTGATTTTTACTGGGTTAAAGAAAAGAATAACAGGGTGCTTTTTGCTTTAGCAGATTGCACCGGACATGGTGTACCAGGCGCTCTCATGAGCATTATTGGAACCTATGGCCTAAACCGATTGGTTAACGAAATGGATATTACAAGCCCTAGTGAAATTCTTAATCAAATTAATTTGCTCTTTGAAGATAGCCTTGAGAACCAGTCCGGAGTAGAAATATTCGATGGTATGGATATCGCTCTCTGCTCATACAATCCATCAAAAAAGGAGATGAACTATTCAGGAGCAAACATCCCCCTATATATCCTCAGAAAAACAGAACTCCCTCAGCCTGCAAGCTCAATTGCTGCAAAAGGGGAGGAATATACACTATACAAGGTTCGCCCAAACAAGCAACCCATTGGCTCTTACTTTGATAAATCTTTGTTTGTAAATCATAGCATTCAGCTTATGGAGAACGATACAATTTATCTATTCTCCGATGGATATTACGACCAGTTTGGTGGCCCTGATGGTAAAAAATTCCGCTCAACACAACTCTTCAAAATTCTCTCAGAACTAAACAGCACACCCCTAAGCTCGCAAAGAGATTTGCTGGAGAATACATTTAACAGTTGGAAAGGTAACAAGAAACAAATTGACGATGTAAGTTTTATGGGGATAAGAATTTAGCTATACCTATTCAAAACTTCCTATTAATAACCAGAAGATAGTCAACCATTAGCAGGAAAATTAAGAAGAAGTCTGCATCCTGCCATCCTGCAATATTTAAAACTATAGTTATTATCATTACTGACAATACAAGAAACCTGTAATAATATATTGTATCCTTCTGTTTTTTTCGATTCTTTACCGCCGATACTAATCGATATATTAAAAAGGGTGCAAAGGCCAGATAAAACAGAACTGTACCTACCGAGTATGCAATGAGCCTAACAACTCCTGTTAAAACCACAAGACCTGCAGTATATAGAATTACCTTACGTTCTGATACTTTTTTCTTTTGCATAAATATATTGTTCACAACAAAAGTAACTGATTTTAAACAATCCCCTATTTTTAATTAAGTGTTATGCAAACATTTTTTTTAACCAGAAAATTACATACTTTTGTACTGGTGTTTAACCACCCATCCCTTTGAAAAAAGGTTTGTTTATAAAGAAGAGCGGAGAGAACAGGCTCAAAGATGCTCTAGCAACCTCAGTCACTTTGACAGAAAGGTGCTAAAACCTGCCCTAAGGGGAGTTATAAATTAAAAACCAGAAAATGAAATCAACAGTTTACAGCAAGAACCGCATTTTAGCAATCAGTTTTGGATTAGTATTATCATTTATCCAACACCGCTTCTCATTCCTTTGTAGCAGCCACAACGGTTCGGCATGTTCCATGCGCTGCTTGCGCTACCTATAAAAATTTAGCCCCCTTTGCTTTAGTGGAAAATATATTGCAGTCCCAGGGACCGCAGGGGCAACATGTATTCATATCAATTCTACATTCTAACACACATAATCTTACAATAAATGATTAACTCACAATATAAACATTTTGATACCCTTCAGGTTCATGCTGGTGTAGAGCCAGACCCATTAACCTTATCGCAAGCAGCGCCAATATACCTTACAACCGCTTACAAGTTTAAGGATAGTGAGCATGCTCGTAAACTTTTTGCTCTTGAAGAGCAAGGTAATATCTATAGCAGATTAACCAACCCTACCACTGATGCGGTTGAAAAACGAATATCTGCACTTGAGGGAGGTGTAGCATCACTTGTGGTGTCCTCGGGGCATGCTGCTCAACTAATTGCCTTAACCACAATACTCTCCATGGGCGATTCGCTTGTTACCTCTCCATATTTATACGGCGGTACCTTTAACCAGCTAAAAGTTTATCTAAAGAATTTAGGTATTAAAACTCACTTCGCTAAAAGCGATAAGGCCAAAGATATTGAATTGGAAATTGACGAAACAACCAAGGCAATTTATGTGGAAACAATAGGAAATCCTGGATTCTCCGTACCGGATTTTAATGAAATAAGCAAACTATCTGATAAATACAACATTCCTTTAATAGTTGACAATACTTTTGCTGCCGCAGGTTACCTCTGCCGTCCCATTGAGCATGGGGCTCACATTGTGGTTCAGTCGGCAACCAAATGGATAAATGGTCATGGAACCGCCCTGGGAGGTGTAATAACAGATTCAGGAACTTTCCCTTGGAATAACGGGAAATTTCCTCTTCTTTCAGAACCATCCGAAGGTTATCACGGGCTTAAATATACCGAAACATTTGACAATGCAGCATTTATTACTCGTGCCAGATGCGAAGGGCTCAGGGACTTAGGTCCATGCATAAGCCCATTTAACTCCTTCTTAATGCTACAGGGGTTAGAGACCTTGTCGTTACGGGCAGAGAGGCAATGCTCAAACGCCATTAAACTTGCAACATGGTTACGTAGTCATAGTAAAGTAAAAAGTGTCAACTATTTAGGATTAAAGAATCATCCATCCCATTATACTGCCAAGAAGTATTTAAGAAACGGCTTTGGAAGCGTCCTCTCTTTTGAGATTAATGGCGATAAAAATGGTACTGCCAAAATTGTTGACAACCTAAAACTTGTAAGCCATGTTGCCAATGTTGGCGATTTAAGAACATTAATTATTCAGCCTGCAAACACAACGCACCAACAGCTAAATAAAAAAGAACAGTGTGCATCTGGTGTAACCCCAAACCTACTTAGAGTCTCAGTGGGTATTGAGCATATTGATGATATTATTGGTGACTTTGAGAGGGCAATGGAGAGCGTATAGGTTAATAAAAATAGTGAACACAGAGACACAAAGACACAGAGAAACAAAAGATTGTTAAACGATTTGGCTTAATGTGACTCAAATGAGATAATTTATGCTTGATAAACCAATCGTTAACAATCAGAAAAAACTAACTAATAATAAGGCCATTAAACCAAAACCTTAGTCTATATTGCTGTTTAAAAAACAACTCTGTATCTCTGTGTTTAACAAAAATGTACTCAAATGATAAAGAAAACCTACACCCACAAGGGAGAATTTAAACTGGAATCGGGAAAAGTATTAACCGATATTGATATTTGCTATCATATCTCTGAAGAGAAAATCAACCCTAGCAAACCAGTAATTTGGATATGCCACGCCCTCACCGCCAACTCCGATGCAGAAGACTGGTGGCCGGGAATGGTTGGAAAAGGGAAACTCTTCGACCCCGATAAGTACACTTTAATTTGCGCCAACATTCTTGGTAGCTGCTACGGCACAACCGGTGCACTATGCATAAACCCGAGCACTAACAAACCCTGGCTTAACAATTTTCCATTGGTTACCGTGCGCGACTGGGCCAATGCTCACGAGGTGCTCCGCGAACATCTTGAAATTGAGAAGATTCATCTCATAACTGGAGGTTCTATAGGTGGATTTCAGAGCATGGAGTGGGCCATTATGCATCCTGAGAGGTTTGAGAACATGATGCTGGTTGCAACAACCTACATGCAAACACCCTGGGCAAATGCCATTAACGAAACCGAACGCATGTCCATTGAGGCCGATGCTACATTTTTTAATGACGACCCAAAGGGCGGTAAAGCCGGATTAGCCGCAGCTCGGGGGCTAGGGTTACTCAGCTATCGTGGATACGAAGCGTACAACATTACTCAATCAGAAAAGGATAATGAGCAGGTTGATAATTTTAGGGCATCAAGCTACCAAAGGTATCAGGGTAAGAAATTAATGGACAGGTTCAGTGCACATTGCTACCATTCCATCACACGCAGTCAGGACACCCACAATGTAGCACGAGGCCGTGGTAGCTTCGAGAAAGCATTCTCAAAGATACAAGCCAAAACGCTTAGCGTTGGAATATCAACCGATATCCTATTTCCACCCATTGAGCAGAAACGTTTGGCGGAGTTTATTCCCAATGGAATTTACGCCGAAATAACCTCGGACTTTGGGCACGATGGGTTTTTGATTGAGAGTGAACAATTGACTGAAATAATTACTAATAAATTACTAAACGCTAAGACACCAAGACGCTAAAAATTAACAATTTGTGCCTCCGTGCCTCTGTGTTAAAAAAATTTACAGGATGACAACAACAAACATAAAACAAACAATAGGACTTTTTGGCTTTGGCGTGGTGGGCGAAGGGCTTTACCACGTTTTACAGAAGAGCCCCGCTACAAAAGCCGAAATTAAATCAATTTGCATTAAGGACCCCAGCAAAGAGAGGGCAATTGCAAATAATCTTTTCACAACTGACTACAAAGTAATTCTTAACGACCCAGAGATAAACCTGGTGGTTGAACTAATTAGCGATGCTGATGAGGCATACACCATAGTAAAGTCATCGCTACTAGCAGGTAAAAGCGTTGTTTCGGGTAACAAGAAGATGCTTGCAAATCACCTTGATGAGCTTATAGATATTCAGAAACAGAATGGCACAGCCTTACTTTACGATGCATCGGCATGTGGGAGCATTCCTGTTATTCGGAACCTTGAGGAGTACTACGACAACGATTTGCTCCTCTCAATAACAGGAATACTCAATGGCTCATCAAACTACATCCTTTCAAGAATATTCAACAAGAATAGTAGTTACAATGAGGCATTGCAAAAAGCGCAGGATTTAGGTTTTGCTGAGGCTGACCCGTCTCTTGATGTAAATGGTCAGGATTCGCTATACAAACTAATAATTCTTGCAACCCATGGCTTTGGTACAATAGTTAAACCCGAGAGTGTTTTTGTAATAGGAATTGACAAGCTAAATAGTTTTGATATTCAATTTGCTAAAGAGAAGGGCTACAAAATTAAGTTGGTTGCTCAGGCAACCAAAATAAACGGAAAATCGTTTAACCTAATGGTGATGCCCAAACTTGTTACCTCTGACGACTACATTTTCAACGTAGAAAACGAGTATAATGGGGTTATAATAAAAGGCGAATTCTACGAGAAGCAACTTATGTTTGGCAAGGGCGCAGGCGGATTCCCCACAGGAAGCGCAGTGCTATCGGACATCACCGCACGTATGCATGGTTACAAGTACGAGTACAAAAAGCGAAAGTACTTCGATACCCCAAAATTCACCAACGATGTGAACGTAAAGATTTATCTTCGCTACAAGAATGTTATCGATTTTGAGCATTTTGATTTTGAAAGCATCGACGAGAAATACACAAGTCGAAGCTACAATTACGTAACAGGCCAAATCAACCTACAAAATCTGCATAAAGTGCAAAAGCTTATATCGAAGTTGGATGTTTTTGTGGCGTTCTTGGATGTACCAGAAAAGTATAATTAAACGCTAAGACGCCAAGACGCTAATTTTCAT
>JAWLEY010000010.1:4896-26384 GCA_041685855.1 Perlabentimonas sp. | reverse complement strand
ATTGCATAGCCAATAATACCAACCGTTAACCCAGATACAATAACCTTTTTATTGCCAATTGCTGCTGCAATTACTGGTACAAAGGGCGGAGAGCAAACAAGAGAGGTTGAAGTAATCATGAGCGTATCAGCATCAACTTTGAAAATTTTTGACAGGATAACATGAATTGTTAACGAACCGAATACAGCCAGCGTAATAAAGCCAAAAAGGCCAGGCGTTAAGCCTGCAAATTTTGTTACATCGGCCATAGATGCTACCACAATACTAAAAATTAGAATAAGGTACATGCCGGCCTCAAACGTTTTATCAATTCTATTTATTGATGGTACCAATGAGGCAAGAATACTTAGCGTAGTTATTATTAAAATTACAACTACCATTTGCTGATTTTCGTTTACAAGTAGGCTAACGCCACCGGCAACACCAAATATCAGCACTGCTACTCCAAGGGCTGCAAGCAAAGGGATAAACTTTTTACGAGTTAACATACCCTGATAGGGGTCTTTACCATCGTAATCCTTATCCTCGTTATTATGTTTATTAACCGGGAATGGTTTCAGAATCATACGGAAAAACTTTTGTCCCAATGTCATTAAAAATGCCAGGTACGCAACTGATATTGCCATATCGTAGGTGTGAGTAAGAATATATGTATCTGCATCAACATCGAGCATCATTTTAAGCGAAGCTAAATTTGGCGTTCCGCCAGTGTAAACACCAACGAGCATGCCCGATATTTTCCATGAATTTGGCATCTCCCTAAAAATAAAAAAACCAGCAAATACAACAAGCGTTATGGAAAAAACCCCAATTATTAAAGAAATGAAAGTAACTTTTGCAAGGCTTTTCCACTCTTTAATATTTGCTGAGAATAGAAGCAACGGAATTGCCAGAGGGATGGTTATTGTTGTGCTTATATCCTGAACGGTGCTACTTCCCTCGGGAAGAATACCGACATTCCCAACTATTAGCCCAATAAGATAAGCTATAACTACTGCACCTAACTTGTTAATAAACTTGTACTTATGGCAAAGATGTAGAATTACCAATGGTGCAAAAACATAAAAAATAGCGAGAATAGCCAGCTCCATAACTAAATATTTTTAGCTAATATAATAATAACCCCCAAATTATAATTATAGGAAAATATTAAGATTTACTATGTGAGACGAATAAGGGCTTCAATTATTAATGACTTAAAAATTATCTTACATATTTGACATACAAGCCACTACCCTATTTTGGTTCTATGTATTTTGGTATGGTAAAGGAGAATGTTGACCCTTGTCCAACCTGCGATTCTATAGTGAGTTGGCCCCCATGTTTCTCAACAAATTTTTTTGAAAGTTTTAAGCCAAGACCAGTTCCCCTCTCATTGTTTGTACCAAAGGTTGATATGTTCTTTGTATTATCGAGAAGTTGGGGTAAAACATCTGCAGGAATTCCCACACCTGTGTCGGAAACAGAAATATGAAAATCGTTGCCATTCTCCGTCAAGTTTATGCTAATAAAACCTGAGTCGGGGGTAAATTTAACGCTATTGCTTATTAGGTTTCTCAGCACCGTTTTTATCATGTCAACATCAATAATAACATTGGCCTTATCAATTAGCTGATGCTGCAGAGTAATTCTCTTAGTTTCAGCAACGCCTTTGCTAAGGGCAAGAACCTGCTCGATTAATGGGACAAGATTAGTTTTTTCAGGCTTGTAACTATCTGTTCTTTGCGATTTGGCCCAATCGAGAAGATTTTCAAGCAATTTATATGTCTCCTCCGATGTCGATTTCAGTGTGCTTAGTATTGACTTAGAGGTTTCCTCATCATGCTCTTCTAAGCCGTCAATAAATAAATCAATAAGCTGGTTAATTGAGCCAATGGGTGATTTAAGGTCGTGGCCAATAATTGAGAATAGCTGATCTTTAAGAACATTGGCTTCCTGTAATGCCATTTCGGCCTTCTTAATTCTAGTAATATCGGCCATAGTAACCAGCACTTCAGTAACCTGATTGTACCTATTAATGGTTAGTCCAAAATTAACCAGTATATATTTAACATCGCCATCATTTGTTATAACAGCCTGCTCATAATCACCTTTCACTTCTACTCCCTGCTCTAAATCACAAATAAGCTGTTCAAACCTTGTATTTGAGCCGGGTAGTATAATTTTGAAAAAATCTTTCCTGGTAATGGATGGCCTTTTTATTCCAAAACCAAGAATTTCGTACGCTTCTTCGGAAAGAGCAATATTGTTTACACCCGGATAAAACCTTATACTACCTAACTTTGCTACTGACTGAGCTTGACTAAGCTGAGCGCGGCTTTCACGGAGTTCCTCCTCCGCCTTTTTCATATCGGTAATATCATCAACAAGAATTACTAAATGGGATATTGTTCCCTGCAATGTTTTTATGCCCTTTAGAGTAACTTTACACTGAATAACCTCCGAACGTTTTGAGATTAACCTTTTTTCTATGGTATATCCATCAAGCTCATGGGTTAACACCTGGTTGAACAGATTCTGTTCCTTAGGAAGGTCCTCGAGATGAGTAATATCGTCCCAACTCTTCATGTTTAGCTCTTTGCTAGTGTATCCTAGCATTTGTGTAAGCCTCTCATTAAAACCTAGCCATTCCTTTGCTATGGATATTTCTGCCATGCCAATTAAATCGGATTCAAAAAAAGCTCTGTACTTCTGCTCACGCTCTGCAAGCTTTCTTTCCGATTCTTTGCGGCGAGTTATATCATGAGTGATAATAAAAATCATTTCTCGCCCTTCAATAGCGTAGCGCATAAGGTTAGCCTCAATCAGAAATTCATCGCCATTTTTATTCCTGTGCTTTCTTTGGGCAACCCTATACGAGCCCTTCTGCTTACAAAAAGCAATTGCTGCTTTAGTCTCATTTGGCTCAGCAGAGAGGTTAAGATATGACTCCCCAATGATCTCGTTAGAAGTAAAACCATAAACCGATTCGAGAGCGGGATTTATATCGCTAATTTTATATGTTGTAGCATCAATAACACATACTGGGTCGATATTTGAACTAAAGAGTGCTTTGTACTTTTGCTCATTCTCAATAAGAACCTGCTCTGAAAGTTTTCTTTGAGTTATATCCATGACTAAGCCCAGCACGCGAACTATTGCTCCTTGAGATAAGATACATTTTCCTCTTATAAAATAGTAACCATAGCTTTCATCTATTCTTTTTAATCTAACTTCAAACTCAAAGTTCTCTTTGTTCCTAAGAATTGCTCTTCTAATCTCAATAATCTTATCAATATCATCGGGGTGTGTATTGTTTTTTATTGTTTTGAGATTGGCTGGTTCTAAATCAGAGTTTAAAAGTAATGACTGCGAATTTTGGGAAATCCAGCTAAACTGATTATTCTGAATGGAATACTCCCATGTAGAAATATTTCCAATATCCTGAGCCTCCGCCAGCAGGTTTTTACTATTAGCCAGTTCACGCTCTGCTATACCTCTCTTCTGAATCTCTTCCAACAATTTTGTATTTAAATTTTTATACTCCTTAACCTGTCTATTAATCTCATCCTCAATATATTTATAGTCGTTTTTCAGTGAACTGATTTTATAACTACCCGTATCATAGCGATATTTTATATAATGAGAGGAAAGGGCAATAATAATCAGATATATAACATCGAAAAGAAAACTATTTGAACTGCTATAAAGGGAAGTGGAAACTGCAAGGAAAATTAATGTAAAAACGGCTAAGGTAACCGTCTTAACTCTATGTGAAAAATTTAAAGAAACGTAAAGTATATAAGCAAAAGGTACAACTATAATGTATGTTCTAATTACATCATCAAAATCTGGAATTAATCTTGCCAAAACGGCAGTTAGTGCAAGCAAAGAGAACAGGGAGAACTTAATAGTTGTATTAAGCGTAAAAAAGGTTTTCTCTTCATCGAAATTTGACCATACTATGGGCAACGGAGCAAAAACCAGAAAAGTTAAAACAAAACCAAAATAAACTGAAAAAGCATTTGTAAGTATAGGTGATGCTATACCAAGCTGATGCAGAAACCACACAGCAACAAGAACCACTGGGATGGGCAGTATAAATGATATAAACAGAAGAAAATCGAGTCTTATTTGCTGATTGTTCTCACTGGGTTTACTCCAGACATCTTTTGCATGATTTAAAAAATATAGTAATAGTAATTCAAATACTGGTAAAAGGATAAGAGTTGCAAAAGGGAATGTTACACTTAATGTGGATGATGAATATAATGCCAAAAAAGTGTGAGAAACTATCGAAGCAATTAATATACCCGGGAGTATTTTCTTGCCCATTAGGTAAACAAACCCCGCCGATATAGCAAATGGAAACCAAGCATTAAGCAGATAGAATTGCCCCCACCCTATAACAAAAGATAATGCTGCTGCTCCAAAATAAACAAGAGCAACAAGAATATTATTTTTAATTAACTTTTTGTTTAAGCCTTGGACGCTCATCAGCCAAACTTTTCAGAGTATTTATAAAAATAAACTATTTATAATGGGAAAACAAGATATTTAGATATTTGTTTCTTTGATTTAAAACAAAATGCCAGATAAAAAGCATTATTGCTGCAGTCAAGCTAATATTTTAAACTGAAGAGGATTATGAAAACGGAAATAATCTATTTTTAGACAAAACTCTATTTAAAATTAAAAAAGCCTACATATACTTTTGGGCAGCACTTTTCCCTGCAAGCCATCCGGTGGAGTAAGCTACTTGCAGATTATACCCACCCGTTGAGGCATCAATATCAATTACTTCTCCAGCAAAGAAAAGACCTTTAATAATTTTCGACTCCATAGTATGAGGGTCAATCTCCTTAAGGGATACACCGCCAGCTGTAATAATTGCTTCATCCCATTGCCTACTTGCAATTACTTCAAACTGTAGCTCTTTTAACCACATGCGAATAGCTTTTCGCTCTGGTGCCGTAATGCGGGCAAGATTTTTTTGAGCGGCTAATCCTAAATCCTCAACCATAATATTTGCTAAATCTTTTGGTAAGAGTCTTCTGGCTAAATCAATAATAGCAATCCTAGGCGACTCTTCCACCTCACGTATCAGCCTTGCATCTAGTTTGTTGTGGTCTAATGCTGGTTTTAAATCTAAATGCAGCTCAGGTTTTATCCCTTGTAGCAGATAATCTACAATTAACCTACTTAACTTAAGAACAATAGGACCACCTAAACCGTACTTTGTTATTTCTAGCTCTCCAAACTCAGTGGCAACCGTTTTTTCTTTCACCTTTAATGAAAGATTTACATTTTTTAGAGTTAAACCGTTTGCCTGAGCAAACTTCGGCACTGTTTCTACTCCAACTAACGCGGGCCGTAAAGTAGTTATATCATGCCCACAATCTGCTGCTAATTTGTAGCCATCGCCTGTTGAGCCGGTGGCAGGGTAAGATTTACCTCCTGTTGCCAAAATAACTGATTTACAACTTACAGTTTCATAGTTGTTACTCTTCAAAGATTCGTAGGTTAATGAAACAACTCTTCCATCCTCAATATTAACAGTTTGCACACTGGCATGAACCTTAATTATAACTCCTTTTCCCTTTGCCCATTTAATAAGCCCCTCTGCAACATCCCAGGCTTTACCACTCACGGGAAAAACACGTTGTCCACGTTCAACCACAGTTGAGACCCCTTGCTCATTCAAGAGAGAGATAATGTCGTTACTAAAAAATTCATTAAAAGCATCACGTAAGAATCGGGGTTCAGGAAAAACCTCATTAAGAAATTCTTCCCTCGGTTTAATATTAGTAATGTTGCACCTCCCCTTCCCTGTTATCCTGAGTTTACGTGCAGGTTTCTCCATCTTCTCCAGCAGGAGTACACTGGCGCCTTGTGATGCAGCTTTACCTGCAGCCAAAATGCCTGCAGGGCCTCCTCCTACAACTATTACATCAAACTTTTGCTTTTCCATTAAGGCATTAGTTAATTATTATTACTCATTACTGACCTATAAATTGGATACCTCCTAAAGCCCTTATGAAAAAAGGGTGAACGTTCATAAAAAAAGTTAAGCTGTGCATAGGTATTCGATGCAAACTCCTTGTCAAGCTGCTTCTTTCTCTCAAACTCATTTTTAAGGTCAGCATCTTGGTCAAGCATTTGTTTTGCATAGTCATCAAAAACATAAGGGGAGAAATACTCTTTCCGCTGAAGGACTGAGTTGAAAAAGCCCCAAGTGAAGTATGAGTCATACGCCTGAGGTTCAAGCATCTCAACAATAAACTCATTTACAAGTTGATTTGTATGAATTATAAAATCTCCTTTAAAAAACTGAACGTTTTGCGTTTCCTTCCTAACCTCAATGTCGTAATGCAAGTACCTCCCATTGTATGGCTGCATCCGTGTTTTATAATTCTCAATATAGTATGCCACCACCTCCATAATGGTATCATTTGCAAGGGGCTTCATATCAACACCATTTATAGTAAGCCTATGAACTACTTCGTGCCATGCCTGCGGCACGATATAGTAATCTGGTTTTGTAATGGTTAAGGAAGGATTGTAGTGCCTGTAGTAAGGAACCTCTTTCACAAAGGGCATATCTCTTCTGTAACGTAATCTTTCATCTCCTGTAACTTCACTCTTAATAAGCTCAGCTTCGTAGCCTTTAAATGGAAGCATCTCAAACTTTGAACTATCGCGCTCCCAGTGCAGAACAAACTCTTTCTGATTCTTTGTAAAATTATCAGCCTCATCCTTCAAACTTTTTAACGTAGCGCCATTCTCATGAGTAAACTCCAGGGCTGCTTTAACAAACTCATAAGTTGCTAACACCCTATCGCGAAAAGGTTTAAACATATGGGATTCCGTCATAAGAGTAATGGTATTGAACATTCTGCCATAACCTGTTGTGTAACGTGGTGAGTTTACCCATTGCTCCAATCCGCTCTCGGGTGTTTGTCCCATGGGCGATACGTAAGGAATCATATCGTAACCGCTCATCTCCATTTTTTTGTACAAATATGGCTCCATTACCTTGTCGTAGTAATTGCCAAGCATTGGGGGGAGTTCAAGCCAATGGTTAGGGATTAATGTCATAACATACTGGTAGTCTGCCCCATTGGTTGTATGGGTGTCAATAAGCAGGTTAGGTTTCCAATGATGAAACATTTGTGCAAAACTCTGGGCATTTTTACTATCCATTGGTGCAAAATCGCGATTAAGGTCAAGATAACGCGCATTAGCTCTAAACCCTTGGGTTTTGGGACCATTCTGATTTGCACGGTTGTATGGAGATTGGTCTAAAGAACCACCAACGTTGTATATTGGCACAATGCAAAGTACGGTACTATCCATTAATTCCCACAAATTCTCTTTCTGACCTAGAACATCGCGAGCTAACTTAACGCTGGCGTCAATTCCACATGGCTCACCTGGGTGTATGCCGTTATTTACCATAACTACCCTGAAACCTCTTGCCCTAAGGTTTTCTGGACTAAAATTTCCTGTTTTTGAGATGACAAAAAGATTAAGAGGTTTTCCCGAATCGGTTTTGCCATAAGTCAACAATTTTGCTTCATCATGCTGCTTATCTAATGCTTTGTAGGCAGATATAGCCTCGTAGTAGGTCAGGCTCTCATTATCTTCATAACGAAGTTCAATAAATTTCTCATTTGATGTTCTCCTCTCAATCTGTTTGAGAACAAACATTGCAGCAAGGAAAAATAGAACAGCCACAATAAAAGGAATAAAAAAATTTTTCATTGGAAACAATATGAATTATAATATGAAGTAAGTAAACTGAATTTTTGCTTTAACCGATACACCTAATACACTCATTTATGATGTTTTTAAGTCAAAAAGGTTGAAATTGATTCAAAAATAATATTGCTATAGCTCCAACTCCTCCTTGAGTGAAATGAAAAAATCTATTAGGACAGATGATTGAAGCGATAGCAAACCATGTGTAATAGCTGTTTTAATATCCTCTTTATCGTTTACAAGGTGCTTGACCAATAAGTCTGTAATAAAGGATAAATCCCCAGCATGTTTACTAGCGTATTCTGATTCCAACCCACAATAAAATCTTTGAGTTATTGCACATCTATCAACCTGATTTTTGTGGAAACCTTTTAGCATACTATAATTATTACTAAAATTTGTTATCCTATTATCAAGATTTTTCAGAACCTTTCTGGGTATATCGTTAAGGGATACTCCACGCAACAAATAAATTTCGAGATAGCGGAAAACCCCAACATACCCAAAAGCATCTAAATCGTCGGCTGTGGAAAGCAGAGTTAAAATATCCTTTGGTGGATTTTGAATAATCTCTGGTTGTATTTTAATGCTCTTATCGTCGTGATGCTCAATAGCATCTAGAACCAAATCAAGGTTATTAACCTGAATTTTATGATTTTGTGCAATGAAATTTCTGCATAAAATTCTGCTTTGGTAGCCATGCTTCTCGCTCTTGTCCAGAATTAAACCCGTATCATGAAACATTGAGGCAACTATCAGTTGCTCAGGGGTATCACTATCAATTTGGTGTCCAAACGAGTCAATCTCCCACATAAGTTTCTTGCAGATACGCCAAACCCTTAAATGATGGTACATATCGTGCGATGGCAAATGCACTTCATTGTATAAAACTTTAAGGTGCTGCTCAATATGATTTAGCCACTTTGCTTCTGCTCGCTTAATATGTTGATTAAGGGTTGACATTAAATTATTTACAATAAAACTCTGATAAGGTTATATGCTTAAGGGGTGTAAAAATAATACTAATAAAATAGTTCTGGTAGCGATTATTAACTATTAATGATATTAACCCTTGCTATTATGTACTCTAATTAAAGTTAGGCGCAAAAAGAAAAGGCAGAAATTTCTCTCTGCCTTTCCCTCAACGAAATAAATAAAAAATGCTATACTAGCTGCTTAGCTTCGCTTTCAATAATTTCGTATGCTAAGTCAAGTATAGTAGTGTCGTCGAGTGTAACAATTCCTCCATCGGGTCCTTGTTCATAATGAAACCCTACTGCTTCGCCATTATCCCAGTTTGTTCCTCCAAAATAGTTTCGAACAGTTTCAACGTTCATTTCAAGCTTATCAGCAATATACTTCATGGTTCCATCAGGTAGTTGGTCTTTAACCCTCCTGAGCTCATTAAATGTGATTGTTTTCGACATATCTGTTCAATTTTATGGTTGATATATTGTGCTATAAAAATAAAAAAACAAACCTGATAAAAAAAATTAATACTGAATTAACATAATTGTATTAACCAATATTAACAAGAACAAAGTTTAGTTTAAATTGATTTAACAAAATAAAAATCCCATTAAAAAACAGGCGACCTGTCTTTTGATAGGCATTCTAGTTTTATTAATATTGTAATCAATATATTTGTTGTTTTTGTCCCGTTAAATTTAACGAATAATAATAACATTTGTTTTAAAGATTTTTGTTTTTTTTATATCTTTTTCATATTGATTTGACAAACAGTCAATTATCATACAAGTCTGATAATGTGTAAAATATCACCAAATAAAATTGTAGTAACCGATTTTGACGGGACTCTCCTAAACTCTAAGGGCCGGATTAGTGATAAGGACTATAGCACCCTGGTTAAGTTAGGTAACATGGGGGTAGTTAGAGCTATTGCTACGGGACGTTCGCCCTATTCGTTTTCAAATGTGGTACCTTCAGACTTTCCAATAGACTACCTAATTTTCTCGTCTGGCGCTGGTGCTATGAAATGGCAAAGCAAAGAAATTGCATACACTACCGAGTTAACTCCCAACGAAGTTCAAGTTATTGTAAATGAGTTAATGAGGCATAATGTAGATTTCATGGTGCATGAGCCTATTCCATCGAACCACCGGTTTCTGTACCATAAAGCAGGAAATAGCAACACCGACTTTGAGCGAAGGATAGAGATATACAATCAGTTTTGCCAGCCCTATATCCCCGGAGTAGTTTACGATACCCCCGCAACACAAATACTGGCTGTACTACCATGCAATGTAAAATGGTTTGAGAATCTTAAAAAGCGATTCCCCACTCTCAAGGTTATTCGTGCCACCTCGCCTTTAGATGGCACATCAATTTGGATGGAAATTTTTCGTAAGAACGTATCTAAAGCATACGGTATTGAGTGGCTTTGCAATGAACTCAGCATTAAACCTAATGATGTAGTAACCGTTGGCAACGATTTTAACGATTTAGATATGCTGTGCCAGTTTGATAATTGCTTTGTGGTAAATAATGCCCCCGATGAGCTAAAAGTGCAGTTTCAGCAGGTTCGCTCAAACAACAACTCTGGCTTTACCGATGCGGTTTCAAAAGGGCTTGGAATAGATTTTTAGTTAAGATACGTGCTGCGTTTATTTGCTTGAACTCATAAGTTAAGCCCATTAACATCGCGAATAATGTAAACATCGTAGTCGCCAAGAAACTCGAAACCAAACTTTTTATACAAACCAATTGCCGGTTTGTTGGACTGATGCACCTCAAGCTTAATCTGATAGCCTTTCTTTTTAGCAAACTTCAATGATTCAACCGTAAGCATTTTCCCTATCCCTTTCCTTTGGAAAGACGGCAAAACACCAAAATGATGAAGATGCAATCTTCTACCATCAAATGTCATCCATGATGTTCCAACAAGTTTATCTTGATAAACTGCAACAAACATACAGCCACCCATTGCTATGCTCTGCTCAATTATTTGTTGATTATCGCCTCGGTTTGCTCTCCCAAGACCTGTTTGCTCCCATAAGTTCATAATCTTAGGGAAATCGGAAGAAATATAATCTCGTATTACAACACCCTTCATACTGAAAAAAAACAATTATTCTATTCCGTTCTCTTTGAAATAGGGAACATACTGCATATCAGCCCTCATGATATGTTCAATAAACCAGTCGCGAAGAAATTCAATTAATTTAATAGAAACAGAAGGTTCGTTCCTAATCACCTTATCTTTAAACTTGGCAACCTCACCAATAAAATAGTTGTGTAACCTTTTGTGCTCATTAAGGTAAGGGTAACCAATCTTTTTGAAATGGAACTCCTCCGTTTGGAAATGATTCTTGGCATAATCGTCCATTTCCTGAACTATATCGTTAACTAATTCGTGTGACTTTCCCTCTGACAGGGAATCGAAGAGCATATTCATAAGATTGAAAAGAACCTTATGCTCTGCATCAATACTACTAATATTAACACTATATTTTTTACTCCATTCGAATAGCGGCATGCTTTTTTTTTAATCAAAGATAAAGCAATTTATAGAACAGGCTAATCCATAAACTTGTACCCAACTCCTTTTACCGTTTTAATATACTGTTCACCTATCTTCTCTCTTAGTTTCCTTATATGAACATCAATGGTTCTGTCACCTACAATAATATTATCGCCCCAAACGGATGCGAAAATCTCATCGCGAGTAAAAACTTTTTGGGGTTTGGTGTAAAGGAGAGCAAGCAACTCAAACTCCTTTTTGGGCAATACTATTTCCTCGCCATCTTTCATAACAAGGTACCGCTCCTTATCAATAACAATTCCACTTTCAGGTAAAGAAACCTCTTCGTTGGGAACAATCCGGTAATCAATCCTTTTAAGAAGCGCCTTAACCCTACTTATCAAAACTTTAGGCTTAATGGGTTTGGTTATATAATCATCGCCACCAGCATCAAAACCTGCAATTTGAGAGTAGTCCTCTCCCCTGGCGGTTAAGAATGCAATCATAACGTTGCTGAGTTTTTCATGCTTTCTAAGCTCCTCGCAGGTTTCAATACCATCCATTTCGGGCATCATTACATCTAACAGGATAAGGTGCGGTTGAATATCCTCTGCCAGCTTTATGGCATCGTGACCATTGTTAGTAATATGCACCTGAAAATCCTCTCTACGCAAATTATAACTGATAAACTCAAGGATATCCGGCTCATCGTCAACTAGAAGAATCTTGTAATTTTTATTTTCCATTAACATTCAAATTAGACTAATATAAACTGTAATGATATAGCTTTTCAAAATCACATTTTTTAAGATAAAGCTAATTTACTGTGAATAAATTACAAGCTCCTACCTTAAAACAGACATCCTTTGAGAGAAAGAGCTACCATCCTCAAGTTGTAATCTGTAAATATACGTCCCATTGGGTAAGCCAGATGCATCAAATTGAACTGCATGATCTCCTGAAGGCAAGCCAACCCCATCAATGAGTGTTGATACGCAACGACCGGTAATATCAAAAACTTTAAGCGTAACCTGTTGATTTACGTTTAGTTTAAAACCAATGTTTGTAATATCGTTAACAGGATTAGGATAGTTCTGGTGTAAAGTTTTAGCTTCAGAAGCATCGGGCAGCAACTCGTTTACCCAAACCGAAACATTAAACTCATCTTCACCTCCTGCTTGCCAGTAACGAGCGGCAAACTCCTGAAAGTACTCATTGGCAACCCTTTGATTCTGGATAACAATGGTATTCTCATCGTTGCTAAAGTTTGCATTTGACGACCAGTTGTGAGAACCGGTAATAATTTTTGAGTTTGCTCCTGTTGCTTCTCCATCAATAATTGCATACTTATGGTGTAGCAATCCAAAATCGGCCTGAGAAAAATGGTGCACATCGGCCCACGAACTAAGGTACTCCCACTGCGTGCCTTGTAAGGTTATAGCAGCAACTGTTCCACGTACTTTGGCTCCATCGTCAAACTGATGCTTCATTGCATCAACTAGAGATTTTCGTGTAATAAGATTAAGCGCAAGGTCTATATTGGAATTGGCAGTAAGAATATTACGTATCATATGCGACTCCGCATTGGCTTGTGGGCTAAAATAAACCTCAACCCTGGTTTGATCCTCTCCAATCCAAAAGACGGAGGGATTTACCACCTTTTTGTATGGACCAAACATGGCAGATGAACTATTAAAGCTGCCAGACTCGCCACCCCACATCTGATTAAACTCGTGCCAGTAGGCACGGGCCACTGCAACATCTTGTATTACCAGCATATTCTGAAACTGATCGTATGTACCCTCATCCGTTGCATTCCATGAGCTGGTGATAATCCATGTTTTTGTTGGGTCTGTATGATGAGCATCAATAACTGCAAACTTATTATGCATCTGCTCGTTGCCAAGGCTCTGAACGGCCTTTACCCCAGCCTGTGCGAGTTCGGTAATTAGCGGGTTCTCCGTGCCAGTATGCCCCGTTGCAATAACCCTAACATCAACGCCACGATTATGAGCCTGAATAATCTCATCAACTACCGCTGCTCCAACATCGCCACTTAAACTATAGAATGCAAATTCTGCAGTTTCTTCAGCAAGCTGAATATATTCTATCAGTTTATGAGAAAAATCAGTATTTCCATCAGCCTCTCTAATTGTTGCTAAATCGTGAACAACATCCTTGTTGAAAAAGGTGTGTATTTGCCCTGTTGTTTCCTGGGGAGAGGCTGTTGACGAAATGTAAATTGCGGTTTTACTCGTATCCGTATCAACGGCAGAGCGAAGCTGCACCCTGTACGCTGTAGCAGGATCAAGTCCATCTATTGTAAGGCTATGTGAAGTTTTGGGTTGCTCGTCAACTACATTGCCCAGTTCTAACGACGATGTGGTACCATACTTAATTTCGGAATGTCCCTCCTCCTGCGTTTCCCACTCAAACGTAATAGAATTGTGGGTTGAAGAAACCTCATAGGGTGGTAGTGTTAGAATAATAGGTCCACTTAAATCTAAAATATCATTTGTAAAACGTGGTAGTAGCTGCTCTGTTCCACTGTAATGGCCTGCCACTCCGGTTACCTGAGCAATACCTGTTGGTATCTGAGTATCGGGTATGTTGGTATAGCCATCAATTCTCACTTGCCCTGTACCCGTCAAATCAGTAACATCATAGTTTGTGTTATCAGAAAAGGTGGTTGATTCAGTTGAGAACTCCACTTCGTTTATTGAAACAAGCATTCCTTGGTAATCGCCATTATTTAACTGATCTAAAGTTATTTCAAGGGGTTCAATAACAGTATTTGTTTCGGAGATAACCTCAAAATCTGTTTCATTTACAATCTGGATAAGTCCATAGAACTCCCCTACTTCACCAGTAACAACAATTGAGTCGCCAATAACTGCTCCAACTAACCAGTCTTCGCGCATAATATCATTACTATACCAGGCAATTCCTCCCGTTTCGTCCTGTAGGTAAACGGGGCCAGCAAATTGATGGGCAACAGTTACAATGCCAGCCACCTTAACGCTGGTCCCTTGTGGTAAATCGCGTGCAATGTTTATTGGTATTGGGTCGGAATTATCTAGAGTTTCAGATAAAATATTGACTTCAAAACTTGGGTTATCAGAATCGTTCGAATTTATGGTTAGCGTGGTGCTTTTATTCCCAGGTATGGTTGATTCATAAATCAAATTAACAGTAACTGTTTCGAGCGAGGCAAGAGTTCCTGCAATATCCTCACTAAGAGAGAATCCGTCGTCGCCACTAAAACTGTAACCGGAAATAACTAAATCTTCATCACCACCATTACGTATTTGCAGGGTTGCTGTTGCCTGACCAGTATTTTGTCCAAAATCGAAAGTAGATTGATGCTCATATAAAGCATCGTTAATTCTAAGAAGAATGGTTGGCTCGGGCTGAGTTTCAATATAATCGGTTATGTAAACATCGTCAACATTAATCCTATCTCCAGCTGTTTTTTCAAATCGTAAACGGATATTTCCAGTAACCCCACAATTTAAAGTGTACTGTTGAAGGTCTGCCGATAGAGTAATTGCGTCGCCTAAGAGCGTCCAAACCTGACCACCATCAACGGAGTAGCTAACCTGCAATACTCCTCCTGTATTTGTCCCATAATTTGCAGCATAGAACGACACCTCCTGGCATCCGTTTGGATAATCAAAATTCATCTCAGCATAACCATTACGAATTCGAGTAGATTTTGCTCCGTTCTTCTTGTCATTGTCTAAAGTACCTATCAAGGCATCATCAAATGTCCATTCACCTGTTTCCAACTCATCCTGACCTAAATCATAGTAACTTTTGGTCCCCTGCTCAAAATCCTCAAAAAGTTGAGCGTTAACATTTATGTGGATGAAAAGGAAAGCAAAAACTGTAAGTATTCTTGTGATAGTATTCATAATAGGATTTTTTGTTTAAAAAATAATGCTGTGAGAACTTGTAAAAATACAAAAAATAGGAATGCATACCTATTTTAAAAAAACCGAATCATTTTTGGTTCATTTTTCTTCATAAAACCTAAAACCCTAAACCCAAACAAACAACCACACAAACTTACTAACTCACTAAATAATTGCCAGATAGCACTTATATAATAATATGAATTAACCATTCCTTAACATACCCTGCCTAAAATTAATAATTACATAAACCTATATTAATTCCTTAGAAATCTTTTAAGTCTAGTTTTGTCAGTGTAAAAAATGAGCAGAATTAAATCACTTTAATAAACCAAAAACACAAAAAAAATGAGAACAAATTATTTGAAAATCACCTCTGCATTGATGCTTGGATTAGCAATGGTTTTTACATCATGCGAAAAAGATGATCCAGATCCTGACCCAGACACAAACGACACAGGAAATGTTATTGTAACAGAAAATATTACAGAAAACACTTCATGGACAAACGATAAGGTTTATCAACTGGGCGGTAGAATAGCAGTTGAGGATGGTGCTACTCTAACCATTGAAGCAGGTACAATTATTAAAGGCGAAGCAGGTACTGGCACCAACGCAACTGCCCTACTTGTTGCTCAAGGAGGAAAACTTATGGCAGAGGGAACGGCTGAAGCACCAATTATTTTCACTTCAGTGGCTGATGAAATTACTCCCGAACAAGTTGCCAGCGGAGACTTTAAAAGCCCCAACCTTGATCTCACCGCCAATGGTTATTGGGGAGGCGTTTTGGTAATGGGAAAAGCTCCAATTTCTGTAGCAGAGGGAACAACTGCTCAAATTGAAGGGATACCAACTACCGACGAAAATGGCAGATATGGTGGTGATGATCCTGAAGATAATTCAGGTGTCATTAAGTATATTTCCATTCGCCATGGTGGAAGTAATATTGGTGAAGGGAACGAGATCAATGGTCTCACCCTTGGCGGCGTTGGATCGGGAACCGTTATTGAAAACATTGAAGTAGTTGCCAATCAGGATGATGGCATTGAATGGTTTGGTGGAACTGTAGATGTAAAAAATGCAGTTGTTGTATACGCTGGCGATGATGGCCTGGATGCTGATCAGGGATGGAACGGAACCTGCGAAAACTTTGTAATTATTGCATCTGATGACCACTGTTTTGAGCTTGACGGCATTGAAGGCGATAAGGATGATCCTGCTGTGATTGCTGAATTTGGTGCTTATACTTTCAAAAACGGATACGTAATTGCTAACACCGATGAGGTAACCTCCAGCGATCTTATCAATCTTGATCCTGAAACTTTTGTTCATTTCGAGAATGTATTCTTTACAGCAATTGCCGACGGTCAGCAAATTACTTTGAAGGGAGATCTTACTCTACCTGATGATTTTTTAGAGGGCGTAGAAACCTCCTTTACCGATGTAGTTCTTAATGTTGATGATGTTGCAGCTTCTATTGATGGTACTGCTTCCGGGATTGCAACTGGAACAGCCCCAGCAAATTCATCTGCAATTGATCTTTCTGTATTCAGCTGGACATGGGCTGATCAGGCTGGAAAAATTGTTGCATGGTAGTGAATATTTGAGACTTATATAATAACAGAAACAAAACGACCTGTATAGTTAATACTATGCAGGTCTGTTGTTTTTAAAAATTTCACAGCAAACGAATAATTATGATGAAGCGTACATTTTTAACTTGGGTAACTTTAATACTTACAACTCTTGCCTACTCTCAGGAAAAAGGAACCATCAGAGGAAATGTTTATGATGAGAATACTGGGGAAACATTAGTTGGAGTTAGCGTTGTCGTTAAAAACACCTATATAGGAACAGCAACTGACCTTGATGGAAAATTCTCTCTCGATGTGGAGTCCGGAACTTATGATCTTCAAATTTCTTTTATTTCTTATCAACAACTTGTTGTTAAGGATGTTGTTGTAAATGCTAATAGTGTTACAGTTCTAAACGATATTCAGCTAAGGGAAAGTTCTGTTGAACTTGAGGATGTTGTGGTAACAGCGAGGGCCATCAGAAATACAGAAGCAGCTTTACAGACCATAAAAAGAAGATCGGCAGTGATGCTTGATGGTATTTCTTCTGCAAAAATTGAATTGATAGGCGATGGAAATGCTGCAGAAGCGGCAAAACGTGTTACCGGAGTTACAGTTGAGGATGGGAAGTATGTGTACGTTCGCGGATTGGGAGACAGATATTCGAAAACCACATTGAATAATATGGATATTCCAGGATTGGATCCCGACCGGAATAGCCTGCAGATGGATATTTTTCCGACTAATATTATTGACAATATAATGGTTAGTAAAAACTTCACTGCCGATTTACCTGCTGATTTTACTGGTGGCTTGATGAACATTACTACCAAAGATTTTCCTGATAAAAAGATATTTAGTATATCGGCAGGAATGGAATATAACCCTAACATGCATTTCAATCCGGAATTTCTAGCTTATGAGGGTGGCAAAACGGACTTTCTTGGCTTTGACGATGGAACAAGGGCATTACCTGACTTTATTCCTAATGAAAACCAGCTGCTGCCAACTCCATCTAATGGCCCTAGGATAAATGATTTCGTAAATCATTTTTCTCCTATCCTTGGTGCTAAAACTAAATCCATGTTTGCCGATTACAGCTTAGGGATATCGATGGGAAACCAATATAATATTGGCTCCGACAAAGAAAAAAATTCTAAACTTGGCTATATTTTCTCATTATCCTACAAATCAAGTTCTAACTTTGATGACAATGTATTCTACGGGGATTACAAAATGAATGCAAATAGTTCCAATTACGATATGATTTATTCAACGCACCAGGAAGGAGCTGTGGGAGAAAAAAATATTCTGATTGGTACATTAGGTGGTCTGGCATATAAGAATAATTATAATAAAGTTCGCCTTACCGCTATGCATTTACAAAGTGGAACCAGTGGTGCCGGACAATTTTCAATAGACAATAATGGTTTAGCAGCGGGGCAGTCGGGCTATATTGCTACTTCTGACCAGCTACAGTACAATCAACGGTCACTTACCAATTTACTGCTACAGGGCACTCATGTTTTTGACGAAAAAGATTGGGAATTAGATTGGCGCATCTCACCAACCTTTTCAACCTCAGATGATCCGGATATTCGAAAAACCGCATTCACACACGAATCCGATGGAGACTTCGTATTTAATGCTGGCGCTGCCGGTTTTCCATCCAGAATATGGCGAGAGCTCAATGAAATTAATAATTCCTCAAAAATTGATTTAACAAAAAAGTATACATTCGGCGGTAAAAATGCTATGCTCAAATTTGGAGCTAACCATAATTATAAAAATCGTGATTACGAGATTATTAAAATGGGCTATCAGTTTACACAAATGTCTGTTACTTATCCCGAGGCTGATGCATCGCAATTATTACAACCCGAAAACATATACGATGGAACCAACGGATATATTTATATGATACCTGAAAGTAGCCCATCAAATGCATACAAATCAAACGTTCACAATACAGCTGCATATATTTCCAATGAATTTTACCCCTTTTCCAAACTAAAAACCATTGTCGGATTAAGGGTAGAAAACTATGTAATGCGACATACCGGACAAGATCAAAATGGTTCCAGAAAACTTGATAACGAAAAGGTTTTGGAGTCAACCGATTTTTTCCCAAGCATCAATTTCATATTTGAGACTTCAGAAAAACAGAATCTGAGGGCTTCTTATTCCCGGACCGTGGCACGACCATCCTTTAAGGAACTTTCGTTTGCTCAAATTATTGACCCGCTCAGTAATACAATTTTTAATGGTGGTCTGTATGCCGTGGATGAATGGGATGGTAACCTGAAGGAAACCTACATCAATAATGTGGATTTAAGGTGGGAGATATTCTGGGACAGGGGGCAAAATGTATCAGCTAGCTTCTTTTATAAAGATTTTGATGCCCCAATCGAATTGGTTCGTCTTACATCAGGAGTAACAAGTACAGAGTATCAAGCCCGGAATGTTGGCGACGGAACTTTATACGGAGTGGAGTTTGAATTCAGTAAGAATTTGGACATGCTATGGTCAGCTTTAAAATATTTCAATGTCAGCGGAAACGTTACGCTTACAAAATCAGAAATTGAGATGACTGCATCAGAATTCAACTCGCGAAAAGAATTCGAGAAAGAGGGACAAACTATTGAAAAAACCCGGAATATGGCCGGCCAATCTCCCTATGTGATTAACGGAGGTATAAGTTACAATAATTATGAGGCAGGATTTTCAGCAGGGCTATTCTACAACGTTAAAGGTGAAACGCTATCAATTGTTGGAGCGGGTGTCTTTCCCGACATATACGTTAAGCCTTTCCATAGCCTCAACTTCAGCTTAAATAAGAATCTTGGAAAGGATCAAAGAACATCAATCGATTTTAAAGCAACAAACTTACTTAACCAAAAAAATTATAGCGTGTTTAAATCATACAACGCAACGCCTGAACTATATAACAGATTGAACCCAGGTACAACATTCAGCCTAGGATTTAATTACAAATTCTGATTTAACTAAAACAATTTTAAGTAAGTTTACGTAATTTATAATATAAAAGTGTTGGAAACACAAGATTTCAATTACCAACCTACTCAATAACATGTAAAGCAATGAAAAGAATAATAATAATATTTACTCTCTGCATTTTCGCATTCAACTCGTTTAGTCAAATAACTGTTAACGAAGAAGGAATCTACTTAAACAAAGAGAATAAGCCATTTACCGGATCCTACATCGAAAGATACTCAAACAATCAAGTTAAAGTTGAAATTAATGTTAAAGAGGGACAACTAGATGGCAAGTACATTACCTATTTTGAAAACGGACAGATAAACGAGATCCGTTCATACCGAAATGGGAAGATGGACAACCGATGGGAAACCTATAACGAGCAAGGAGTGAAAATTGCTGAGGCTAACTTTAACAATGGCAAAAAACACGGTAAATGGTACGTTTGGGATGAGAACGGAACTTTACGGTACGACATGCAATATACCCAGGGCGAACGATCCGGAACATGGATTATTTACAACGACCAGGGCGAAAAGGTTTCGGAAAAAAATTACGATGAGTAAATACATATCTTTCAATTAACAAAATCAAGGGGTTGCCGTTTTTTACGCAGCCCCTTGTTATTTTAAGTCTAGTACTCAAAACAACATTATATACTACCTAAGGCAGGTATAATTTTATTATTTTTTTTTGATGAAGATTTCATTTTAAATAAAAATATCAACTAATAGAAAATCGCTTTAGCGATTTATATCTCAAAGACACAATGCTTCTTTTAGCTTTAAGCATATAATTCAACCACAAACTGCAACTTAAGACCTATTGAAAAATGCATAAAAAACTATCGAGTTTACTACTGGCAATGGTTATTTCCATTTCGGTTTTATCTCAAGAACAGATAAACCTACCAGGTTTTGGTAATCTGCCAGTTACAAAAAGTAACAACGAATTTATTGTTGATTTCCCCAAGTATGGGCAGTTCGCCTTTACAGGGAGCATTGAACCCTTAGCTTTGGAAACGGAGGCTACCATTGACCAGCTAAAAAAGTTGCCGGGCTACAGCATCCTTGCTAACCTCGGGCTAAAAGATATTAAGCTGAAGCTGTCCAACTCAGGCTTTGAGATTGAGGCCCTGGCCGACACCAAGGAGAACCTTGCGGGCCTTTTTAATATGCTAAAAGTAGGTGAGCCCCTAATGGCGATTGGGGCAAAGATTACCTCCGGGGGGTTTGCTCTATCCGGTGAAATGGATTTTACCCGCAAGCCCATTGTGCTTAACCTGGTGCCCAATCATACCCGGTTTACATATGAGAGAGTGACCATTGACGCGGAGGTTGGAGCGAACGATGGCGACTTCAACCCGGGGATCATTGCCAAGGTAGAGATGCTAATAAAACCAACCAAGTGGGACCCCGACCTCAAAACGGTGATGGCCCTATCCTACGATTTAATATCACAGGAAATAACCGCCTCAGGCTCGATGGTTGATACCTGGAAAAACCCCATCGGCATCTCCAACCTGCTCAAAAAGGACGTTATAACCTTAACCAACACGGCCGTATCGCTAGGCTGGATTCCCGGTGCACCCTCCCCCACAACAATCGGCTTTGCCCTTGAGCAGGGGAAAATATTTCATCTTGACTTTGGTATCATGATGGCCCTATCACCAGCCGATGGGGAGATTGCTCTTTGGGGCTTCAGGGACAGGATGACCATGAACGATTTCACAACCATCCTTCGCGATGGTTTCGGGCTAAAAGTTCCCGATGTGTTCCC